>CAZZZH010000026.1:17693-18432 GCA_964658445.1 Ilyomonas sp.
CTTATATCCTTTCCTTAACCATCTTTGCACCTGTTCATGAAGCAACAATCAACAGCACCGCTCGCTTTGGTCATCATCGCCTTTGCCATCGTTTATATTGTGTGGGGTTCTACGTACTTCTTTATACAAAGCGCCGAACGTGGCTTTCCGCCTTTTCTGCTCGGTGCGGTTCGCTTCTCCGCGTCGGGCATTCTCTTGCTGGCGTGGTGCGCCGGTAAGAAGGAAAAATTGTGGTATCGCCCGCAATTGTTTTCTGCTTTTGTTACGGGTAATTTACTGCTGTTCGTCGCCAATGGCTCTATCATTTGGGCAGAGCAATGGTTGCCCAGTTCGTTTGTCGCTGTGTTGGTGTCAGCAGTACCGGTCTGGTTTGTCTTGCTGGATGGAAAGAACCGAAAAGCAAACTTCAGCAACGCTAAAATTATCATTGGCGTGATTACTGGTTTTGTAGGAGTAATACTATTGTTCGGGCAAAAGCTGATGGCGAACGTAGCTGTGGCAGACAGCCACTTCCTGTTGATAGCTATGCTGGTGGTTATTGGCGGGAATATCTGCTGGGCAATCGGTTCGTTATACTCCAAGTCTCACAGCCAAGGCAGTGTGCTGGTGGGCGCTGCCTGGCAAATGATCTTTGCAGCACTTTCTTTTTGTGTGCTTACTTTTTTCAGCGGCGAGATGGCAACGTTTCATATCAGCCAGGTGCCTGTCAATGCATGGCTGTCGGTCGTTTATTTGGTAA
>CAZZZH010000026.1:18442-26522 GCA_964658445.1 Ilyomonas sp.
GCTCTCTTGCCGGCTATAGCGCTTACATTTGGCTGCTGAGTGTGCGCCCGGCTACTCAGGTAAGCACCAATGCCTATGTGAACCCGGTAGTGGCAGTGTTGCTCGGCGCCTTCTTTGGCAGCGAAGCCATTAGCAGCGTCCAGTTAATTGCATTGGCTGTTATTCTTTCCAGCGTGTTCATTATTAATTTTGATAAGTATAAAAGGAAGGCAAAGCAGCCGGTGTAGCAAGAGATAACAAGATGGGTGTGGCAATGATAGAAATACGAGAGTCGCCGGCGTAACAGCGACTTTATTTTTTCAATTTAAATATCCCTTACATGAAGGATAGAATACCGTCGATGTTTTACCTTTCAACAACGAGATTTTCCTATTTCCAACAGTAGGTTGTCATGCGCAAACCTGTATTTATCTTTCACATTCCACTTGCCACTTCTTTCTCATACACTTCGTCTATCAATAACATTTTACCATCTGCCGCTGAGGTTGCCAGTTCATCACAGCGGTTATTGTACGCATTCGCTGCATGACCTTTTACCCAGGTAAACGTAATGTTGTAATCGCGCGACAGCGCAAAAAATTTCAGCCACAAATCCTTATTTTTTTTGCCGCCTTTAAAGTTTGTTTTTATCCAGGTATCCAGCCATCGTTTGGTGATGGTGTTTACAATATACTGGCTGTCGGTATAGATCGTTAACGACAAATTTTTTTTCTTCAGTGCCTCAAGTGCCACAATCACCGCCATCAGTTCCATACGGTTGTTGGTGGTAAGCCGGTAGCCTGCCGAGAGCTCTTTCTTTTTATCGCCAAACATCATCACCACGCCATAACCACCGCGACCAGGATTGCCCCGTGCTGCGCCATCGGTGTAAATAACCAGACCTGTCTCCAAAATAAAGATGATGAAAGTTTAGTCGGTTAAAAAAGTTCCTTTCAGGTAGGTTTTGCCTGTGCCACGCATCAGCACACGGTCGCCTTTCAGCTCGCAATCGAGGTAGCCTTTGCGGGCCGAAAGTTGTATGCTTTGCAGGTGCGTTTTACCTAATATCTCTGCCCAGTAAGGCACCAGTATCGTGTGCGCCGAGCCGGTTACAGGGTCTTCGTTAATGCCCGATTGAGGGTAGAAACAACGCGCCACAATATCGCTTTCTTCACCCTTTGCCGTGCAGATTACACCCCGCGCTTTGATGGTAGCCAGCGATGCAAAATCGGGCTGCATCGTTTCCACTTCTTTCTGCGAAGGCAGCACCACCATCATATCGAACGAGCTGTTGAAAACAGGGCAGGGCGACACATGCAGACTGCTGAACAACGCATCCGGAATGTCTGTAAGCGGCACCGGTTTATTTGCCGGAAAATCAAGCTGGATGCAGTTTTCAGCCACTCGACTTACTATTAACTCGCCGCTTAACGACTGAAAGAGGATCGCGTTTTTCTCATAGCCCAGCTCGGTAAATAGGATGTGCGCTGTAGCCAGCGTAGCGTGCCCGCACAGCTTTACTTCGGTAGTAGGCGTAAACCATCGAAGCCGAAAGCCTTCGCCTTCGGGCACAAAGAAGGCTGTTTCGCTCAGGTTGTTCTCTTTCGCCAGCTGTTGCATGGCTTCATCGGGCAACCATTGTTTTAATGGGCAAACTGCAGCAGGATTACCGCCGAATAAGTGGTTGGTAAACGCATGAACAATATAAATGGGTAACTGCATGTTTTTCTGTTAAGGCTGCAAGATAAACCGCGAACGCATTGGTCGAATGTTTACTCCTTATCTGCAGGCTCCCAAAGTTCAATCTTGTTGCCTTCCGGGTCAATGATATGAACAAACTTGCCATAATCAGAAGCCTCGATGTTGTCTACAAAAGTTACACCTTCCTCTTTCAGGTGCTCTACAAGCGCTTCTAAATTTCCAACCCTGTAGTTGATCATAAAGTCTTTGGTCGAAGGCTCAAAATACTTTGTTGTTTCAGCGAAAAGATTCCATTGCGTAAGTCCCTTTTTAGTGCTGTCGCCCATTTCGCGCCATTCAAAGCTTGTTCCATACGGGGTTGTGTCAAAACCCAGGTGCGTTTTGTACCACTCATTCATTTTTTTAGGGTCTTTACATTTAAAGAAGATGCCACCAATTCCGGTTACTTTGTTCATATTTTTCATGTTAGTAGTGTTGTTTTTTGTAGTCATGGTTTTGAACGCAAAACCCATGCAGAAGGACGTAGCAAGCCCGAATAAAAATAATGATATCTTGTTCATATTGTAAAAAATTTTGACTGAAAATTTATCAACATGTTTTGGGTCGGGCTTGTAAAAAAGACTTCTTTATTCTGTCAGCCGCTATAGCAGCCAACCTTTGTTGTCATTCTTTCTGCTTTTTTTAGCAAGCCTTTGTCAGTAGTTGTTGTGATAATTCGGATATACAGGAAACAAAAATCTATTACCAATCTCTGGTTGCAATTAATTCTTCCACATCGGCATCTTCAAATCCGTACGCGGTGGCTATAAATTCAAAATCAGCTCCAATGCAATCTCTGGCAACGGTTTCTATTTCACTATCATTGTCTTCAAATTCGTCTTGCAGGTTATTAAATTTGTCTGTTGCAGCGTGTGTGAGTTCATATAAAGCATCCAAATTCTGAGGTCGTAATTCTTCAATCTGAAAACATAGATCTATTAAAATTGCCTTGCCTTTGTCGACAACTTTATTGGGGAAATACTCGTCTTCATACATGTCCTTTAGAAAAGAATAATCCCTTACTAATTTATTGCTTAAGTCTGTCTGCGCTTTAGCCATGTGTCGTTGGTTTATGTATGTTCAAAAGGGACAAGGTTGTCGCTTTGCACTTACTTGGTAAAGGTTTAAGATACTGCTGCCGCATTATTCAGTATACAAACTTTGTTCGCTATCCTTTAGTTGTTGGCAAGCTAAAAAAGTGTTGATGGAATGTATGGTTGTTCCACCAGCGCCCTTAAATCTGTAAATGTCGCAAAGCGAAAATGTCGAGTTGTCGACCCCGATAAAAGTTCCACTTACGCAAGCGCCTGGTCCGTGCGTAATTATCTTATCAATAATAAGTTCTGTAGCCTTCCACAGCTTGTGCCGGGTAATGGCTTTCAAATAAAATTCTTTCCCAATCACGGTTCTTTCTCCGGCTATCTCCCAATGGATAGTTTCCGAGATATTACCGGTTAAAAAATCAACATCACCATCAGCTAGAGCAACTGTAACGTTTTTTAAGAATAGTTTTCTGGGTGCGTTTCCGGAGTTGGGTTGAATGCTGATTCTTGCCATTAGTCAACCGATTTTGATCACCCTTTTGCTTCGTTTGTCATCATTTACTAAGCCGCCCAGATCCTATCATTTGCGATGGCAATAGCGAGCTGTTTGCCAGTTTATAAATAAATCACTTTTAAATAGTCAATTACCAAACTCACTTTTCTACCTGCTCCAATCCCAATTAAATTTCCAAAAAATGGCGCAAAAGGCATTTGGTAAAATTGTGTGTCATTAATAAAGAACGAGTATGTGTTTCCCTTTTTTCTAATCATGTATATATTGAAATTATCAGGGTTAAGTGTGGTTTTTTGCAATGAATGATCCACTGTCGTACAGCCACTCTGATTTTTGCTGTCGCAAACTTCTATAGAAGCAAATCCGTCTTTTGAAAATGTAAAATAATAACTGTTCATTGATTCTCGTCCCCAAAAAAGCATACTGTAATAATTTTTATGTTCGGGATTGCCGCTCAAGATTTTAATTCTTGTTTCTATCTGAAAATCTTTTCGGGTATCAATTTTTACTTCTTGCGCTTCTCCATATGCATGACCTACCGCCGTTAAATAATAAAAGCCACTATCAATTCTCGAGTTTTCATTCTTATTATCAGCAACTGTCCAGTTGTTGGTATTGTTCGTAAAGTCATCAAAAAAAACGACGCTATGTATTGATGTGTCTTGCTGTTCTGCTACGCTTAATTGATTGGAAACAACCGTCTGACACAAACAATTCGTAACGGTAAACAATATAATAAATCCGATTATTATTTTCATCTTTAAGAATCTATTTTTGGTTGCAGCGAACGGTTGGGGCTTTAAGGAGGTTGGGAATAGAATTCCGTCTGCTAATAGCCGCTGGTGATTGAAAATATATTGTTGAAGTCATGAACAAAAGCTGATAGTTATTCGTTCGCTGGAACTTAAGTTAGAATTTGCAATTAGCTGATGTTACAATGTCCAACCCAAGTTGCATAAAACCCAATGTTACCGGCTGGCTTGTCAAATTCCGTGGTCTTCGATTCTAATAAAAACAAAATGTCCGCCGTCATACTTGAACAAAACTTTATAGCTGCCTGGATTTGAAAACATAAGTCCACGTTTTCGCTTTTTGTCAATTGTCACACTGAATGGAACAAATGAAACCCAAAACTCTCCTTTTTCAAAGTCCAAAGGGAAAATAATGTAAAGTATTATTCCTTGTCCGCCTCTTTTTTTAATAAATGTGTAAGGGTCGTCAATCATGATAATTGTTGTCGACCCAATTTTATTGAGTAAACTGTCTGTTGTCTTTGTGTCTTTATAAACGTAGAGTGTATCAATATGTTTGAGTTTTGAATAGAACGAATCTGTCGCTCTAAAGTCAAGATATTGCTTTAACGCTTGGAGATAAATATTTCTGTCATTGTGTCTATCTGTATTGTCGGCAAGTTGAGCAAAACCTGTTGTCAGAGTAAGTGTTAGAATAAATGTTGCAAAAAGTTTCATGGTCGTTCTAAGCTTGCCGGTAACGGCTCAGTATTGCCGAATTGCAGGCAATAGAGTTCCGTCAGCCGAATGTAGTACAAAAGATAAATTGAAAAACAAATGAACATAGCATATTCGTCAGCCTGCATTTTGGCAATACACCTATTGTAAGCCGTACTTATTCTTTGAAGTCAGCCCAGCCAACGTCGCTTAAAATATTTTTGTCAATGTTATATACCATTATTGTAAGCACGTCAACAAAGGTTTCTCCGGCAATTGTGTAATGTCTTATTCTATGCGGATCAAATCTTATAAGAATAAGTTTTTCGTTATCTGCGTTTCTGTAGCCCCAAAAATATCGGTCAAAATTTTGAATTTTATTATTTTGGTCTTGTCGTTGCCGATAAACAATTTTTGGTCTACGTTTTTTGTACATGCCCAGTGCCGTTTTCCACTCTGTTGTGTCAGCATATACTGAAGCATTGTTATATTGCTTGTCCAACTGGTGAATTTCAGCGTCTGCATATTGTGTTTGAATTACATCGTTGGCTGCTTTAGCTTCTGAAATGTCAGGAGTAAACCTGTCCGCCATTGGAATTTGTCTACCAATAAAATCTATATTAAAATCTTTTGAAACGATAAAGACTTTGTATTTCTGATAATCCATTGTGTCAAGATACAAGGTGTCGACGTGAAATGTATTTTGAGCTAAGCAAGTTGTCAAAATAATTAGTGTCAAAAAGGTAAGTAGAATTTTCATGCTCAGTCAGAGTATGGCTTACAACGGCTCGGTATTTAAGCGGGCAGGGCATTCAGCGTAATGTCAGCCGAACTGCTGCCGATTTAAAAACAAAGGATGAAATTATAATACAAAGTACAACAGCGCTGTGTCAGCCGGAACAAAAGCTGAATAGCGAACCTGCTGCTGAAGTGCATAATGTCAGCCCTGCTTTTGCAAATACTTTTGTTACCTGCTGTTATTCGTCATTTTGTTCTAAATATTTTATTGGAACATGGTTTGTCAACCAAACGCCGTTGTCCGAAATAAAAAACTGAAAGTTGTCATTATACATTAGTTCTGCAAACACTTTAAAAACAAATGGCTTCCCATGTCTTTGCCCAACTTTAACCGCTGTGTCAAAGTCACTACTCAAATGAACATGTTGTCTGTTACGTTTTTCAAGTCCTGTGTCCAAAATTGATTGAGCCGATTTTTCGCCAGTTCCGTGAAAAAGGATTTCTGGTGGTTTTTGGTTTATGTAACCTAATTCAATCTCTATTGAATGTCCTTGACTTGCTCTTATCTTTTCAGATGTATCATTAAATGCAAATCGCTTCTTTGAATTTGTCGCAACGATGTGGTTTAATATGTCTCTGTCTAACTTAATTCCGTAGTTATTGGCTTTTTCAATCAATTCATCAATATCTGTCCAACCACTTTGGTCAAGGTGAATACCAATAGTTTCAGGTTGATGTCGCAATACAAGGCTCAAAAACTTGCTAATGTGTGTTATTTGTTTGTCGTTAATCATTTTTTATTAGGTCGCAGTGATACCAGTTTACAAATACCAAATTGAACGCCTTGTCTATTTCTAAAATTTCCTTTATGGTATTATCATTCCATTGTGCAATACAAAGTTCAATAACCGTATTGTTGCTAAGTGTGCCAAAGTAAGTTGTGTTGTCTGTCTTAATTGCAAACCCATTTGCAAGGGTATTTCCGTTAATGATTACTTGTCCAACCGAATTATAATCTAAAAGAGTTCTGAGTTCATCAAAATCAATGGTCAAATTTGGAGAACCGATGGTTCTTCTAACGTGGCAATTTTTGAACAAGGTGTATTCATCGCTCTTTTTGCTATGATTTGTCCAAATATCTTTAATGCCATTAAATTCTTCTTGAATTTGTGGTAAAGAACTTTCGTTTAAAAACTCATTCTGCCTATAATCATCTTCATGAATAAAAATGTCAAATTCAGTTTCTTTTGTCTTTGGCGTTAATTGTGGAAACTCGTTTGAAATAGTAGGTGTCGTGAACCAAATATCGTTTGGGTTCATAGTCACAACCTTATCAGTCTCGGGTTCTGTCTTTTTGCTTCGTCCAAATATTTTGTCAACTAATCCCATTGTCAGTAGTAGAGTGTCGCTTTATAATAGCAGGTAACGGCTCCAGCTTTCTGCTGTGCTGGCAGTAACGTTCCGTCAGCCAAATAACTTACTAAAGATAAATAGAATTACAAATGATGTGGTGAGAAGTGTTAGCCAGCATAGCAGAAAGCCTTTTGTTGTGCGCTGCCAACTAATGAATAGTTACCATTTCACTTTGCATTCTGTCGTCGAAATGCTTGATTATTCTTTTTGCCTTGCGTTGATATTTACCGGTTACTAAAATGCAGTTTGACCAAATCGGGTATTTATGTGTAATCATGTCAAAACACAGGTAAGGTGTAGGTGTCAATTCTGCTGTCTTAAAATAATCGAAAGCGTATGGTTCACACAAGCAGTAGAAAGTTAGTTGAGGTGACTTTTTGGGTATATTGGCTATTCGTTTGAAGATAGATATTATATCTGCCTGCGAAATTTGTCTCTGCGCCAAAAACCAAAATCCCAACAAGTGTAATAACGGCTCGTCTGATTTTGTAAGATTTACAGCTTCCTCATTGCTGACATTTCTTTTTAAACTGTCAACTTGAAGAAGAGTAAAAAGATTAGAGCTGTTTCTGATGCTGTCAATAAGTTCCTGTGAATAATGCTCTTTCACAGGAAGGCTTTGCAGATAACTAAATACTTTTTGCAGTAAAGTCTTGTTTGTTTGTGATATCTCAACTCTGTCAAGAGAAGACACATCAAGATTTTGTCCAAAAGTTTGTCCTTTAGACGCAATACAGATAAGTATAAATGATGAAAATAGAAGTGGTCTCATGGCTTGCGCACAACTCTCAAATATACGCACTCCCTGGTACACAAAGTCTTTCACAGTCAGTCTTTTTTCGTACCAATCCGTTTCCTCAATTTTGCATTATGTATCAAACCATCACCTGTCACTATTACAATCCTTCCCTCAATATCGCTCTGCAAAACGTAAAGAATGTGTGGCTGCTGCAGAGCCCGCCCATACGCTTAGACACAGCCGTCCACCGCGGTGCCCTCGTGTACCGCCTTCCCAAAGCGGGCAGGCGCATCAGCTACCGTCAGCTCAAAAAAGGATTGATAAAGAAAACCATTACCATCAAAGTACACTTTCCATTGTTGCCCTTTTAGCCACCCGGCTTCACTCTCGCGCCACACAATTATCAAAAACACATCTTCTATCTGCTCCGGAGTACCTTCCATTCCCTCCCAACCACTCGCCATCC
>CAZZZH010000027.1:0-26419 GCA_964658445.1 Ilyomonas sp.
CGGAATTATCAACTTTATGTCTAAAAAACTCAAGTTTATTTTCGGAAATATCAGGCTGATGTCTAAAAATATCAGTCTTTTCAATCAAACGAAAATTATCTCCCAATAACGGCTCTTTTCTTTTTATAAACAAAGGAAGAAAACCATAGCAATACACAAAGTTGTAAATCAAAAATTCCAATCGGCTCAAATAAAAATGGAAACGAACAACGAAAATGCCGCAAACACCGCCGCCAGCTTCAGCCGCCTCATCGCCATTATGGACGATCTGCGCGAAAAATGCCCGTGGGACCGCAAACAAACCATCGAAACCTTACGATCTCAAACCATCGAGGAAACGTACGAGCTTGCCGGCGCCATTTTAAATGGGGATTGGAGCAATATAAAAGAAGAATTAGGCGATTTACTCTTGCACATTGTCTTTTATTCCAAAATCGCCACCGAAAAAGACCAGTTTACGCTCGAACAGGTCATCAATTCCATCTGCGAAAAGCTCATTTCGCGGCATCCGCACATTTATGGCGATGTAACGGTAAGCAACGATGAAGAAGTAAAGCAAAATTGGGAGAAATTAAAGCGAAAAGAAGGTAAAACCTCCGCACTTTCTGGCGTTCCTGCCGCACTTCCCGCCGTTACTAAGGCGCAGCGCATACAGGAAAAGGCAAAAGCCGTGGGTTTCGAGTGGGATAACAAAGAAGATGTCTGGAAAAAGATAGAAGAAGAAACGGCAGAGTTGAAAGAAGCCGTAGAAACCGGCGATGCCGTCCATATAGAGGAAGAACTGGGCGATGTATTGTTCAGTTTTATCAATTATTCCCGCTTTCTGCGCGTAGATGCCGAGGCGGCGCTGGAGCGAACCAACCAAAAGTTCATCTATCGCTTTCAAAAAATGGAGGAAATGGCTGCCGCCAACGGAAAAACACTGCACGATATGACCCTCGAGGAAATGGATGCCCTTTGGAACACCGTAAAAAAGGAAAAAACCAGCAAATAGGTGCTAAAAAAGATAATTATATACAATGTTGTAAGCCATAAGAGGCTTCTGATGGCCATAGCAGGGTTGTTTGTTATCTCTTTAGTCTATTATGCCGCCAATTTATACAGGTTTTCGCCTTCCGGCGTGCAGCAAAGCTTAGAATCTTATGTTGCGGGCGAAGAAAATTTCTTCTCCGGCGTGGTAAACGACAGTACCACAGTAGCTTCCCTCACTATTCAGGGCGATTCTGCCGCCGGTGTAAAGCTACCGCCGGCACAAACCGGTATTTTTAGCTATGCCGTCAACGATTTAGGCAATCCCATCCCCGTTTATTGGAGTACTTCGCAAATGAGCGTCAATCCCGCCGATGTAAAATCTGCCGATAGCTTGCGCGTAGTGCAGTATGCCAATGGTTTGTTCGAGTTAATAACCAAAAAAGTAAGCGAAAATGGGCGAGCTTATATCATTGCAGGACTTATACCGCTGCATTGGCAGTATTTTATCGAAAATAAATACCTGCCACCCCAGTTTGCCGGCAATTCCCACATCGATAAGTTGTATCGGTTGTCAGATAATGCTTTTACTTCCATAGCTATCCGCAGCCGTACCGGCAAACCACTCTTTTATATCGAAAGAATAGAAGGAATTACACTTAACGAGCCCGATATGTTTAGCACCGGCTTGCATATCGCTATTGTTTTGCTGCTGGTTATCTTTATTATCTATGTAGCGCGCAATCTTTTGCGGCGATACAATTTCCGGGTAGGGCTTATATTCCTTGCTGTCTCGCTTTCCCTTCTGCGGCTGGTGGTTTATTACAGCAATTACATTGCTTTTAGCCATTTTAGCATCAGTTCGGGGTTCTTTCCGGGCGTTACGGTGTCTTCGTCCGATTTTTTAATCTCTGCTATCTTTGTTTTTGTCCTCGTTGCCTTTCTTTTTTTCTTCCAAAGGCGCATTGTTTACCCAGAAAAGTACAATGCAGCCATTGCCATCGCCGCTTTATGCCTTCTCGCCATACTTACTAACGGCATTTGCGATATTATTGAGGCGTTGCTCTTCACAGTGCAGGGTTCTTTCGACATAACCAACTTTTTTAAGCTCAGTATTTTCACCTTTATAGGCTTTGCCATCCTGGTTTTCATTGTTCTCACGTATTATTATGTGTCGTGGCTCAGTCTGGTCGCCGCTTATAAGGCACATTTCTCGCTTCCTGTCATCCTTGGCATTGTAGCCGCCACCGGTTTGTTGCTTTTAACCCTGCAATTGCAGTCGGCAACCGCTATTATCAAGCTTGCGGTTCTTCTTTGGTTAATGGCATACCTTCTTTTGCTGCATGCCCGTCAGCCCGATAAGAAAATTAGCCTGTTTCAGTCTTCTTTTTTCTTGGTTTGGGTAATTGTATTCGCGGTTTCCACCTCTTTTCTTGTCGTTCAGCTAAAAAAGAAGGTAGATGTAGAGCAAAGAGAGCAGCTTGCCGAGAAATTTGCCCGCCAGGCAGATCCTTACAGCGAGAATGTGTTGCGTGTAGCCGTAGCCGGCTTCTCCGATTCATTTTTATTGAATAATTACAAGCGGTTTTTCGACGAAACAGCCAACCGTTTCATGAAAGATAGTCTTGTCAACGCCAATTTTTCAGGTTATCTGAACAAATTCGATACACGTATCTATACATTCGATGGTTCCGGGCAGGCTTTATTCAACGATGACGAAACTTCTTACTCCGTAATCGACAACGTAATCCGCAATTCCATCATTCGCTACCGGAATAAGAATGCCGAGGGGCTTTATTTCCTTAAAAATAACTCGAACGCCTATAGTTATATCTACCGGAAAGATATTAGTACTCACGATTCCGGTGTTTTAGCGCATTTAGTGGTAGTAGCAAAACCCAAACGCTACAAAACAGACGCTCCTTACCCCGAATTGTTTCGCCAGGCCGGCGATATACAAACCGAAACCGACAATTATCTCTTTGCCGTGTATGAAGATAATTCGCTTACCAACTATTCCGCCGGTTATCCTTTTGCCGATACACTGTTAAAGAGTCAAATACCCAAACATCAGTGGGAAGAACACACCCGCGACGCTTATAGTGAGCTTTGGCACAAGTCAAGCAACAACAAAGTAGTAGTCTTGGTAAAGAAAAACCTCGCAGGAGCAGAGTTTCTCACTCTTTTTGCGCTTCTTTTCATCACATTAATCCTGTTTACCTGCATAATAGAGATCACCGTCCATTTTATGAAGCAGCGCGGCGTGCCGCGTTCCTGGGGCCAGTTGTTTTCTTTCAATATCCGCACACAAATACAGGCAACTATCATACTGCTTAGTTTTGTTTCATTTGTTATTATCGGCATTATCACTATCCGGTTCTTCATCAGCCGGTTCAATACCAGTACAGAGGAAAAATTAGCTAAGACAATGCAGATTATTACCAACGAAATACAAAACGCAACTCGCAGTCAATTAATTTTTTCCGATTGGGACCAGATTGGAACCAATACAGACATAGACCGAAAGATTGCCGAGATAGCCAATCTTAATACGACCGACATAAATCTGTATGATATAAGCGGAAACCTGAAGCTTTCTACCCAACCTTACATTTATAACCGGCAAATACTAAGCAATCAAATGCAGCCGGAAGCCTACTACATGCTAAAGAACCGGCACAGCATCCTCTATACGCAGGACGAGTACATAAAAGACTTTTCTTTTGTAAGTATGTATGCTCCGGTAAAGAACGATAACGACGAAACCATCGCTTACCTCAACATTCCCTACCTCAACTCGGGTATCGAAGTAAACCAGGAGATATCAAATCTGCTGGTTACATTAATTAACCTCAATGCCGTCATCTTTGTGTTAGCAGGTGTGGTGGCTATCTTTCTCACGCGCAGCATCACCTCTTCTTTAGACCAGATTAGCGATAAAATGCGCGCTTTTCAATTCGGTGGCAAAATAGAAAAAATAGAATGGAAGCGGAAAGACGAGATAAGCGTATTGGTAAACACCTTTAACCAGATGGTTGAGCGCCTGGAAGAAAGCGCTGCCGCACTGGCTAAAAGCGAGCGTGCCGGCGCCTGGCAGGAAATGGCACGACAAGTGGCACATGAGATAAAAAACCCGCTAACGCCCATGAAGCTGAGCGCGCAGTACTTGCAAAGAGCCATCGAAAGCAATGCTTCGAATGTAAAAGAACTGGCACTGACCATGTCTTCTACACTAATAGAACAGACCGACCAGCTGGCAAAGATAGCAAGCGATTTTTCGCAGTTTGCCAATATCAACCAGGCAAAGCCTGAAGTAATGAATCTTACGCAACTGCTTTACTCGCTTTACAGCCTGCACACAACCGGCAGCGATGCCGTCATCCGGTACGAAGAGCCAGAAGAAGACTACCTGATTTATGCCGATAAAGCGCAGATCAGCCGCCTTTTTACCAACCTTCTGAAGAACGCCGAAGAAGCAGAGAATATAGATAGCAATGAGCCACTTACTATCCGGATTTACCAATACAGAAAAGGCGCTTGTGCGTGTGTAACGATAAGCGATAATGGTATTGGCATTTCACCTGATAAACAGCAGCATATTTTTGAACCTAACTTTACTACGAAAAGCTCCGGAACCGGGCTTGGTCTTGCCATCTGCAAGCGCATCGCAGAAAATGCAGGCGGTAAAATATGGTTTACCACGGCAGAAGGAAAAGGCACTGTTTTTTATGTAGAGTTTACCCTGCAACAAGAATAAATAACGATCTCAATCATAAAGAAATTAATAAGGTTTTGTAATCCTTTTTTAAAGCTTTCGGATAAGATACCTTTGAAAAAAATTAGGCAGTTATGAGTAAAGTAAACATAGGTCTTGTGCAGATGAGTTGCATAGCTGATAAAACGGCAAATCTTGAAAAAGCCGTTTCAAAAATAAGGGAAGCGGCTGCCAAAGGCGCACAGATTATTTGTTTGCAGGAACTGTTTACTTCTCTTTATTTCTGCGATACAGAAGATTACGAGAACTTTAAGTTAGCGGAACCGGTTCCCGGTCCTTCTACTGATGCGTTAAGCAAAATAGCAGCGGAACTAAAGGTTGTTATCATCGCTTCTTTGTTTGAAAAAAGAGCGCAAGGTATTTATCATAATACCACAGCGGTATTGGATGCTGATGGCAGCTATTTGGGAAAGTACAGAAAAATGCACATACCCGACGATCCTTCTTACTACGAAAAATTTTACTTCACACCGGGCGATTTGGGTTATAAAATATGGAACACAAAATATGCAAAGATTGGTGTGCTTATCTGCTGGGATCAGTGGTATCCTGAAGCGGCGAGAATTACCGCTTTGATGGGTGCGGAAATTCTGTTTTTCCCAACGGCTATCGGCTGGCATCATCTGCAGGATGATATTACAAACAGTGAGCAATACAATGCGTGGCAAACGATTCAAAGAAGCCATGCCGTAGCAAACGGAGTGCATGTTGTTTCCGTAAACAGAGTTGGATTGGAACAGAATGGACAGATGAAATTTTGGGGAGGCTCTTTTGTGTCAAACCCGTTCGGTAATCTTTTATACAAAGCATCGCACGATGATGAAGAAGTGGCTGTGATAGAAGTGGATACGGATAAGACAGATGCTTATCGCACGCATTGGCCATTTATGAGAGATAGAAGAATAGATAGTTATGGAGAAATAACGAAGCGATACATTGATGCGGATTAATTTCTGGTGGATAGAATAAACCGATTCTTACGATTACAAAGCTGATTAATTTTTGTTGATGGATGCAACTGTTTTAACGCCTAAGCAGCTTGGTTATTTTTTTCCTGCCGAATTTGAAAAACATGAAGCGACGTGGCTTTCGTGGCCACATAAAGAAGAAAGCTGGCCAGGAAAAATTGACACTATATTTCCTTCTTATGCTTTGTTTGTAAAGTATTTGTCGCAAAGCGAAAAGGTGCGCATCAACGTAGCAGATGAAATGATGAAAGCCAGTGCTATCAAGCATTTGAGCAATGCCGGCGTTTATCTTGATCATGTTGAATTTTATTTCAATCCCACTAACGATGCCTGGTGCCGGGATCATGGTCCGGCCTTTCTTATCAACCCTAATGCTAATGAAAAGAAGGCAATTGTAGACTGGGATTATAATGCCTGGGGCAATAAATATCCGCCGTATGATAAGGATGACGTGGTGCCAACGTTGATTGCAAAATCGTTTAACTTGTCCGTGTTTTACCCCCGTATTGTGATGGAAGGCGGTTCAGTAGAATTTAATGGGAAAGGCAGTTTGCTTACATCGAAGAGCTGCTTGTTAAATAAAAACCGAAACCCTCATTTATCGCAGCAGCAAATTGAAGAATATCTTATCAATTATTACGGCGTTGAGCAAATTTTGTGGGTTGATGAAGGCATCATTGGAGATGATACAGACGGACATATCGATGATACGGTTCGCTTTGTAAATGAAGACACCGTGTTAACTGTAATTGAAGAAAATAAGAACGATAAAAACTATGCTTTGCTGCAACGCAATCTGAAGCAACTGCAGCAGATGCGGTTATTGAATGGAAAACAACTGAATATTATCGAGCTTCCGATGCCCGATGTTGTTATTTACCAGGACCAGTTATTGCCTGCTTCCTACGCGAATTTTTATATCTGCAACAAGTATGTCGTTGTTCCCACCTTTCGTTGCGATAAAGATGATAAATCCTTACAGATTATTTCGGATTGTTTTAAAGACAGAGAAGTTGTTGGTATTGATTCAACAGACATTATCTGGGGCTTAGGCTCATTTCATTGCCTGTCTCAGCAAGAGCCGGCAGTATAATTTTGCAGGAAAAAATCATGATGATTGTTTGTCAGGATTTTTTAAGAAAAGGTTCTTACCAGCGAAGGCTGGTCAGCGTCTTTGTCTTCTCTTGCCTTTATCATCTTTACTACTATTTTATCGATTGGCAGCGATACCGTTTCTTCATTTAATTCTTGCCAGTCAACCCATCGAAACACTTCGTAGCTTTTGGTTATGTCGGTTAGTTGTTCCGGCAAAAAATCGAAGCGCTTTGTTTTTGTTTCTAATGTAATCGGCTCTTCTGCATGAACCCAATAATAGATGGAAATGATCTGGTGATTTTTGTTGAATGCCGATACCTGGTAGTAGTCGGTAGTGTAAATATGTTCACCAATAGTTACGTCAAGATTGGTTTCTTCTTTAAACTCACGCTTCAGGCAATCTCTTGTGCCTTCACCTGTTTCTAAACCACCGCCCGGAAACTTGGTGAAGTAATCGCCACGTATAAATTCATCACTTACTAAAACACGGTTTTGATGGTCTTTTAAAATACCATACACACGAAGCGTAATTGTCATCATACAACAAAATTATAAGCTGTTTTATTTTTTAAGGCATCCGTTTAAATAGCTGTTTAGCTACGTTCGTTTACATAAATTGGTAACCTATGCTTCAAAATTAAAATCTTTTTATACGGCTGGTTTCTTTTATTTATTAAAAGAAAAAAAGAAACAGCAGTTTTCTTAATAATTATCTTTCGCATAAATATGCAGCACTTTATAACATTGCTGCTGATAACCTTTTTAAGTGAAAACCTTTGCCATCAGACATGCAACCAATCTTTTTTAATTGTGCCGATGAATGATTTCTTTTTAAAAGAAGAAAGATAACTAGCCGGCATTTTCTTTTTAAGTAGTCTTTATCAGGTGTTTAAGTAATTAATAAATAAAAACTAACAAACAGACGTGTGTAAACCTTTTCATCGTTTAATTAAAAATTAACGACATAAAAAAAAATAAGACCTCAATTAAATTATTTTTGTGTGCTTTTACTAACAAAACTCTGCGTTGATGAATATTCTGTTTAAACCAAAAGCTATTACTGTATCTGCTCTTTCCGTTATTCTTTCTTTATTTCTCTTTTCTTGTACTACCGAACGTATCTCTTATTTTAAGGATGTACCAGATTCTACCAAAACTAAGTTTGTAAATCTGCCGCCTTTTACACCGCCGGTAATCCGACCGGACGACATTCTGAATGTGAGTATTCAAACGCTTGATCCGCAAGCTAACCAATTACTCAACCAAGGCAATCTGCCTATTTTATCTGGTATTAGTACTACCAATTCTGTGAACGCACAGCAACAGGTAGTATCGGGATATCTGGTAAACCGGGAAGGTGACATTCACATGTCTTACATTGGCGATGTACACGTAGGAGGCTTGACAACGGAAGCTTTGCGCGATACGGTTGTTGCCCGCATCTCTTATTACTTTAAAGATCCGGTGGTAAATGTGAGATTTGCCAATTTTAAAGTAACTGTTTTGGGTGAAGTAAAAACGCCGGCTACGTTTTCTATTCCTAATGAAAAGCCTACGCTGCTGGATGCGCTTGGCTACGCAGGTGACCTTACTATTTATGGTAAGCACACTAATGTGTTGCTGATAAGAGAGACAGACGGCAAAAAAGAAATGACACGTTTAAACCTCGACAGCAGCCGGGTAGTTGAATCCAAATACTTCTATCTGCGTCCCAACGATGTTCTTTATGTAGAACCAACCGAATCAGGTGTAGAGCAATCCAATGCTTACCGTACCCGCGACATTGCAGTACTGGTAGGTGGCTTATCATTATTAACTGTTATTGCAGCCCGCTTAATCCGGTAGAGGCTGAAACTGCTTATTTGTAAAAATCTTCAACAACTCATATACGATGCGCGAAAATCTTAATGGCACACTTTCACCACAGCCAGAGAAGCAAGGTGATATTGATCTGAAATTTATTGTAGGCAAAGTGCTGGGAAACTGGTATTGGTTTGTAATATCCGTTATCATCTGGGTACTTATTGGCATCCTGTTCATGATTGTGTTTGCGCCCAAATACAACATCAGTGCAAAAGTGATTGTAAACGGCGACAACAGTAAAGTACAGAGCGGTTTGGCAAGTGAATCGGGCATGTTGTCCGACCTGGGCTTGTATTCAAAACCAAGCAATGTAAACAATGAGCTGGAAGTGCTGCACAGCCGTACGTTGATTAACCAAACCATCCGCGATTTACAGCTCAATGTCTTTTATTTTATAGAAAAAGGAATTCTTTATCGCGAGACTTACGATCAATCTCCTTACTTCATTAAGCTCATTCATCTGGTGCCTATGCCGGCCATGAAGGAGGACCCGCAGAAGTACGACATGACCATTGATAAAGATCATAAGATTCATTTTGAAGACGATAATACCGACAGCGTTTTCACAGCCAACTATGGCGATACGCTGCACTTCTATTACGGCACATGGGTATTGCAGAAAAACCCTATGGTAGAATCTGATCCCAATGCCAGTTATCGCTTAAAAATTGCTTCGGTAGGCTCTACTTACGAAGACTTAGACGAAGACATTGTAGCGCTTGTTTACAGCACCGATGTTACAAGCATCGATATTACTTATGGTAACGTAATTAAAGCAAAAGGCGAAGCTACTCTTCAGCATCTTCTTGACCTGTATGTGCAGTCGGATGTTGATAACAATAATCGCATAGCCGACAGTACCATTTCTTTCATAGACAGTAGGCTGGCTAACGTTACTCGCGATTTAGGACAGGTAGAGTCGAACATTGAAAGCTTTAAGAAAACGAACAATATTGCTGATCTCGATGCGCAGGGTAAAGCCTTCTTATCGAACAGCATTGAAACCAATAAAGCCCTTTCCGACCAGCAGGTGCAGATACAGGTTATACACGACCTGGTTTCTTATCTTGAAGATGAGAAAAATAACCAGCGTGTAATGCCAACAACGGCTCCTATTAAGGATCCGGCTTTTGTAAGCTTGCTCGAGAAATACAACAATTTGCAACTTGACCGTCAGCAATTGCTGGTGAATAGCACGGAGAATAACCCAGCCGTAAAGACACTCGATTTGCAGGCAGCGCAATTACGTCAGGATCTGATCAGGAACCTGAGTTCTTACGAGCAAAGCTTATCTTTCAGTCAGAAAGATTTGACTCGTCAGACCAATGAAGTAGCTACCAATATCCGCAATGTGCCTACGCAGGAAAAAGTATATCTGGAATATGAAAGAAAACAAAACGTTCTTCAGTCTTTGTATACCTACCTGCTCACAACCAAAGAGCAGACAGCGGTTTCAAAATCGAACATATCTCCGGTTCGCATTGTAGATGCGCCTGAAGCTGATGAAATTCAGTACTTCCCCGACCCAGTGATTGTGTTCATTGTAGCCATCTTGCTTGGGTTGATTACACCTGCCGTTACACTGTTTGTAAAAGAGCTTCTGAATACAAAAGTGATGGTGCCTTCAGATATTGAAGGGCTTACGGAAATCCCCGTCGTCTCACAAATTTCGCGCAATAAAGGAAAAGATGCTTTAGCCGTTACCAAAGATACCCGCAGTGAAATAGCAGAGCAATTCCGCCTGCTGCGTACCAACCTTCAATACTTGCTTACCGGCACCGGTGAGAAGACCATTCTTGTTACCTCCAGCATGGGCGGCGAAGGCAAGTCGTTTGTAGCCATCAATTTTGCGGCTGTTCTTGCATTGGCTGGTAAAAAAGTATTGTTGGTCGAAATGGATTTGCGTAAGCCAGGTTTGTCTTCCGCGCTTCATTTGTCAAACGAAACCGGTATTACCAATTATATAGTATCTGATGTTTCGCTTCGCGATGTGATTAAGCCTTCCGGCATTCACGATAATTGCTGGCTGCTTAGCAGCGGCAATGTTCCGCCCAATCCATCAGAGCTAATCATCCACGAAAGAGTAGAGAAATTATTTACGGAGGCTAAGGCTCAGTTTGACTACATCGTTGTAGATACACCACCGGCAGGGTTGGTTACCGATGCACAGCTTATTTCTAAATTTACCGATCTCACTCTTTATGTGGTAAGACAGAAGTTTACATTTAAGAGGCAGATCACTATGGCCGAAGAAATGGCAAGCAACGACAAGCTTAAGAAAGTTTATATCGTGTTTAATGATGTTCGTAAACTGCCAGGTTACAACTATGGCTCCAGCAGCAAATACGAACGTGGTTATTACGATGCCAAACGCCCCTGGTACAAGAGAATGTTCAGAAGAAAAAAAGCATCTTACTAAGCCGCATTTTAAACCGGTAAAATAAGGATGCAATAAAAGGTTTGTATAAAAAATTGAATCCTATTAACGATAGCAACCTGCATTTTTCCATTGGAGAAATGTAGGTTGCTCTTTATTCAGGAACATTGGTATTGTAAAAGGGAGTTTTAAATTGCAGTAATGCCGGATAAGTCAACCATAATTTATATCATGTCAGACGTAAGATCAGGATCCACCCTGCTGGAAAACATCCTGTCTAAGTCTGATGAATGTGTATCGGTGGGTGAAATGGCATTGCTCAAAAATCATATTTTCCGGCGTGGGGCAGGCTTCCGGTGGAACTGGAATTGCTCCTGCGGGTTACCGGTTCCTGAGTGTCCGTTCTGGAGCCTTGCTTTAAAAAATATGGATATTGCCGGCGAGCATTTCCATACAGCTATACATTGGAATTTCCGGTCAAAGAAAATGTTTGCCGGCAGTTTATTCTCTTCGTTCCTGAAGAAAAAACTTGGGCAAATAAATAACCGGCAGGATAATAAAGATGGGGTCGCTACCAACAACCAATTGTATCGAAATATCTTCAGCCAAACTGGTAAACCGTTTATTATTGATTCTTCTAAAGACCCGGTGCAGGCATACATTACCTACCTGAATAAACCAGCGGATTTCGATGTAAAAATCATCAGTTTGCAGCGAGACCTGCGTGCTATTGCAGCTTCTAAAAGCAAATGGAATCAACTGAACAAAGCAAAGCACAAATCGCTGGGTAAGTTGCTTAGCAATTCGCTTCTTTATAAAAAAATATGCAACGGCGTTATACAACTGATTAATCCTGCCGATGTGGTTTCTGTGAACTATGAGAAACTGGCTACCCACACACAGGAACAACTGGACATCATCCTTCTTAAATGTGGGCTGCAATCATACCAAGCGCCGGCTTATATGGGAGTTGAAAACGACCACACCATTGCAGGCACACCACAACGGTTTACTCAGCGACCTATTACATACGACGATACCTGGAAGCAGACTTATAAAAAGAAGCCTTTGCTTTCAATGGTAGGAAAAATAATGAACACAATTTAGCATGGTAAACAAGCAGCAGATAGTCAAGTCTGGCATTTGGCAGTTGCTGAACACGGCAGTTATTTTTATATCGCAGTTAGGCTATTATGCTGTTGTAGCCCGTTTACTGCCCAATGCACAAAAAGCATTTGGTGTTTTCGCCTTGCTTAATTCTTGTATGACGTTTGGCAATGTAGTGGCAGAAGCCGGCATGGGCGACGCCTTGCTACAGCGCAAACAGGTAGATCCGCAGCATAAAAATGCAGCGCTTTATTACAGTATTGCCACCGGTGTTTTTTTCTATCTTATTCTATTCTTCAGCGCGCCCTGGCTGGCTTCTTTTTACGATCAGCCCATTCTTACTTTAGGTTTGCGGGTTATCGGCATCAGCTTCATTCTTTTTTCGTTGGGTTCACCTTCCATCAATCTGTTGCAGAAGGAATTTAAGTTTAAGAAAATATTTTTCAGCGATAGTCTCAGCCTGCTTGCTTCTAATGTGTTTGGTATTGCGCTCGCCTACAAAGGCATGGGCGTAATGTCGTTAGTGTATTCTACATTGTTTTACAATGTTGCCAAAGTGATTATGCTTTGGATACAGGAGCCGCTTCCACTTAGGCTTGGAACCACCTACCGCCATTATAAAGACCTATTCAATTACGGCATTATCCTTACGCTCATCCGCATTACCAACTACGTCAATATTTCAGGTATAAATTTTTTGCTGGGTAAAATTATAACCATACAGGAAGTAGGTCTGTTCGACAGGGCAAACCGCATCTCTAACATTCCGGGCAGGTACATCGGAGATATTGTTCAGAAGATTTCTATGCCTACCATGGTGAAGATTGATAAAGACGATCAGCTGTTCAAAGTTTTCTACAAGTCTTTGTCGTTTCTGCATTCGCTTCTTATGCCGGTGTCTTTGTTCTTTGCCGTATTCAGTTTGCCTTGTGTACTTATTTTGTTGGGTCATCATTTTATAGCGGCAAATATGTCGTTGCGGTTAATGCTCATTGCCTTGCCATTCCAGATTGCGTCCCGCCTGTCTGATGGCGTAATGCGGGTAAAAGGTTTGCTCGTATCGAACCTGAAACGAAAAGTAGTGTCAATGTTCCTGTTGCTCGGCAGCATGTATGCTGGAAGCTATTGGCACATCACAGGCATATCTGTTGGTTATCTTATTGCCACCGCGGTTAATTATTACATCATGATCATAACGCTGCGCAATAAGATATTCCCGGATAACTGGAAGGAACTTCTGTTTAAACCGTTTGTCAATGCTATCCCGCTTACTCTATATGTTCTAATTCCATCATTCATTTTGTACGAAGGATTGATGATGGGTTTGCCTCACTTCTTTAGTTATTTTTCATCGCACAACGATAAACTGGTAGTTTATTCTTTCCTGATTATGAGCAGCGTTGTCGGGTTGTTTTTAGCATATGCTTTCTTTAAAAAGCCTAAATTGCTGGGCAAAGATTTTCTGCCCATTAGAGAAATATTATTAAATAAGAATAAAGGAAAACGCAAGGGTAAAGTAGTTGAAGAGGCTGAAGTATTGCTTGAGCCAGGCGAATAATAAGGCTGCCTGCAACGGCGTTATCAATAAGTTATTAAGTAACCTGTTTATTTGAAATTATGTTTAGCAGATTAAAAATTCCCATTAGAATCGCCAACTCTCTGTTGTTGCTGGCGGCGCTTGCCACCTCACTGTACATGAGCGATTCTACTTACATTCTGATCGTGCTGTTGCCCATCGTTATTCTCGACAGATCTTTTTTAATACCAATCCTGTTTACTATCCCGGTGGTAGAAGGTGTGTATTCAACAGACACTTCATCTTCTAACTCTGAAACCATCGCCATCGCCATGCTGGTGCCTATAATGGCGTACGACTTACTGAAAGCGAATAAAAAAATGATCCCGTTCAAGGTAGTGGCGCTCTATCTCATTTTCATCATCATGGCATTTGTAGGGCTTATTGTGTACAAGCGCCATCATGATATCAGCATGACCATTGCTATTCCTGCCCACATGCCCTATGTTCCGGCGCTGGGTAAAGTAGCCGCAAAAATTTTAAAGATAGGCTTCTTCCTGGTCTATGTAAAGCTGCTCATCAACTATGGCAAAGATTACATCTACAAGGCGCTTAATTTATTCCGCGCATTATCGCCTTATATCATTCTTGTTATCTCTGGCTACACCCTTATGTTCGGGCATGTGTCTACCCAGTTTGGTGGCGTAATACATTTTGGCGAAGCATCGCATGGTGACTTTACAGCCTCGCTGGATGCGCTGTGCGTGTTTCTATACCTCGCCTTGTTTGAGCGAAGTAATCGCTACTTTGAAAAGTTTATGGCACTGGTAGCCATCGGCTTCCTGCTGTATCTCATTATGCAAATGGGCTCGCGCAACGGGCTGCTCAGTTTTGGTTTTGTAACGGTGCTGGGCGTATTCCTTGTTATGCGAAACCGGAGCTGGACCTTCCAGTTCCTCATTGTAGGCGGGGCGTTCATTGCCGGTGTTACGGCACTTTATTTCTTTCAGGATTCGCCAACCATACAGCGCGCCATTTACGAAATGACGGAGCAAAGCGGCGGCGAGCGCCTCGACTACTGGTATGCCGGTGCGCAAGCCATAAAAGATGCACCGGTATTGGGGCTTGGTGGCGATGAATCGGCTTCGCTGTATGCCGTAGGTAAATGGTCGCCAAGCGTAACCGACCACGTAATGCACAACACCTTCCTGGAAGTGGCGGTAGAGTATGGGTTGCTCGGGCTTACGTTCTATCTCATTTTTGTTTACACTATTTTACGATGGGGCTATAAACAGGTGCTGTATGCCATTGATACCAATGACCTGATATTGGGGACACCAGCTATTGCCTATACCGTTTCCATTATGGCGGGTATGTTCATCAGCCGCGTGTGGGATACCACGCTCTGGTATTACCTCGGAATTGTGTTTGCCATCGGTATTTTGTGGATAGAACCATTAAAGGCAAAAGCCAGGTATTATGCAAGAAAAGGAAAGCCGAAGCTGTCTCAGCACCTGGTGACGGCTTAATTACGCATCAATTGTTTTTTTCTGATAAATAAAAAAGGTTCCGGACTCCGGAACCTTTTTTAGTATAACTACCTACCCTTTGTTTAGCAACCAGCAGCAAAGCCGGTAATCTTATAAGCCCTTTTTCCTGAGTTCCCCGAACGGCGCGGAGTGTTCCCCGCCGCTCGGGGAGCGTTTCTCGGACATTCTGGAACACTCCGCCCTTTGTGGGGAACGTTCCGCATCCTTCGGGGGGCGTCCCTCGCCGTTCAGGGAGGCTTCCTTCTCTTTCGGGGAACGCTCCCCAACCGGCGCAGGACGTTCTTCTACTTTCGCGGAGCGCCACACTTTGCAGCGAATCTTGTTTTCTGTAAAAAAAGAAAGGCTAACGGGTAAAACGGCTATTTGTAAATAGCAACCTCAAACAAACCTTCATTATCCTTAACCGCGCGATACATGCCTTCGCTGTTGAAAATAAGGGCAGCATTGCCTTTGGCATCTACGCCTATCATACCGCCTTCACCATTCATTTTGGGTAATTTCTCATTCACCACGATGTTCATGGCTTCCTGCAGCGACAGGTTTTTGTATTCCATCAGGCAGCTGACATCGTAGGCAGCCACGCTGCGGATAAACATCTCGCCATGACCGGTGCAACTAATGGCGCAGGTTGCATTGTTGGCGTACGTGCCGGCACCAATCAACGGGCTGTCGCCAATGCGACCGTACTTCTTATTCGTCATGCCGCCGGTGCTGGTGGCCGCGGCTATATTGCCATTAACATCGCACGCAACAGCGCCGACGGTTCCAAACTTTTTGTCGCGCATCAGTTCTTCTAACTGCTGGTGAGTATGGTCTAAAGAATAGTTGTCGGAATCGCGGATGGCTTTCCATTGGTCATAACGAAACTGCGAGAAAAAATACTCATCGGCTTCCAGCTTAATGCCTTGCTTGATGGCAAAATCGTTGGCACCCTTGCCACTCAGGAACACATGATTGCTGTGCTGCATCACTTCAGCAGCCAGCTCTATGGGGTTGCGTACACTGCGCACGCCTGCTACAGCACCGGCCTCGAGATTACTGCCGTCCATAATGGCGGCATCCATTTCCTGCACGCCTTTTTTGGTAAACACAGAGCCGCGACCGGCGTTAAAAAGCATGTTATCTTCTAAAATAACGATGGCAGCTTTTACGGCATTGATGGCTATTCCGCCTTCTTCCAGAACAGCGTAGCCTGCGTTTAGCGCAGCTTCCAGCCCTTTCAGGTAAGCTTCTTCCAGTTGCGGCGTCATGTCTTCTTTCAAAATGGTTCCGGCGCCGCCGTGTACTGCAATCGTGATTTTGCTCATGGTTTCTTTTTTGTGAATGATGGCAAGATAGTGAGTTGAAGAGATAGATTGAAACGATTTGTACTTAGCCCCAATAGCGGACAAGGCGTACAAGAGTGCGACGCAACTGGGTTCAATGGGAGTTCCTGTCCTCTGGCCCATAATGGCTGTTCTGTATTTTGTATGTTGTATGTTGTTTATAATGCGTTAGGCGGGCTGGCAAAGCAGCACCTTGCATTCGTCGAGTAACAGCTGCTTGTCGATGGCTATGGTGCCGACGCCTTCGCAAACGATGCCGCCGGCTACGTTGGCGATTTCGGCTGCCAGCGTGATGTCTTTTGTGGCTGCATAGATGAGCGAGACCACGGCGATAACCGTATCGCCGGCGCCGCTTACATCGGCGATGTTGCGGATGTGCGTGGGGATAATTTTTGCGTAACTGCCTTTTTGAAAAAACAAGCCGTGCTCGGAAAGCGTGATTAATGAAATGCGGTGTTGTAAAGTTTCATTAAGCTGGTGGTGAATATCGCGCAGACTGTCTTCGGTAACTTTTGTGGTTAGGAGGTTTAACCCTTCTCTTACTTCTTTCAGGTTTGGCTTGAAGATGTTGACATCTCTGTAAGCAAAAAAGTTCTTGCGTTTGGGGTCAACGGTGGTAACGATGTTGTGTTCTTTACATACTTTAATCACAGACTGGATAAGGCTTTCAGACAATGTGCCTTTGTTGTAATCTTCGAAAATAACAACCGATGGCTGGTAACGTTTTACAAAACCAATAAAGTTGTTTAGCAGCTTTTCTTCATCGTCTTTCGAGATGTCGTGCGTAACCTCAGAGTCTAAGCGAAGCATTTGCTGGTTTCTGCCAATGATGCGGATTTTATTGGTGGTAATTCTGTCGCTGCTGCGCAGGATATATTTGGTATCGATGTGCTCGTCCTGCAATAAATTCAGTAAGGATTCTGCTTCTTCGTCTTCGCCGATGACACTGAATAACGTCGTTTCGGCACCGAGCGAAACGGTGTTGAGCGCCACGTTTCCCGCTCCACCAATGCGTTGTTCTTTTTTGTTTAATGCTACTACAGGTACAGGACCTTCAGGAGAAATTCTATCTACGTTTCCCCACCAATAGGTGTCCAGCATTACATCGCCGATGACTGCTACACGAAGACTGGCGATGTTTGTAAACAGTTGATCGAAATCGGCTATCGGTATTTTTGCTTCTTGCATAGCAATGGTGTTCTGTTAGTAGAAAAAAGTAAACATTTACGAGTAAAAAGCTTGCAGTGCACAGCTATAAACTAACGACTTTTACTTGCTCAAATGCATACTCCGTTCTTTATACAGTGTTCTGAAATAAGGATCGCGCAGGTCTTTGATAAAGCGAATGGCTTCGCCGGTGCTCTTCATTTCGGGACCTAACTCTTTATTTACATTCGGGAATTTATTGAACGAAAACACCGGTTCTTTAATAGCAAAACCTTCCAGCTTTTTCTCTATCGTAAAGTCTTTTAGTTTAGCTGCACCGAGCATCACTTTAGTAGCAATATTCAAGTAAGGAATTTGGTAGGCTTTTGCAATGAACGGCGTGGTGCGGCTCGCTCTGGGGTTGGCTTCTATCACAAATACATTGCTGTCTTTAATAGCAAATTGAATATTGATCAACCCACAGATATTTAAAGCTCTTGCAATCTTTTCTGCATAATATTCCATCGTCGTAATGACGAGAGGTGTAAGATTAAAAGCCGGCAAGACTGCATTGCTGTCACCACTGTGTATACCTGCTGGTTCAATGTGTTCCATCACGCCCATTACATGAAAATCATCACCATCGAAAATGGCATCTATTTCGGCTTCCTGGCAACGATCTAAGAAGTGGTCAATGAGTATCTTGTTGTTCGGAATATGCTTCAATAAACTTACTACCGCTTTCTCTACTTCATCATCGTTAATCACAATTCTCATGCGCTGTCCCCCCAATACGTAACTGGGTCTTACTAGCACCGGATAGCCTACATTGTTTGCTACTTCTATTGCTTCGTCTGCAGTATAAGCAGTGCCGTATTGTGGATAAGGAATTTCCAGTTCTTTCAGCATGTCGCTGAAACGTCCGCGGTCTTCCGCAATGTCCATGTTATCGAATGAAGTGCCGATGATACGAATGCCTTTTTCATGCAAGCGCTTGGCAAGTTTTAAAGCGGTTTGTCCGCCTAACTGAACGATAACACCTTCCGGTTTTTCCAGTTCGATAATCTCCCACAAATGTTCCCAATATACCGGCTCGAAATACAGCTTGTCTGCGATATCGAAATCGGTAGATACTGTTTCGGGATTGCAGTTGATCATAATGGCTTCGTAACCGCATTCTTTAATGGCAAGCAGCCCGTGCACGCAACAATAATCGAACTCGATGCCTTGCCCGATACGATTGGGACCGCTGCCTAAAACAATAATTTTTTTTCGCCCGGATGGAATGGATTCGTTAAAAGAAATGGTTTGATTCATGCTGGAAAATTGCGCAAAAGTAAGGCTTACATCTGTAACCGATGCAGCATAAGAAACCATGAAGCCGTCTTATTAACATTCTGCAGAACCAGTGTGGGTTGTGTTTAAATAAAAAACGACGAACGGCGGATATTACATGATAAAACCGCGTATCTTACCTTCTTTATCGGGATCGCTTGCTTTGAAAAAATCATTACAAAACATACTGCTGCTTAGCTGTGTGCTGATAACGACCGGGGTAAAGGCGCAAACGCCCGATACGCCGGCTGCAAAGCAC
Source organism: Ilyomonas sp. (assembly GCA_964658445.1). Lineage (GTDB taxonomy): Bacteria > Bacteroidota > Bacteroidia > Chitinophagales > Chitinophagaceae > Ilyomonas. Next base: position 19,286 of record CAZZZH010000027.1, read on the forward strand.
CTTACCTATATTCCATTTACCATGCTTACCGGCGGCGTTATTATCCTTCGCGCCACGGTTGACAATTCTCCCGATTCGCTCAATTTTGTTCTGGACAGCGGCAGCGGCGGCATATCGCTCGACTCGGCTACCTGCGAGTATTTGCAGATAAAAAAAGAAAAGAGCAACGTGATGATCAAAGGCATTGCCGGAATAAAAGCCGTGGAATATGCATACAATCACACCCTTAAAGTGCAAGGCTTATCTGTTGAAAATCTCGATTTTCACATCAGCGATTACGACATACTCACCAGTGTTTACGGCATTAAGATAGATGGTATTATCGGTTACAGCTTTTTGCACCGTTACATTGTTGTTATCAATTACGAAAAGAACAAGATAGAAGTATTGTCAAAAGGAGCTTACAAATATCCACATGGCGGTTACGTGCTGCATCCGCAGTTCAGTACTTTGCCGGTACAACCCGTAAGCCTGAAAGAGAAGCATGACGTGATCAGCAATTTCTATTTCGATACCGGTGCAGGACTTTGCTTTTTAATGTCAGATCAGTTTGCTAAAGACAGCAGTATATTTAGTGCGAAGAAGAAGCTGTATCCCACGCTGGCGCAGGGTTTGGGCGGCAAAGCTAACATGGATATCACTACTATCAAAGAAGTAAAAGTTGGTCCTTACCGGTTTCGGAATGTACCGGCTTACTTGTTCAACGACCCTTATAATGCCACCTCTTACCCGCAGGTGAGTGGACTGATTGGCAACGATTTGATGAGACGCTTTACGGTAGTTTTAAACTATGGTAAAAGAGAGATATTCATTAAGCCAAACTTTTTTTTCCGCGATTCATTTGATTACTCCTACACGGGTCTTGGCATTTATATGGTCGATAGAAAAATAACCATATTAGACATAATGAAAGGTTCACCCGCCGACAAAGCCGGGCTGCAGATTGGTGACGTTATCATCGGGGTGAATAAAGATTTTACCAATAATATTCAGGCTTATAAAACAGCCCTTCAATCTGCCAAGACCACGCAGAACCTGCTGATAAGCCGCGAAAATACCGGTGTCTTCAGCGTGGCTCTAAAAGTGAAGAGTATTTTTTGAGGCATTAGTCTGTTCATACATTTACAACCCATCTTCCTTTATTTTGCATCTTTAGTAGCTTAAATGAAAACAAAAGATACATCAGCCACGTTGCTGGTAGAATTACACCATCCTGTGGCAGACAATCTCACCTCTCCGGCAAAGGAAATAAGCCAGCTTACGGCTTCGGGTTTATTGAAAATCGTGTTGCCAGGGCACAAGCTTTCTTTTACCCAAAAAAATACACCACAACTATTGAAGCTGCTAAAAGCTGTTGGCAGAAAGGATTTGAGCCTCGGCAGGCTTTATGAAGGACACATCAATGCACTGCTGCTCATTCATCTTTATGCCACGAAGCAACAGAAAGAAATATGGTTTGCCGATGCAGAACGAGGTTGCCTGTTTGGTGTGTGGAATACAGGAAATCAAGAGCCGCTTGCTATTTCTCCGGCAGAAGAAAGCACCTTTGTTTTATCGGGTAAAAAAACATTCGCTTCAGGTGCCGGCCTGGTAAAGCGTGCCTTGGTTACAGGCAGTATTTTAGAGGAAGAAAAGAAAGGCTGGCAGATGTGCATTGTGAATGGCGATATGCTTCCCATCCATGCCATTGATTATACTTCCTGGATGCCAATGGGCATGGAAAATTCCATTTCTTATACCGTTGATTTTACAGGCTATCAGGTCAATACTTCAGAACTGCTAGGTAAGGCAAACGATTATTATCAGCAACCTTATTTTAGTGCCGGTGCGATGCGGTTTTGTGCTGTGCAATTGGGCGGCGCAGAAGCCTTGTTCAATAAAATGCTTGGCTATCTAAAAAGCCTAGACCGCACAGAAGATGTCATGCAACAAACCCGCATAGCAGAAATGGCAACCAGCTTAAAAGCCTGTGATTTATGGGTACAGCAGGCAGGCATTTATTGGGATGATTGGTGCTTTGAACCTTCAAAAAATGATAAGCTGATTGCTTTTGTAAATATGATGCGGGTAGAGATAGAACGTACCTGTTTACGAGTAATAGAACTATCATCCAAATGCATCGGTGCGCGGGGCTTGATGCAAACCAACGACATGGAAAAAATTGTAAGAGACCTGCAATTCTATCTTCGCCAGCCCGCACCAGATGCGGCTTTGACAGATGTGGCAAAATATGTGATACGCTCTCAATCAACTATAGAAGCCTTATGGCATGAAGACAAAACACTGGAATAATAAAGCAACAGAACGGAAATCGGAATGGTTTAATAAGGTGCACACCTGTCTTGTGCTGGCGCCCCACCCAGATGATGAATCACTGGGTTGCGGCGGGCTCATTGCGCTGTTGAGAAAAAAGGACAAAGAAGTGTTTGTTTTGTTTGTCACTGATGGCAGCTTGTCTCACCCCAATTCTAAAAAATATCCTGCAGCGCAACTGGCAGCCTTGCGAAGGGAAGAAGCCATACAAGCTTTGGCTGTACTGGATGTACCCCGGGGCAATGTATTTTTTTTCAATAAAAAAGATGGCGCTTTGCCGGCAGAAGGCGAGCCGGAATTTGCCCAAAACGTCAGCCAGCTTCATCTGCTGATTACACTTTTGCGTGCCGATCTTATACTTTCACCTTACGAAAAAGACCCGCACCGCGACCACCGCGCAACGGCGCAGATGCTGAAGGCAGCAGCCGATAAAATTCACATGTCTTTCCACGTTCTTCAATATGTTATATGGCTACACGAAAGAGGAGAAGAGGAAGATATGCCGAACGATGAAACTTTATTGTTTGTAGACATTGCGCCTTATCTTTCTCAAAAGGAAAAAGCGATATGGCAGCATCAATCGCAAACCACAACCCTAATAGACGACGACCCGGACGGCTTTATATTGTCGCCCGGCGTGCTCTCGCATTTTCTTGTTCCTAAAGAATATTATATAGATCAGCTATTATGAAAAATACATTGTCAGCTCAATATTTTGCTGATGTTTACCACAACAGCCAAGACCCATGGAACTTTGAAACCAGCCCCTATGAACAGGCAAAATACGAAGCCACAATGGCTGCCTTACCTAAGGATCACTATGATAAAGCATTGGAAATCGGATGTTCAATCGGAGTGCTTACGGCAATGCTGGCGCAACGATGCAGCCATCTGTTAGCGACCGATATTAGTGAAGCACCACTGCAAAAAGCAAAACAACGCTTGAAAGACTGCCCTTGGGTAACTTTTCAACAGGCTGCCATACCAGACGACTACCCCGAACAGAAGTTTGATCTCGTAATAATGAGCGAAGTAGGCTATTATTTATCGCTTGACGATCTGCAAAAAGCAAAGGAAAAAATCATCAGCAGCTTGCAGATCGATGGCGACTTGATACTAATTCACTGGTTGCCTTTTGTACCCGATTATCCGCTGACGGGCGATGAAGTGCACGAACTTTTTCTGAAGCCAGATACGCGCCTGAAACTCATTTACCAAAAAAGAGAAGAGAAATACCGGATAGATGTGCTGCGCAAACAATAAAGGATGGTAACGACTTACTTATTGTAAGGAAAGAAAGAATTTGGGTAAGACGATACACAGCAATAAAATATCCTAATTTTTCACGTATTTCCTCAAATCTTCTATCGCTCTGTCTATAGGTACCAGGTGTTGCTGTCTTCGCCATTCGCCATTGTAAAGCAGGTGTTCCGCCTTCTCCCAAAACACGCCGAAATATTGCGCTACATCCATCTCTTTCAGCAGCCATTTGGGCGAGGCACCCAGCAACACCGCCAGCGAATTGATACATGTCTTGGCAAACTTTTTTTCTTTCCGTAGCTGCCAGCAGTCGCGCAGCTCGCGCCGAATATTCCATTTCTCCGCCAGCATTTGCACCGGCTCTACATGCATAATAACTTTCTGCTTCTTCAGGTCGCCCAAATGCTTCAAATGTATGCTCAGACCGGCTTTCACGCGCCCACACAGGCGAGACGATGTATATACCTTTACCATGGGCGAGCGGCGCACCCGCGCATCTACCCGCTGCAGTGCCCGGCTGAATGCCTCATCTTCTAAAAACGGAATTACCGGCAGCCTGCCCGCCCGGTGATAAGCCGAGCAACGAACGGCAAGACTTGCCCCAAAGCACTGAAAATGGCAACTTTTAGGATCATTGTCTAAAGGATCGATTACGGCTTCTAACCGCGCAGATAAACACCGGTAAGTTATGTCCTGCAGGTAGTAGAGTTTACTATCGCTTGCCACTTCGCGGGCTATGATACGACCACCCACAACATCGCAGCCACTGCTCATTTCGCGCAGCGTATGGGCTACCCATTGCGCATCGGCTTCCGTGTCGCCATCGGTAGAGAGTATAATGCCATCGCGCCCGTTTTGTGCATGGCGGCGGTAGGCTTCATCCATCAACATCCTTCTTACTGTGCCGATATGGGCTGTTTTTTTCTCCAGTTGCACTTTGGCTACCTGCAGCGGAAACTGCGGGTACTGATGTGCATATGCCAACGCTGTTTCATAGGTGGTATCGGTGCAATTGTTAGCCAGTAGCAGCACTTCGTATAAATGCGGGTTTAGTGGCGCCCGGTTCTCGTCCTGCTGAAGGCGCAGGGCTTCCAGCGTCTTAACAATGTTCTGCGCCTCGTTCCTTGCCGGTATTATCACCGACGCCACCATCTGCGGGTGAGGCTGTTGCGGAAACAAAAGCATCGGTTGGTAGGTATCTTGCTGCCGGCTGTGGCTTCGCCTGCTTTTCTGTATGGCTACATTCAGGCGGTCGGTGGCTTTGGAGCTAAGCGCGCTTGTATTTCTCATGGTATGTACGGTGCAAAAGCAAATTGTAAGGCATTATTATTTTCTTTCGGCTTTACAACGAATAAAATGCCACATAACAGGGCAAAAGGAAAAAGACCGCTGCTAACGTGCTGCCGGCTAAGCTGTTATTGCAAAAAGAAATTTTGGATTGCCTTTGTAATGGACAATACACCCAAATATTTACAGGACTTGTATTTTCCCTACTTTATCGTAATATTGCGATAAAGATACAAAGAATGGGTCTTACTAAAGCCAAAGCATTTACCCAACGCCAGCAAGACATTGCCACCATTATGAAAGCACTGGCCCACCCGGCGCGCGTGGCGATTATCGATTACCTGCTGTCGGTAAATACCTGCATCTGCGGGGATATTGTGGGCAAATTGCCACTCGCGCAGGCTACCGTATCGCAGCACCTGAAAGAACTAAAAACCGCCGGTTTAATAAAAGGCAATATTGAAGGCAATGCGATTTGTTATTGCATTAACGAAGCTACTTTCCGGCAGTTTCAAATGTACCTGTCGGCGTTTTTCAACCAACTGAGCCAGCAGAAAAACAATTGTTGTTAACACAAAAATCATTTATCACATGACCTTATCCGGGGCAAAAGCCATTTTACACCACATAGAAGCCGTGCAATTTCAATTAGAAGACGGTTCCTTCGTTCCTGAAAGCTTCCACGTAACCGAAGTAGGCGCTGTGCGCAAACATTTTATAGACTGCGGAGGCACGGTGCGCAGCGAAGCCAAAGTTGCCTTCCAGTTGTGGAATGCAAACGAAACCCGGCACCGCCTGAAGCCTCAAAAATTACTCAACATCATTGCCTTATCGGAAAAAGTGCTGGCGCTGGAAGATTGGGAGATAGAAGTAGAATACCAGCGAGACACCATTGGAAAATACAGCCTCGGCTGGAATGGAAAACACTTCCTGCTGAAAAGTATGCAGACCGCCTGCCTTGCGGGCGATGCCTGCGGGGTGCCACAGCCGAAGAAAAAAATAGCCATGACCGAACTGCCAATAGCCCCGGCGGGCTGCACACCCGGCGGCGGCTGTTGCTAACCAACCGCACCGCTATGATAAGAACCATCACGGCAGAAGACTACAACCAAGTTGCCCTCATTTACCGCCAGGGCATTGCCACCGGGCACGCCACGTTTCAAACGGAAGCCACGGACTGGGAAGAATGGAACAAGAGCCATCTGCCCAACTGCCGCCTTGCTTTTTTTGAAAACAACGAGATGCTTGGCTGGGCGGCGCTCTCGCCCGTAAGCAGCCGCTGCGTATATGCGGGCGTTGCCGAAGTAAGCGTTTATATAAAAGAAGAAGCACGGGGCAAAGGCGTGGGCCGGCAATTACTTCAACGCTTAATTGAGGAAAGCGAAGCCGCCGGCATCTGGACTTTACAGTCGGGCATTTTCCCCGAAAACAGGGCCAGCCAAAAACTGCACGAAAGCTGCGGCTTCCGGCTCGTTGGCATCAGGGAAAAAATAGGCTGCATGAACGGCGCCTGGCGCGACACTACAATATGGGAGCGCCGCAGCCGCAACACAGGACTATGAAAGAAAACATAACGGCTTATCTGGCGCGGCACAAGCGCTTCGGCATCATCCTCGCGGGCATTGTTGCGCTCAATTTTATATATGGTTTCGATGCGCGCTTTACCCTTATCAACCTCCTTTGGATCCTCATCAGTATAACCAAAATAAAATGAAGAACATTTTAGTGCTTTGCACCGGCAACAGTTGCCGAAGCCAGATAGCGGAAGCTTACCTGCGGCTTTATGCGGGCAATGCCGCGAATGTTTACAGCGCCGGTGTAGAAAAACATGGCGTAAATCCGCGCGCCATTGCCACCCTGAAAGAAGACAGCATCGATATTTCGGCGCATACTTCTAATTTGGTAGATGAATACCGCGGCATCGCATTCGATTATGTGATAACGGTTTGCGATAACGCCAAAGAACGCTGTCCTGTGTTTCCATCAAAAGCCAAAACCTTTCACCACAACTTTCCCGATCCCGCCAAAGCCACCGGCAGCGAGGCAGAAATAGCAGCACAGTTTCGCGCGGTGCGCGATGAGATAAAAAACTATTGCCGCCAATGGGTAGCCGAAAATTTGGAGTAAAGAAAAAATGACGTTGTCGTAAAATTTCCTTTTCCCGGTCGGTAAATCGCGTCTGGCTTACCCGGTTTCATTTTTACACTTCTCTCAGTAGGAGCGCCAATGCCTCCTGCGGCCTCCACAGTGGTCTCAGCAGGAGCGAATGTGTGT
>CAZZZH010000028.1:0-25619 GCA_964658445.1 Ilyomonas sp.
ATCCTGCAGCCCGATGGTGAAGCCTGCAACGAGTGCCATTCCTGTATTAGTTTTAATGAAGGTACCTCGCTGAACATTCACGAACTGGATGCTGCGAGCAACAATTCAGTTGATGATATTCGCTCGCTTGTGGAACAAGTACGTTTTGCACCACAGGCCGGCAAATACAAAGTGTATATTGTAGATGAAGTGCATATGCTGAGTACGGCTGCCTTCAATGCTTTTTTAAAAACATTGGAAGAGCCGCCGCCTTATGCAATTTTCATTTTAGCTACGACAGAGAAACATAAGATACTACCGACTATTTTATCGCGCTGCCAGATCTTCGATTTCAAACGCATCACGATACACGATACGGTAGAGCATTTGCAAGAGATTGCAGGTAAAGAAGAGATCCGGGCTGAAAAAGCAGCCCTGCAATTGATTGCTCAGAAAAGCGAAGGTTGCATGCGCGATGCCTTGTCTATCCTGGACAAAATTGTAAGCTTCACCAATGCAGATGTTACGTATCAGAATACCGTTGAGCATCTTAATATTCTTGACGAAGATTACTATTTTAAACTGCTGGAAGCCTTGCTGAAGCAAGACCTTTCCGCCGCCATGCTGCTCTACGACGAGATTAACCGTAAAGGCTTTGAAGGTGATGCGGTATTAAATGGTTTTGCCATGTTCCTGCGCAATGTGCTGGTGTGCAAAGACGCTAAAGCGGCTTCGCTGTTAGATGTGGTAGAAGGTATGCACGAGCGATACATAGCTGCTGCGAAAGCTGTAAGCGCCTCTTTCCTGGTAAGCGCTTTGAACATACTGAATGAAGCCGAAATCAACTACAAGATGGCGCGCAACAAGCGACTGCATGTAGAGATGGCCATCATTAAACTCAACTTCTTACAACAGGCACTAGAACTTTCGTTCGAGAATAATGAAGTGGTAAGAAAGAAACGGGTAGATGCACCGGTGGCGTATCGCTCCAAAGCCATTCAATCGTTGCAGCCGGCTGTCTCTTCACTACCCCAACAAGAAGCACAGATACTGCGTGGTAACGGGCAGAAAAAAACAACGCCGGTTCTTGCCGAAGACACAATTCTTCAGCTACAGACAGAGTCTAAATTATTTATTGAAGAACCGGCTGTACCCAAGCCACAGTTCGTAGCAGCTACAACGGTTGCAGTACCTTCTTATCAAACCGTTGAAGTTGCTGCCAGTGCTGCTATTGCCGAGCCTGTGGCGCCGGCATTGGTTCAGCCAGTATCGAAAAAAAATTTATTGTCAGCGCTGCGCGATAAATATGGCGACCGGTACAATATTGAAGAAGTGACGGAAGCCGAACCTTTGGAAATAGTGAAACTGCGCGAGTGCTGGAATGGGTTTGCAGCTAAGTTAGAAGAGCAGCAGAAACATAGCGCAGCCAATACGTTTAAGATTGCCAAGCTAACTATAGAAAATGAAACCCGTTTGCTGATAACGGTTAATGCATTGGTGCAGCAAAGATTCATTGAGCAGGAAAAAACCATGCTGGCTGATTGCATTCAGAAAACCTTTCACAACCATGCCATCCAGTTACAGATTGCGGTAGCAGACGACCCTACAGAGGAAGTCTCTCCATTTCTGACAATGAACAGCCGCGAGCGTTACAACTATATCGCTTCGCAATACCCGCTGGTAAAAGAATTGAAAGACCGCCTGCGGTTGGATATAGATTCTATATAACCAGCTTTATTTTCCGCCTTTCTGCTTTTAGTTTCGGCCTCGTGCCTTTTTCTTACAAACTGGTATCTTTTTTATAAGTAATAAAGTTCACTTATAAAAAATTAGCTCATGTGGTTTGTATTTGCTCTGCTCGGTGCGGTTATGGCTGCTATCTCTGTTACGTTTACAAAAGCAGGTCTCGATAAAATTAATCCCACGCTGGCTTTTGCCATCGAAGCGATACTTATATTGGTAATCTCCTGGTCAACCGTTTTCTTTCAAAAAGCATCGGCGGATGTAAGTAAAATGGACAAGCGCGCATGGATGTTTATCATTGGTGCCGGTATAGCAACTACCTTGTCTTCTTTGTTTCAGTTCAGAGCTTTGAAAGAAGGCCATGCGCCTGCGGTAAGTTCTATCGACAGAAGCTCTATCATCTTTACAATTATCCTCGCTTCTTTCTTTTTAAAAGAAAAAATTACCTGGCAGTCTGTGGTGGGTGCGGCATTTATTATAGCGGGTGCTGTTTTTATTTCGCTTGGCAGGCAGGGAGCAAAGTAGCAATTCTTACAGCCTTGTGTTGACAAGGTGCACAGCGATCACATCATTAAACTTTACCACCATAGTTCTTCTTTACTTTTGCTTTTCATGTTTTACACACTAAAGAAGTCGCTGGGTCAACATTTTCTGCACGATGAAGCGATCTGTAAAGAGATTGTTGCCGCAATAAAAGAAGAAACGTTTACGCAACTGCTCGAAGTGGGACCAGGTGCAGGGGCTATTACCAAATATTTGTTGCAGATACCAGACATCCACTTCAAAGCTATTGAAATTGACAACGAAAAAGCTGATTATCTCGAAGCGACTTATCCTTCTATCAAAGAGAAATTAATACGAGAAGATTTTCTACAGGCAGCTTCGCCATTCGGTGATGCCTTTATAGTAGCCGGCAATTTTCCTTATAATATTTCATCGCAGATTTTATTTAAAATAATAGAGTGGAAAGAGCAGGTTCCAGTTATCATCGGAATGTTTCAGAAAGAAGTGGCACAACGCGTAGCGGCAAAGCCAGGCAATAAAGTATATGGTATTATATCGGTGCTGGTGCAGGCTTTTTACGAAGTAGACTATCTCTTCGATGTTCCGCCTTCTTCCTTTACGCCGCCACCAAAAGTAATGAGTGGCGTTATCCGTTTACGAAGAAAAAAGGAAGTGTTGCCTGTGAAGAGCGACCGTGCTTTTACAGTGTTGGTGAAGACCGCTTTCAACCAGCGTAGAAAGATGCTGCGCAATGCTACCCGCAGCTTGTTTGAGGAAGCCGTTCTGGAAGATGAAATTTTTAATAAACGTGCCGAGCAACTAAGTCTTGCCGACTTTGCGAGGCTTAGTTTTTTGATGAAATAAAAGAGACGAAAGCAGCAACTGCTGTTTCTTTTTAAATTCTCGGCATCTCTTTTTTATAAAAAATATTCAATACAACTTCGTCAGGTACCTTATAATAAAAGAGCCGCAGCACAACGCTGCAGCTCTTTTTATCTCACCTAAATAATATTATTTATAACCCCATTGATTCATCACTACCAGGTCCTCTTTTATACAATCTACCGGTGCTTTGCCCTGGTAAGACTCCTGTTCAATTACAAATTGCGTAGTACCTCCGGCTTTTCTGCCATAGTCAAGAATAGCTTTTACGGGCATCACACCTTTACCCAGAACCGTGCTCTCATAATCGCCGCCCATTTCTCCGCTCGTGCTTTTAATTTCATCTTTTACATGCATCAGTTCAAAACGACCAGGATGCTTTTTCATCACATCGAGCGCAATGCCGCCGGTGTGCAGCATGTTGCCGATATCGATCTGCTGCGCCACAAGAGAAGGATCTGTGTTTTCAAGAATTAAATCGTACAAAAGCTTGTTGTCAATCTTGGTATTGAATTCAAAATCGTGGTTGTGATAGCCGAACTTCATTCCATGCTGCTTGCAGAGAGCGCCACATTTATTAAAGCGTTCCATATAGCTTTTAAACAAGCTCATGTCTTTGCGAAATGCATCATCCATCCACGGGCTAATTACATATTGCTGACCTACCGTAGCAGCATCCTCCACGGTATTTTTCCATACGTCTGTAAAGTCTTTCTTTGAGTCATCCCAATGTTCGGCCGTCATTACGGTATGTCCGCTGGGCATGTTCAAGCCTAAATCAGCCAGCACCTTTTTAAAATCAGCTGCTGTGTAACCATAGAATTTACGATCTACATAGTTAGCGTGTTCTACATTTTTATAACCGGCAGCGGCCACTTTCTTCAGTGTGCCGAGCGCGTCGGCTTTCATATCGTCTCGGACTGAATAAAGCTGGATGCCGACCCTTTCTGTTTTGTTGCCGGCGGCTTGTAGCAGTTGTGGCAAAGCAACGGTTCCGGCTAAGGCAAACGTGCCGGTTTTGAGAAATCTTCTACGGGAAGTGTTCATACGGTGTGTGGTTTATAACATGATAATTAATGGCAATTGGCGTGAAGCAATGGAAAGCAAGATACTGGTTTCGCTGGCACAGAGCGAGATATTTTTTATAAAACAGATTTACTTTTCTACGCGTTCAATTCTTGTCTTTCTTTCCGAAAATTTCGTTTCTGCGGGGCGGTTTCCAAAGTACTACTGATCAGTTTTGTAAAACCGAACAGGCGTTTTTATCCCAATCTGTAAAGTTGCCTTCCTAAACTAATTTTCTTTTATCAAAAACAATAACTGTAAAAATCTGTTTTGCTTATGCAGCTATACATCTGCCACACGAAAAGGGTTTACTGTAATTTCGTTCCAGACAGTGCCGGTAACATAAACATCCTGCCTTATCCATTGCCAAACGCTTTCTTCATTGGGCAAAGAAAGAATGATGACGGAACCAATCATGCGGTCGTTATTATCTAACAACGCTCCGCCTAAGACAAATACACCTTTGTTGCGTTCTTCCTTCATTCTTTCGAGATGAGCAGAACGCGCTGCCAGCCTGCGTTTGAGCGATTCTTCATCCGTATAGTCTTTTGCCTGTATAATAAACTGAGGCATGAGTTATTTTTGACTGTAAAAGAAGAGAATCTTTTTTGAATGACAGCCATGACTGAAAACATAAGCGTAAGAAAAGCGACGATAGCTGATTTGCCTGCATTACTCCGCTTTGAGCAAGATGTGATAGAAACTGAGAGGCCTTATAATGCGACGCTAAAAGAAGGAACCACTCCTTATTATGATATTGAAGCCATGCTACACGACGAGAAAACTGAAGTAGCTGTGGCAGAGTCAGAGAATTGTGTGATTGCTTCGGGGTATGCACGCATAGAGCCGGCGATAAAAAGCGTACGAAAAAGCCGGATTCGCATCGCTTCTGGTAACAATGCGGAAAAGTGTATAACTTCAAACGTATTTACGAGAAATATTTACAACTTGAGAAACCTGCTTATTTTTACTTCAAACTTCTGTGTTTATGAAACAATTTCTTCTTCTTACGATTATTGCTGCTGTCCTTATTTTTTCTCCGGGTTGTCAGAAGCATTATGAAGATAATAATACTGCCAGTACACTACAGCAAAGCGGTAGCCTGGCTTCGCTATCTGATGCGCTTGTGGTAACTCCATTTGGATTAATGCCACAAAAAAATGTTCATTCAATTGAAGCGGGTTTTAGCCTGAGTATGATAGAAGGTCATTTGAACAAAATAGAAAATGCAACGGGCAAAATCATCGAAGATTATGGCGTTGTCAAAACCCTTGACGATAACCTGAATGCTGCCAAAAAAGCGATGAACAATGACCTGGCGCCGGCTACAGCTTCGGGCTGGGTTGCTTATTCTTACTGGTCGAATACCGATACAACTGCACATCCAGTTACTTACTTTTCCACCACCTGGACGGTGCCTTCAGCGCCGACACGCCAAAATAACCAGACTCTTTTTTTGTTTAATGCTATGCAGAACGGTACTACCGCTGCTTCCTACATTATACAGCCGGTACTGCAATGGGGCTCTTCGGCTGCCGGCGGCGGTAAATACTGGGCTATTGCCAATTGGTTTGTATCGGGCAGCCAAGCTTATTACAGTGCTTTACAAACTGTAAGCACTGGTACTGTTTTGCAAGGCGTGCTGCAACAAACATCGCATAGCGGAACCCGATATAATTACAACTCTTCATTTGCCGGCTACCCAATTAACCAAAGTCTCCAGATTACAGGCGTACCGCAGGCATGGTGGTGTGCAGAAACCTTAGAGACCCATGGCATTACCAATGCGAATAACCAATACCCGCCTGACCAATATGCAGCTATGAAGTCCATAAAGATGCTTGAAAATACTATGAATGCACCTCTAAACTGGAGCACGGCTAAAGCGGGTGGCAACATACCTCAGAAGGCAGTTGTAGTTACCAATGGATCGCCGGATGGAGAAGTAGATTTGTATTTCAGGAAATAAAAATTTATTTATCAACCCGGTGGGTCGTCTGGTCCTACCGGGTTAGTGAATCATGCGATTGCTGATGATTGATCAGGTAAACAAAATATTAGTTTGTGGGTTGTCTTTATGAGGATTAATGTATGTCAACGACTATAAAGAATATTCTTCTTTTTACGGGTTTGTCGGTTGCATTTCTACTGCTTTCCTGCAAATCTTCGCAACACAATAAAGCAGGCGTGGAAGAAGCTTTGCAACACTATGACCGACTGATTTTAAAACTGGATGCCGACTCTATTGCATGGCTTTACACACCGGATGGTAGAATGGGGGAGATGGCAGAAGGAAGAGATTCAATAAAGGCTTTTTTATCTTCTTTTAAAAATATAAAAGTGCTGTCGCAGCATTCTACTTCCGATACGCTAACTATACTGGCAGATACTGCCATACAAAAAGGAATTTACCTGCAATCTGATGTGATTTCGGGAAGAGATACCGTTCGTGTAAAAGGCGAATACACGGCAACCTGGCAATGGATAGATGGTGACTGGCACATTAAACAAATGGAAACAAAACCGCTCGATATGAAGCGCGGATAAACAGATTCTAAAACCAGTCGAAACTTTAATTTTAAAAGAATTGCACGCCCATCATAAAACGGTTCACCCGGTCCTGTAATCCATTATAGCCGCCATTTATTTTTTTTGTTATTTCTTTAAAATGTACAAGGTTAGTGCCTTCGTCTATTGGCTTGTCAATATCAATTAGATCTGCTATCTCGTTTAGCTTTTTATGGTTCCAGAACCAGCCTGCGCCGAGGGCTGCATACTTCAGTTGTTGTTGCGTGCACAAGTTTATATTTTTAGCGCCCAACAACTGTGGCTGCGCAATAAAATCTTCGCCAAAATCGTGGCTGATGGCAGTATAATTATCGCGTCCGGTTATCTGTATTAAGCCACGTCCTTTAAAGCGAATGCCATCGCCAGGATGAATGTTGCCGAGGTCTTGCCTGCCTTCGTAAGCCTTGCCACTAGCTAACTCTTCCGTATAAAAAAGCCCACCGCTTTCGTGCCCTGCCTGCGCTAAAAAACAGAGTTTTCGCTTTGATGAATCTATCCCGTATTTCGCACAGGTATCAATGATATAAGAAAGGAAAAGTGTTGCATTGGCTGTAATAGAACCCGTAGCGCCTTTTACTTGTATGAGTGATAATGCATCGCTTGCTGCGGGTGCTGTTACTACCTGCAAAGGTGGTGTTTCCAGCACCGAAACAGCGCCGCTCCAGAACCAATTTCCTTCGTTGGTGTAATACCATTTTCCATTACCGTTTATCTGCTCGCCATCGTTGATAAAACCATCGTAAGCCAACTGTATTTTAGGTGCAATTGTGTTCACCGGAGGCTTGGTTGTATCAGGCTGAGATCGAACATTAACGCGGGTTTGGGTAGTTACCTTACCTCTCTCTTTTGTCTTGCTGAACGATGGCGGAGCTATAACAACTGAGGTAGTAACATTGCCTCCTGCGAGGATAATGAGTTTATTAATATCCGCCTTGTGACCGGGGCACGTTTTCAAAGAAAATATCTCATGATGACCAACAATGTGTTTGCGGTCTATTGGTATGTCCCAGCGCGCGCAGATGTCTTTAATAAGCGCTGCGCTGCTATTATACATTTCTTCGGTCCAGTCCGAATCTTCGCTGCCTTCGTGCTCGATGCCGATAGTGTAATAATTCGGATTAATGTACAAGCCATTGCCGGCACCTTTTATCAGCGCCCAGCTTGGCAGGTTTACCCGCCCGACATGCCAGGCTGTATTCGTTTCGGAAACGTAACTGTGCAATTCGCCGTTTTTACCTATGCCATAATGCGCCGATACAGAAGAACGGGCATCGCTGAACCAGTTATCAGTTCCCGATAAAGTTCCTGCCATCACATGAATTACGATGGCTTCTGGCTTGTAGTTTTTTCTGCCTTGCGTAAAATTGGGTGAGATTACATTTACGATATTCATAGTCTCTTTTTAGCCTTGAGCAATGGTTGAATCAGCAGCTTCGTCACGAACAATTAAGTGTTGGTTATCGGTTGCCGTTTTTGCCTCTGAAGGTGTTATCGAAACAGGAATCTCGGTTGGTGAAACACTGTCTGGCATTGGATTTACAGAATCATCCGCAGGTGTTGAAACGGGCTTGGTTCCGGCTGCCCTGAGGCTGATAAACTTGCTTAATAAATCAAACCAGAATGGTGCGCCCAAAGTCATCGCCATGGCGGTAAGGAGCCATCCTAAGGGAGAAGAAGACCAGTCAAATTTATCATACACTAACGGAGCTAATGCAGCGATATTTTTATCTACCTGGTTCAATTGATTTTGGAGCGATGTGTCTTTGGTTGTTTCACCTTTAAGACTATCTGTTATCTGCTTTTGTTTCCTGCTCAATGAATCGTATAGTTTGTATTTTGCGCTGCTATGCCAGCCCATTGCCATCACATTATTCGATTGGTCAATATCATTTTTTACCTCATTATAGGTTGTATTTAACAGCGAATCGCCCGTTGTTATAATCACAACTTTCTGCGTATCAGAAGCGTTTTTATTTCTGCCAGTTGTATCTCTCAGTTCATTAATTGCCGCACCGTATTTCTGCTGCGATTGTATTGCCATTTGCACCATCTGGTCTCTGGCGCCTTTGTCTTTCGACAGCACATGGTATATCTTTATCGTGTCTACATTTCCGCCTATCGCGATGCCCAAACCAATAAAGAAAAGAATGCGTCGCACCTGTCGTTTATACCATCCATTGGCGCGGTCCATCATCTCGTTATACCAATCTTCTAAAAGTGAGGTAAACGTATTTAGATCTTTACCGGAATCTATAAACAACTGTCTTAACTTATCCAGTGTTTCAGGTTGAATTACTGCCACTACAGGATTCACTTTGCCGGTTTCAACTGTCGTTATATCTGTGTTTTGACGGGCTGCCGTAAGCATCGGATACAACGTGTTATAAACAGATAACATCACCGGAACAGAGCCGTCATAATCTTTGCCGCGCAGGATTTGAATGAGTGTAGAAGAAAAGTTTTTCGGCTCGATGTAGGAAGGTTTACTGCGAGAGGTATTCGGGCTTAGATACTTGATGGAAGGATGTTTATAGAAGGCTTTGGCTAAGGTAAAATCGGGCAGGCGACAGGCAATGTTCTGAAGCTGCATTTTGAAGGTATTGATAATGCGCTCAACTGTTTTGCCAACCAAAGAAGTGCTTTGCAAAGCCACTGGTTTCCGGTCGTTTAGCATGATGCGGATGGCTTTTACCAATACAACAGCGCGCAGGTTAAGAAAGGAAGCGATGGTTTCCTGAACAACGGTAGCTAACAGGCTGTATAAAAGGTATACGAACACCAATCCAATAAAGACATCGAGCGCAACGTTGCTGGTCATCTTGGTTATTTTAATCGATAAAAAATTGCTTCCTTCTTAAGAAAACCATTTTTGAAAGAAAGCCCATGCATTGTTTTGAAAAATATTTTGAATAAGCAGATCGGCATCAATTTTATTAAATGCATTCTTTAATCTTGAAGATTCGTTCTGCATATAATTGAAAGCGTGTCGTTCGAGATAAGATTTTAAATCAGGATATTGCTCCACCGTCCAGAAGCTGTTGATCGGGTCTACAATGCCATCGTAGTCTGAGCCGATGCCGATATTGCTCCATGCCGGCAAACCATTATCGTCCAGCAGTTCGCCGATGTACTGGATTTGCTTCCATACCAGCTCGCTGCGGTAATGCATAATTTTATTTTTAAAGAACGAATGCTTCACGCGTTGTATGGTTTCGTCGTTGGCAAGGCGGCGCTCATCGAGCTGTAAGCCAATGATACCACCACTTTTTGCCATTAGCAACAGTTCATCATCATAAAAATTTATCTCGCCGCTATTAAAAGTATTTCCGAGTTCGGGGTAATGAGAAACAGTTGTATTCATGTCGGGCAAACCATTGGCAACGCCATGACTCATGAAGACAGGTATATCCGGGAAGTTGGTTTCTCTTATTTTAAAAAATTCCTGCCTGCCTATTGGACTGAGATGTTTGCAATCAATTAAAATACGCTTGCCATCGGTGTTATCTAACAAGATATTAAGCACGTCTTTGCCCAAGTCGGTAAAGCCGGTATCGAGCCCCACGCTTTGGTCGCATTTCTTGGCAATAACACCGCGTAAACTTAAACTTTGTCCGCAGAGTTCGTTGTAAAAATGATGCGTAAACGTAATGAACCAAGGCTTGTGCGCTGCATTTTTTAACTCTCTTGCATGTTGTTTCACCTCATCGGGGTTCGCTTTAATATTGGTTGGGCTTCGGTCTGCATCTAACCCGCAATTCAAAATGTGCAAGCCCTCAATTGAAGGTATTACAGCAATATTTATAGCTGCATTATTGTCTGCTGCTACGATTGCTTCGTTCTCTTCCATCGCAGCATTTAGCTCGCCAAAATCGTTTACGATTACATATTTGTATTTATTGCCGTCAATGTTTACCGGCTTGTTGTGCAATTGTTGCAGGAACGAAAATTCCAGTTGCAAGTCTGCCCAGTAATCTTTCATGTTTTGTATCGCATCGATGCGTGGCTTGCCAAGTTCCGTAGCAAAATCAGCTAGTATATCTGAAATAAAGCCTTTGCCCAGCTTGTTGTTGAAGAACCACTTTTCAATACTGCCCATACCGATGGCGATTACCCAAAGCCTGCCATAAGAAGCGGTGGTAAAATTTGCCTGCGAAAACTTGGTAAGGCTGCCAATCTCGTTCAACAGCTTATCAGTCAGCGATGCCGGATCGTAAAACCACATAGAGTTTTTATCGCCGACAGCAGTGCTTTGTGTACCTATAGTTTCTGGAAACGACCTTGCTAAAGGTTTATAAGAAGCATGGGTGTGAATGTCGATGGAAAAATCAATGTTTGGCATACGTTATTGTTTTATGAATGATGCGCACTATTGTAGTCGCAATGTGGTACGGAAGGGAACGTTATTATAAGTCTTTTATTAATGCCTTTATTTTGTAAAGAAGAATCCTGTCTCTTTGTTGTGCTACTGCACACACGCATAGCATCTTCATCTCTGTTCAGCTTCGATTTCTTTTTGTTACCGCTTCATTGGGAAAAGCACTCTGTATAATGCTCAGCAAAAATCTTTATCAAACCTACTATTTATTTGTTTGCTCAGGAAGCGGCAGAAAATTTTTTTGATGAGAAAGTGTAATGGTTTTTATAAGAAAAAAGATAACGACTTCGTGAAACTGGTTACCTTTATATAGCAGACTTGCTGGTTATTCTATTCGTTTTATTCTTCTTCATCTGCCTGATATTTTGTTTGCCCGGGTTATGTTCATTGCTTTAAGTCTGGTTCTGACACTTCATTAAAACCTGTTTATATGAACTACGATTATACGCAAAGCGACCTTTCGCGCGGCGTTCTTAGCGGCCTGTATTCGGGCATTATTGCTACCGTGCTCAACATGATTTTTGTTTATGTTTATCGCTACCTTGCTTCATTCGAAGACTTTAATGGCATGGATGTTACGGTGATTGTGTTTGGCACGTTGCTTCTCTCGCTTGCCTGTGGCATTGTGTTTTATTTCTTTGTTTATTATCTTAAGAAAGGCATTCCGGTTTATCGCGTAGCGGTTCTGATCGTTACGATTCTTATCATTATTGCCGGTTTATATCTGCGCCGCTCAGTAGAAGGCGATGTGCCGATGGACTTTAGAATCATTGTGATTATTACACAAACCATTATCGGCGGTTTGGCGGCATTCTTAATACCGTATTTATTCAGTCACGACAAGCTTATCAGCTAAGGATTTTTTAGTAGAGTATCTATTTGCATTTGTCTTCTCTTACCTTTACCGGCTCATGGTTTACCTCACAAGAGTAGAGCATTTTAATGCAGCGCATAAGCTCTACAATCCGCAATGGAGCCGCGAAAAGAATGAAGACGTGTTTGGTGTTTGCGCCAACGAGAATTGGCATGGGCACAACTTTAACCTTCACATCACCGTAAAAGGCGAACCCGACCCCGATACTGGTTTTTTAATGGATGCTAAAAAGCTAAGCCTGCTGGTGAACGATTATGTGGTGGAAAAGTTAGATCATAAAAACCTGAACATTGATGTCGATTTCCTGCAAGGTATAATGTGCACTACAGAGAACTTAGCCGTTGCTATATGGCAGCAGTTGGCGCCGCATTTTACAGGTAATGCAAAGCTGCATTGCATTAAGCTTTACGAAACGCCCAAAATTTATGTAGAATATTTTGGTGAG
Organism: Ilyomonas sp.; assembly: GCA_964658445.1. Lineage (GTDB taxonomy): Bacteria > Bacteroidota > Bacteroidia > Chitinophagales > Chitinophagaceae > Ilyomonas. The sequence goes on from CAZZZH010000028.1 coordinate 12,436, forward strand.
TGATTGTTTTCCAATTGTCATAAAGTCTTTTCTTACCTTCTTTTTATTAATTGTGGCTTAATTTTACTATCTCTAAGCAAATGCCTGATTTCTCTTTGCAAACAGGTTTGGTCAGCACACTTCTGACGCAACAGGTTGCACTCAGCTTTGGTTCATTTGTAAAAATATTTCTTCTATTCATGTCGGAAGTTGCCGTTTTCAGAGTTGAACATTTTAATGCAGCGCATCGCTTGTTTGTGCCCGGTTGGAGCGATGAAAAGAATGTAATGGTGTTTGGCAAATGCAGTAATCCCAATTATCACGGGCATAATTATAAATTGATTGTAAAAGTAACCGGCGAACCCAATGCTACAACAGGTTTCGTAATTGATTTAAAAGTGCTGAGCGACCTTATCAAGAACGAAATATTACTGCGCTTCGATCATAAAAATCTCAACCTGGATACGGAAGAATTTAAAAGGCTAAACCCAACGGCAGAAAACATTGCAGTGACGATTTATAACTTATTGCGAAGCAAAATAGGAATGGATTTAGATTTAAAAATTACATTGTATGAAACAGAAAGAAACTATGTGGAATATCCAGCCTGAAGAAGTAAAGCAGAAGCTTGAACTAAGCGATATTACCATAGATGAAATAGGCGAAGACCACATTACCACATCGGTAAACACGCCGCTGAAAGAAGATGCTTTTGACAAAAGCGATGAAGAAAAAATGGCGATTATCGAAAAGCATTTTGCAGTGATCATGGATACGTTAGGCCTTGATTTATCTGATGATAGTCTTCGCGGAACGCCCAAACGGGTAGCCAAAATGTATGTTCAGGAAATCTTTAGCGGACTAAACCCTGCCAATAAACCTGCAGCTACATTGTTTGATAATAAGTATAAGTACAACCAGATGCTGGTTGAAAAAGATATCTCTTTTTATAGCAATTGCGAACACCATTTTGTGCCTATATACGGCAAGGCACATGTTGCTTACATTAGCAGCGGCAAGGTGATTGGATTAAGCAAACTCAATCGTTTTGTTCAATACTTCGCAAAGCGCCCGCAAGTACAAGAGCGCCTAACGGTACAGATTGGAAAGGAACTGCAGAATATTTTATCTACCGACGATGTTGCCGTAATTGTTGATGCCAGGCATTTGTGTGTTGCAAGCCGCGGTATAAACGATACCAGCTCAGCAACGGTAACAGCTTTTTATGGCGGTAAGTTTAAGGAAGAATCTGTAAAGCATGAGTTTTTAAAATACGTTGACTTAAAAACTTCTGAATAAGGTTAGCGTCTTTTTGCTGAAAAAATATGCTCATTTATTGTCTTCACTTTATGTAAATCTCCTGCTTTTTTTCAGGAGATTTTTTATTTTATATCAGCGGCTATGGACTTCAAAGCTACAACTGTGTTCATTTTCAACCCTTTTTTTTGTGAAAAAGTAGCAACTGATGGCACAGTTATTGGCAAGTGGGCCTTATTCTTTCAAGTTAAAATAAATACTATGAAAAAGCTATTAACCGCATGTGTTGTTATTGTATCTGCGTTTGCAATACAAGCTTCGGCAAGTGATAACACAAAAGCGTTATGCGACAAAATGAATGTGTCTGCTTCTCATTTTTTAGATACGCTTCCTAAAGACACGACAAAAAAAGACACCATGTTTTCAAGTGCCGTTGCTTACCGCCTAGTTCGTGATACAACACCGCGCGACACTACAAAGAAGGATTCCACTTTTTCGTCTTTGGCATTTAACAGGTAGTTAAAAGTCGAATTGTAATGAGCCGTAAGTTAGATTATGTTCGTTATAAATTACGATAGTTACCGATTTTGTTTATCCTATTTGGGCTAAACACAGAAGAAAGCAGCAATGTATATTTGCTGCTTTCTATTTTATGAACCAGCCACTTACACTGCATACTGTACTGACACCGCGTCTCTTAGATTTGTACGACCTTAGAAACAGTGTTGTTGTTATTATTGATGTATTTCGTGCAACCTCTACTATTGCAGCAGCCCTGTATAACGGTGCCGAAAAAATTATTCCGGTAGATAATATTGAGCAATGCATTGCTATCGGAAAAAACCTGAACGCAATTACTGCCGGCGAGCGCGATGGTAAAGTGATACCTGGGCTGCAATATGGCAATTCGCCTGCGGAATATTATCCTGAATTTATTAAAGGAAAAACTTTGGTGCTTACAACTACAAATGGTACTAAACTCTTGCATATGGCGCTTGCTAAAGGTGCCGCCGATATTGTTACCGGTTCGTTTCCGAACCTTTCATCTGTTTGCCATTTTTTGCAGAAAGCAAACCGAAACGTAGTCTTAGGATGTTCAGGCTGGAAAGACAGGTTTAACTTAGAAGACACTTTGTTTGCCGGAGCTGTTGTGAGCCGTGTTAAAGATTTTTTCACTGTTCATTGCGATAGCAGTTTAATGGCAGAAGAAATGTATAATTTGCATAGACACGATTTGCACTCTTTCATTCGAAGCACAACTCATTGGCATCGGCTGGCAGGCTATGGTTTAGAGAAGGATTTAGAATGGTGTGTAACTGAAGATGTCGCTAATACACTGCCCATTTATAAGAATAATGAGCTTGTCGCTTTAAAGTAATGTGTTTATGGTTAAATGCCAAAAAAAGTCCCGATCTTTTGCGACCGGGACTTTTTATTAAAGATTTATATTTTTTCGGCTAAGGCTTTCATGCCATCGAGTAATTTTTGCTGCACCACTTCCAGTCTTCTTTTCTTCGTATCGGCACGTTTGGCATCTTCAATAGAGCTAACCATGTCTTTCTGGTCGTCTACCGATAACGATTTAAAAAAGTCTTTTGCCTTTTTGTGTTTTATAAAAAAGATCTCCAGCTCAGCCGGCAGTTTAATAAGACGTCTGTCAAACTCTTCATTTTCTTTCACATCCTCATCAACATTCTGGTTAGCAATTGCCATATCCAATTTCTTAAAACAAATTGCCATCCACACATGATCTAAAGCTACCTGGCTATCGATTTCAAAATCGTGATCGAACAGAACCTGCCAGCTACAATCGCGATTTAGGTCTGAAGCAATTTTGCTGGTTGTTTTAGGATAAGCAATCCAAAGCTTGCTATCAGCGTGAAGTGCCGGAAACACATCACTGAGTATAGCACACATCTGGTGTTGATGTATAGCAAACAATAATGCAAAATCTATCTTGCGCGTCCTAAGCAGCGGAGTCACATTTTTTGCGTAAGCGAGCTTGGAAAATTGTTTTTCGATAGAGGAAGGAAGGCCTTGAATAAGTATATTTTTTTCATCTACCAGGTTAAGCTTTTCAATCATACTTTGCATAGAAATACCTTATAAGTAAGCAATAAAAAGGTATGCAAAGTTATAACAATCTATTGCAATTAGCAATTGATATTAAATGTTTTACTACAAATAATCCTTAAAGTTGTTACTAGCCCTGAACCGGCTTGTAATATTTCAACGCCTCAGGCATTAATTGTTGCAACCTTTGAATGCGTGACGCATCGCTTGGATGGTCACTTAAAAAAATGGGTGTAGATGATGAGCCACTGCCAAGGCTTTGCATCCGTTGCCAGAACGGAATCGCTTCCTGCGGATTGTAGCCTGCCATGGCTGCGAAAATTAACCCATAATGGTCAGCTTCATACTCTTGGTTGCGCGAATTGGGAAGCAATACGCCTACTTGTGCCGTTGGTGCGTATATATTATTGAAAACTGTCAGTGCCTGCGCATTAGAACTTAGTGCTACGCCACCCAATTGTTGTATACCTGAAGCCAATAACTGCTGGCTCATGCGTTCATGTCCATGACCTGCAACGGCGTGTGTTATCTCGTGGCCTAAAACGATAGCGAGTGCAGCCTCGTTTTGCGTAACCGGCAAAATGCCTGTATAGACTACTACTTTACCGCCGGGCATGCACCATGCATTTACTTCTTTATTATCAACTAAATTGAACTCCCATTGATAGCCATTTAATAAATCTGACTGGCCCTTTTCTGCATAGTATTTTGTAATTGCAGCGGCAATACGAGAACCCACACGGCGCACCATTTCAGCATCTTTGTTTGAAAAGGAAGCCACAACTTTATTTTCGCTGAGAAATTGTTTATACTGTGTTTTAGCAGCATCTTGTACCTGGCTTTCCGATACCAATGACAACTGGTTTCTGCCGGTGATGGCATTGCGTGTGCATGCAGATAAAGTCATTAATATAATAATGATGGAAGCAGATAACCGCATAACTTTTAGTTTGTTTGTGATATGGTCAATATTTATACCAATTGATTGATAGTGATGGGGTTGTTATAAATGGACAGACTTGGCGTTATAAAACTCTTCGTTGTTCATGCCAACAAAAAAGCCATGCCTTAGGCATGGCTTTTTATTAGTTATTATTTAAAAACACCTCAACGACACACTACATATTGGTAGTGCAATACGCTAAAGTTCTTGAAATCGACTTGTTGTTGCTTTCGAAAATCTGCTGAAAATTGTTTGGGGTAATGTTGAACTTTTTTGCCCAGTATGCAATTTCTTTAGAGGAATTAAAATTAATCTGCGGATTTTCGTTCACTTTCACTTTATATTGAAACGGTATCATGTCTTTGCCTTTTCAAATGTAAGCCAAACACTATGCCGTTTTAAATTGTAGCAGACAAGATAGATAACGAAAAGCAGGTTTCAAGTCAAGGTTTGAATTTTCATTGCTTCATTTTTGCATTGGCTAAGTTTGTGTTTTAATGCATCCTGTCGCCACGCAATTCCAATTTCTGCATTATCTCACACTCGTATTGTAGCCATTGGTGCCAGCGGATCTGCACTTTTTCTTTGTCAATGTATAGCTCCGAAAGATGAATAAACAATGCATAATGACCGGCTTCGCTTTCCATAAAACGGCGGTAAAACTGTTGCAGGTAAGGGTCGGTCAATCCTTCACTTAACCGTTTGAAACGCTCGCAGCTTCTGGCTTCCACCAATGCCATCATAAGCAACTGATCCAACATCCGGCTTTCTTCATTGCTGCCCTTAACACGAAATGAAGCCAGCTCGTTTACATATTCATCTTTGCGTTGCCGTTCCAGTGTCAGCTTGCGTTTGCGAAGTTCTTGCAGCACCAGCCGAAAATGTCCCCATTCTTCGGTAACAACAGGCGATAGTTCATCTACCAGTTCCTGTTTGCCTGAATAATATTGTATGAGCGAAATACAACTGGTTGCAGCTTTTTGTTCACAATATGCGTGGTCCGACAAAATGTGTTGCAGGCTCATACCGGCAAGATTTACCCAGCGCGGATCGGTTGGCAAGGCAAGCCCTAAAATGTTTTTTTGCGCCTCAATGTACTGCTCCATGGTTTTTTCAAATAAAAACAAAAGCAAAAGTAGCAAGGTGCAGAGCTAAACAGAATGGGCTGCTCAAAGAAATAGCCTATTTAATTTTTACATCAAAATTGATGATGTTCATCATTACGATTTTGAGTAAAAGAGTATCGGTATGCTCTACCGGATCGTTCTCTTCAAAGTCGATGAATCGGCTGAGGCGATCGTTTTCGTAACCAGATTCTTTTTCTTCCAGCATCTCCTTCATGCGGAACGAAAGGTTGATATAGCTTACTTTTTCTACATAATAAAAAGTAGTAAACCAATCAATCTGCAGCGTCGGGAAAAACTTTTGAATGTGCGAAGCGATCTGGTACAAAACACTCGTGGGCAGTATGCCGTAAGAAGCTAAATGAAAGATACAAGCTGAGCAATTTACATTGTCAACCTGAGAAAGCTTTTGCAGTGTTTCGCCATCTAAATGATAAATCGGGTGAGCATCTTCATCTACAATGTGAAGCATCTCATCCCAGTTGATAACTGAATAATTCATGATATTGGATTTGTTTTGCTAAGGTGAGCGTTATTTTTAAGGCGGTGCTTAAATACGACTTAGGTTTTCCTTAAAAAAGAATGAAAGAGAACACAAACGCAGCGGTGATGTTTTGTAATTTTATTGAAGTAAGATTTTACCGGATGATATGCTTATCATTTCTTGTGTCGTCAATCGCTTGTAAAAGTCCATTGTTGTAAACATCGTTAGTGAGTTCCCAAAACATAATGCCATCCAAACCTTTATCGATTACATACTTTGTTTTTTCAGCAATAGATCTTTTATCATCAAACGATACCAGCAGTCCTTCATTTGCGTTGAGGTAATAGGGTGCATGCGCCGTAGAATCCCAATGATAAACATAGTTGGAATCGTTTAAAATGGATTTACTGAATTGATTATAATCAACACCTTTATAAAAAGTGCAAGGCTGATATAAACCGTTGAGCAAAGTATCCTTCAGCTTAAAAATACGTGCATAAAAAGCAGCACCAACATCTAATTTATGTAAAGGAACATGCAAAGAATCAAGTATGTCAACTGCGTTAGCAATGCTTTCTTTTTGCTGTGGTGTAGAGTATAAAGGTGTATGATGTCCGCTTATTGTTGCATAGCCATTCACCAGGTCATAAGTCATTAAATTCACGCGGTTCACAAGTGGCATTACATTATCCCATTCTATTGAATGCAAGATATAATCGATAAAGCCGCCGGCAGCAAAACTGATTTCATATTTGTTACCAAACTGCTTCCTCATTTCCGTAATAAGTGCTGTAAAATTTTGCTTGTCCTGTGGTAGAAACTGGTGTTGCGGAAAACTAGCTATCGCAGGGTATTCCCAGTCGAGATCAATCCCATCTGCACCAAAATATGCCAGCAATTGCCTGGAAGATGATGCAAATTCTTTGCGTCCTTCTTCGGTGTTAAAAACGGCTGAGCAATGTTCGCAACCACCCCAGCCACCCATAGAGAGAATGACTTTTAACGCAGGATATTTCTTCTTTAGTAAAACAAGTTTAGTTATGGTTTCACTGTCTTTATTATTTTCTACATGCAATCGGTTCGCCTGTAAATGCGTAAAGCTAAAGATGATATGTGTAAGTTGAGATACATTGAAGCTGTCGATTTGGTCAGCATTTCCCGCATAGTATGCCACCACATTACAGCCTTTTGCTTGTGCATTCTTTTGTGCCTCTGAACGATTCGTAATAAGTAATAGTAACAATAAAAAACAGAACAGATATTTCATGCGATGATATAATTTATCAACCGTTTTCTTTTTCCTGCAGCTTGGTATAAGCCATGATAAATACAGCACCTAAGTTTTTATAAGGCGGCACATAATCGTCAAACAGTTCTTTGTTTTTGCCGCTGGCAAATTGCTTTGAAAACGATTTCCACATCACGGGCCAATCTAAGTCTTTGCCCTGCCTGAGATTATCAATGATACCACTGATCAACGGCAGGTTAATGAATCCGCTGCCTGTTTGTTTTGATGAAATAATATGGGCTTCGGGGCAAATCTTTAATATCTTATTCAGGCTTTGATAGCCACCACAACTGCCTAATAAAACCACTTGTGCCGATGGCGGCATCTGGTTGATGGTATTGACCAGATAATAGCTGTGACCCCGATGCAACACAACCGTCGGCTCTATATCGTGCTCGGATAAATAATCATCCATGTCTGATTGTGCTTTATCGTCCAGCCCTTGGTTTTCGTCCAACGGGCGATTGGAATAAATGGTTATCGGTGTGCCTTTCACAGAGGTAAACGTTACCCATTCCGGCGCCGAGCTCAACTTCCAGTTGCTATTGCTGAAGCTTCTTACAAAAGCGTTGAATACGTTCTGTCCATCTTTATCGCCATAAAAAAATTGCTGAACAACAATGCGTCCTGTTGTGTCTTTCAGCATGTTGTTTTTCATAAAATAAACAGGGCGTATACTCAACTCTTTCGACACATCAATGTGATTTGACGAATCCATAGACAAGAACAAAGTGTTCAGAATATTATAAATATCAATCGCACGATGATTGCCTGAAGACTTTGCTGCGCTTAGGTTCTGCTGCACCTGGTCGAGTATCAGTTTTTGAATACCTTTATCGTAAATGCTGGCATAAGAGCCTGCTACATCCACAGCATCTTCAAGACTGTCTTTGCCAACATGCTTATCCAGCCCGTTTACAAAAGCCTTCATCAACACCTGCGCATTGTCTTTATCCATACGCTTTAAAAAATCATCGAGCGTGTTGTAATTGGCAGCCATTTTTATCCACTTCTTAAAATGATCGAAGCGAACATTTACCAGCAGCGAATCGCCTCGCGGCGTTTTCATTCGTTCCCAAATGCGGGGATAAACGCCGCGCACATAGCTTGATGTATAAATCAGTTCTTCCTGCATTACAGCCAGATAATACAACTCTTCCGGCGTTAGGTTGGCTAATATTTTAAAGCGAACATTATCCGGCGACTCGTGAAGTCCATTGATCTCGTTGATAAAATACGTTCCCGCATATTGAATGCGACTGTCTATAGCATCAATACCCATGGCAGTATCGTGTTCCAGCAATCGCTTTGTGTAATCGATCTTTGTAGAAACCAGCAGGCGATAATATTTCAGCGGATCGTCTTTTACGGCATCTATTTGCTCAAGCGTTGTTTTGTTATGGTATAAATCATCTAGAAACGGAAAATATTGCCTGCCTGATTTGTACTTGGAAAGCTTGCTGATGACCTGCACGAGTGTATCCGAGCTATTATGAATTTTTTGTGCAAGCACATTAGAAGCCGCGGCATAAGAATACAATTCGTCGGGGTTATTTCTTGCACTTATGCTGATTAAACTATCCGTAAAAGGATAGTCGGAATTGTTGCTTAATGCTCGTAAAATCTTGTCAGGATGCAACTTGCAATCCTTTAAAAATACAACATCTTTCGCGGCTTTATAAGTGGGATTGTCCTCAAATAAAACGCTCTTCATCAGTATGTCGCCTATCTCAAAAGGTTGGCTCGTAACAAGAGAAACAATCGATGCATGTTCTTTGTCTAGTTGCATCCCTTGGCTGAATGCATTCACTATTACCGGCAACTCTTCTATGCGCACCTGCTGGCGGCGATAACCTAAGTAAAAACTTTCGAGTGTTTCTGCCAAGGCACGCAGATATTTTATTTTTGTATTGCTGTCGTCAGTGTCCGATTCTATGGCACTTTCAATGGCGTCAATACGTTGCGTAACTGTGTAAGTAAGCTGCAGGTTAAAGTCATCATCGTCTGTCAGGTTTAGTTTATCATCCGCTACACCATCCAGCTTCAGAAAATTTTTCTGCATGTTATCTACCTTATCATGAAATGCCTGCCGCATCAGCGGAATCTTTGCAGGCTGTGCATTGACAATACTGAAGACGCAAAGACAAAAAGATAAAAGCAATAAAAAATAGAGTGCTCTCTTCATCAAAATAATTATAGTTTCATACTTCGGAAGCAAAATGTAAATATCTGTCTTTAATGCTAAACAGCCGCTATCTTCACCTTCATAAAAGCGTTAATAAATCCGGGATTTCATAAGTGCGGTGTAAAACGAACAAAGATTTTTCTGCAACGTCCAACACAATTTTTTATAGATAGTAGCATTGCTTTCTAAAGGCAAAAAGATGCGCTTAACAATAAGATAATAGGCTAACAAACAACCGCTGATAGATTGTATTTTAATTTTGTATAAACAAATCGTTAATGGAAAGTAACGGAAAGAAGATTTTAATTGCTGATGACGAGCCGGATATTGTAGAAATCATTCAATTTAATTTAGCGAAAGAAGGCTACGAAATTTACACCGCAGCCGATGGAAATGAAGCACTTGAAAAAGCAAACCTTTTGCTTCCGCAGCTAATCATTCTCGATATTATGATGCCTTACAAAACAGGCATCGAAGTCTGCCGCAAACTCAGGCAGGACGATAAGTTTGATGATACGCTGATTGTTTTTCTCACTGCTATCAACGATGATATTTCGCAGATAAAAGGTCTCGATATCGGAGCCGACGATTACATCAACAAACCCGTTAGTACCAAGGTATTGGTAAGCCGCATCAATGCTTTGTTCCGGCGCGTGGTAAAGCCATCGGAAGAAGATGGTAAAGTGTTGCATGTAAACGGCATCACCATAGATCCGCAACGCTATCTCGTAATTGTTGATACGAAAGAAATAACACTCGCCAAGAAAGAATTCGAGCTGCTTTACCTGTTAGCTTCACGCACCGGTAAAGTATTTTTGCGTAACGAAATCCTTACTTCTGTTTGGGGAACCGAGGTCATTGTTGGCGACCGTACCATTGATGTTCACATCCGTAAAATAAGGCAGAAGCTGGGTATTGATTGCGTTACCACGGTAAAAGGCGTTGGTTACAAATTTGAGTGTTGATGCCGGGATTCATAACTTACAAAAATTACAAGCTGATAGCAGAAGCCTGATAGCTGAAACCTGCCCATGTTTACTACAAAAAATCTATCGCCAACCCAGCTTTCTTTTTTTACAGCATTGATTTTATCGCTGCCTGCAGGCATCGCTTTTTTTATCGTATCGTTTCATTTTACGGTTGCCATTATAGCATTGGTCGTTACGTTTTTAGCTTCTTTCTTGCTCATCCGCTTTGTACTTCGCTGGTTTATTTACCGTAAAATAAAACTCATTTACAAGTTCATTTACCAGACTAAAGCCTCTAAGCGCGAGGAGATGTATTTTAAATATATTTTGCCTGATAAAAGTATAGATGAAGTGCAGGAAGATGTAGCACAATGGGCGCAGCAACGCAAAGAAGAAATTGAAACGCTTAAGACAAATGAAGTGTACCGAAAAGAGTTTTTGCAAAATTTGTCGCACGAGTTTAAGACGCCCATCTTTGCTATACAAGGCTATGTAGAAACCTTGCTGCAAGGCGCTTCAGAGAATCCAGTATTGAATAAAAAGTTTTTGGAGAATACAGCGCGCAACGTACAGCGGATGGTAAACCTGGTAAACGATCTGGATGAAATATCGAAGCTGGAAAGCGGCGCGCAAACAGTGAACAAATCGAATTTTATTATCCAGGATTTAATTAAAGAAGTCTATCAGTCGCTGTATATTTTAGCCAGTGCAAAGAACATCTCTACTTCTATCAAGAAAGGCTGCGAAGCGCCGATATATGTTTTTGCAGACAAAGAAAAAATAAGACAGGTTCTTATTAATCTTGTTGAAAATGCCATCAAGTATGGAAGACAGGATGGCTATATTGCTGCCGGTATTTATCGTGCCGATGAAGACCATGTTTTAATTGAGATCAGCGATAACGGAATCGGCATTCCGCCACAGCATTTGCCACGCATCTTCGAGCGGTTTTACAGAACCGATCTGGCTCGCAGTCGCGATGTAGGCGGCACTGGTTTGGGGCTTGCAATTTGTAAACACATTATTGAAGCGCACGACGAAGTAATTCATGTAAGAAGCAAACCTGACATCGGCACTACAATTGGCTTTACACTCGCACCCAGAAAAGACTGACCCAGAAACTCTGATTGATGAGCTTGCGTCGTTCGACTCTTTTGCTGCTTTTTTTCCACATCGCTGTTTTTTGTTGCTTTTTCTAAGTGAATTTTTCACTTTTTTTTCTGGTAATATGGCTTTGGTTACTTTGCAGTTGAGATGCTGACTACGTACCAACGAATAGCCGTATGGCTTTTATGCACTATGCTGTTGTGCAGTTGCAAAAGCCTGCAACACATGACGACACACGATACATCGGCAAACAATAAATCGACAAAGCATAAAACCCGCACCGATATTCAATTCCTTGATGATATCGCCATTACCGGAGGCAATAACAGCACACAAATACAAGAGCCGCAAAGCAGCCATTCATCACGAAGAAAACGGAATGCTACTCAGGTGGTTTATGCACCGCCGACCGATGTGATGCTTACCAATTATAACATCGAAAATGCGATTGGTCTTCAGTTCAAATATGCCATCTTGTTAGACGCTTCGGTAGAGAAAATTACCAACCTTATTTTACTGCAAAATATGGATCACTGGTGGGGCACGCACTACTGCATGGGTGGCAGCACAGAGGCTTGTATCGACTGCAGTGCCTTTACACAAATCATGATGCGCGATGTATATAAAACCGACGTTCCCCGCACGGCAAGAGCGCAATACGACAACAGCGCGAGGATTGAAATGCAGGACTTACAGGAAGGTGATCTGCTCTTTTTTCAAACGGTAGGCAGAGACATTTCGCACGTGGGCATTTACCTCACTAATAATAAATTTGTGCATGCAGCTACCATCGAGGGTGTTACCATTAGCGATCTGAATGATCCCTTTTGGCGCACCCGTTATAAAGGCGCGGGAAGAGTGATAAAGACAACGCAAATGGCATCTTCTTCCAGCCATTAATGCTTATCATTTCACGTTGATATCATACATATTTTCAATCGATTCTTTCGTCATCAGGTTTAGTTGAGATGGCTTTACAGCCGAGGTTTTCCATTGATCGGTTGGATATAATTTCATCATAGCTCCTGCACTATCTTTCAATACCAGCGGCAGGTTGAAGCCCGCTACACAGTTGCTGTAGCGATAAGAGACTTTGTTTTTTCCTTTGTCAAAACGAAACTCAAACGAAGGTATTTGCGTGGTTCTTAAATACTGATCAAACACTTTACTGTAATCAAAACCTGCTTGCTGATTAATATAGTTTTCTACCTGTTTTGTGGTTACGGTTTGATGGTAAAATGTTTTATTCAATCCTCGCAAAATCATCCTGAATTTGGGGTCATCGTTCAGGCTATGCCGTATGGCTTGCAGCATATTGCCAGCCTTGTAATACATATCTCCGCTGCCTTCGGCATTCACGCCATAAGGCGCAATAACCGGCTCGTCGTTCCGTATGTTCTTCCGGATGCCGACGTTGTATTCGTTGCCTGCTTCGCTGCCGTAATAATATTCGGTAAACAAGGTTTCGCTGTAGTTGGTAAAACCTTCGTGCACCCACATATCAGCCAGGTCTTTTGAGGTAATGTTATTGGCAAACCACTCATGCCCGCTCTCATGCACAATGATGAAATCCCATTTCAGTCCCCAGCCTGTCCCCGACAGATCTCTACCCAGGTACCCATTCATATACTTATTGCCATATGCCGTTGCGCTCTGGTGTTCCATACCCAAATGCGGCGCGTCTACCAGCTTGTATCCATCTTCATAAAAAGGGTAGGGACCCATCCAGTATTCAAAGGCTTTCAGCATGCGGTGCACTTCAGGCATACTATGTTC
>CAZZZH010000029.1:0-23736 GCA_964658445.1 Ilyomonas sp.
GGTAGACAGTACCAAACGTTACGAAACTTATATTTCGAACGAACTGGTAAAATGGACAGATAGTCATTATTCAACGATAGCATCGCTGAAAGGCAGAGCCATTACGGGTTTGAGCATGGGAGGACATGGTGCATTGTTCCTTGCTTTTCGCCATCAGGACATATTCGGTGCCTGCGGCAGTATGAGTGGCGGCGTAGATTTAGAGTCCTTTACTGCCAACTGGGATATTGCAAAAAAGTTAGGCGATTATGCCGATCATTATGCTGACTGGAAAAATCACTCAGTAATCGATCTTGTTTATTTATTGCAGAACAAACACCTTCCTATTTTGTTTGATTGCGGTACTGAAGATTTTTTTTACCCAGTCAATAAAAAGCTGCATGAGAAGATGCTTCTCAATAACATCGCACACGATTTTATCAGCCGCCCGGGCGCACATACATGGGAGTATTGGTCAAATGCAGTTGGCTATCAGATGCTGTTTATGCATAATTTTTTTATGAAGAATAGCTGACTGGTTTAAACTAAATTGAAAGGATAACAAACTACCAATTTTACAAATAATGTATCTGCATTCTTCAAGATTTTCCCTTCTTACCCAAAGATGTCGTTCAGCATTTTTGCCAGATCAATACCGGCTCTTAGTAATTGTTTATTTAGTATAGCAATGTGCTTATAATTATAATCGTAACCTAGCTTTTCATTATTTGATGATATCTCACTGGTCAGCGTTTCGCCAATGGTATAAGAATCGAATATCCACTTGCTCAGCGGCTGGCTTTGCCATGCTTTTATCTGTTGAGCCGACGCTGTATCAAGCGCATTGGCATATTCGGTATAGCTTAGCTGTTGCGACTCAATCAGGTTAGCATCCCACAAGCGGTGCAGGTTCGATGACTCGCCAAACCAGGTTACTTTTATATCATTACCGCCTTTCCCTTTACCAATTGTATGCATAGGCTGATGAATGTCTTCTACAATATGAATCAGCAGCTTCAGATACATCTGTTTGGTGAACTTAGGCACCGCTTTATCTTTTAACTGAGAAGAAAGAAAATTGATTTTCGTATAAGCATCTATGGCAGTGTCACCTTTTAAAAAGTCTTTTTCTTTCGCATAGCTGAAACTGTCCGGCAAATCTATATAATGCCAGATGTTCAGGTAAGTATAAGCACTGTCGGCTTTTATAAAATCTGCCCAGTTGCTTACCATGGCTATACTCTCTTTACCCAGTATGGAAGCAACGGCTTGTTTGGCTTTTGCTGAAAGATGCCTCGATGCAATTTCGCCAGCAACGCGATGCCCTTCCTGGCTCCATGCAAAGCAAAGCGAAGGCAGGGAAAAGAGAATGGCAAAAAGAAAAAGCTTTGTTGATTTCATAATTAACGATTAAAAGTTTTCAGGATAAAAGTATAACAGGATCGTATTGCGCAATATCATCTTATGATTATTTATTGCGCTTTTCTCGCTTTTTCATAACCAGAACCGCTTACAAAACCATCAATGTAATTGTTCCTTTTCCGGAGAACAAAATAGAAATACTTTTTTCCAATACTAAAAAATATAATTCCTATCGATTTGGTAGGATAAAGTCGCTGCCTTATATTTGCACCATCAATAAAATTCAATTCAGGTTCGAGACATTTATCAAGCAATCATGTCACCATGCGCAGCTACACTTTATTGTCACCACATCACGCTTACCACTTTTATTGCCGGAATACAGCAGTAAAAAGTTGTTGTTGTTGCAAAACAAAGTAGTTGTAAAACAGTACCTGCGCTACCGTTTTGAATATCAAAGTCTGGCTTCTTTCCCATAAAAGCCAGACTGCCAAAACTTATAATACAACATACAACAACAGACGTATGCACAATAAATTTATTCTTGACTGTTTCTGTAAACAACGTTATGGAACCACGCGGGAGCGAGCGGGGCCTAAATAAAAATTGAACAATACTTTATAAAAAAGACCGGAGACTGTTGGCGCAGTTCCGGTCGGGAGACTAAACAAGGCTGGGAAAAAATACAACACAACAGTGATGCTGGCTGTATGCCTTATTATTTAATCACAAATCAAAGCTAATGAAAAAGTTATTTGCAGGTGTAGTAGGATTACTCTTTACACTTCCTGTTATTCTTCATGCACAAGCATCGGTAGACCCTACCATCAACACTGTCATCACGGGCAGCGTGGTTGATGCCAAAACAAACGATCCGCTCGAAGGAGCAACCGTAAGAATCAAAGGCATCACCAATCAAACCTTAACAGACAAAAAAGGAACTTTTGCTTTAAGGACCGCCCAGAAGCTGCCACTAATTTTAGACGTACAATTTGTAGGCTATAAAACTCAGGAAATTGAAGTAGCCTATAACAACGTAAACATTCGTCTTCAAGACGAACAAACACAACTCAATGAAGTTGTCGTTGTTGGTTATGGTACACAACGTAAAACAGATATTACCGGCTCAGTTGCCAGTGTAAGCAAGAACGTTTTATCGCAACCCGCAGCTTCGTTCGACAACCTTTTACAAGGTGCTGTTCCTGGCGTTGCGGTTACACAAAGCTCAGGCGCACCAGGCGCCACAGCTACTATCCGTGTTCGTGGCGGCAACTCCATTTCGTTCGGAAACGATCCCTTATATGTAATCGACGGTTTTATTGTTTATAACAACAACAATTATGTAAATACAGGCGCTTCCAACGGTGTTGGTGTAAACGCTTTATCAACTATTAACCCGAGCGATATTGAATCGATAGAAGTTCTGAAAGATGCTTCTGCAACGGCTATTTATGGCTCGCGTGGTGCAAACGGAGTAGTGATTATTACAACAAGAAGAGGCAGAAAAGGCGGCAGCGAAGTCAACTACAGTACTTACATCGGATCTCAGAAAGTAAGTAAAAAGCTTGACCTGATGAACGCAGCACAATGGGAAGCTTTGGTGAACGATATTAATATAAGCGATGGCAAGCCAAAGACCTATTCTGATTCTGCTATCAATGCAGCAGGTGCTGGCTCCGATTGGCAAAGTGCAGCTCTGAAAAGCGGCACACTTCAAAACCACGAATTATCAATCTCTGGTGGTGATGAAAAATCTCGCTTCCTTGTTTCCGGCAACTACTTCGACCAGGGCGGAATTGTTGTAAACACAGGGTTTAAAAGATATTCTGGTCGCATCAATTACGAAAGAAATATTACCGATAAATTCAAGATTTCAGCAAACGTTTTTGGAAGTCAGTCAATAGAAGACAAGTTGTTTGGTAATACATATGGAAGCATACAATTCACCAGTACGTCTTATGCAAATCTGTTGCAGTTATCACCTACTGTTCCTATTTATAACAAAGACGGTTCTTACAATGTCAACAGCCCGTTTTCAGCTACACCTACTAATCTATTGCAGGATATTGCGACAACAACAAACCGTTCTTATTTAACCCGCATACTTAGCAATTTTTCTGCTGAATATAAGTTAGTAACCGATCTGACTTTGAAGGTAACTGCGGGTACAGACTTAATCAATACAAAACAGAACTATTACTCTCCCTCTTATGACGGTTCGCCGGCAGGCGGATCAACTGGCTATGCAACCAAAGGCTATGCATCAGTAGGAAGTGTAATGGCGAATACCTGGATTAATGAAAACACAATCACTTACGATCATGCGTTTGAAAACAAACATTTTCTTACCGTATTAGCAGGTTATACAATGCAACATGAGAAGGATGAATCTGCTGTTGCTTCGGCACAGAATTTTCCAAACGATCTCACCAAGTTCAATAACCTGAATTATGCCAGTACGCCAGTACTTTCTGTCTCTGATGCGCATGAGTATGAACTTAATTCATACCTGGGAAGAGTTAACTATTCTTATCTCCACAAGTATAACGTTACGGCAACGCTTCGTGCAGATGGTTCGTCTAAATTAGGAGCTAATAATCGCTGGGGTTATTTCCCTTCTATCGGTTTATCCTGGAATGCCAGCCAGGAAGATTTCATGAAGCCGTTAACTCCAATGTTAAGCAGTTTAAAAGTACGTCTGTCAGCAGGTCAAACAGGCAATTCAGAAGTACCGCCTTATAGCTCACTGGCTGCTTTGACACCGACCAATTATTACTTCAACAGTACACTGGTTACAGGCGTTGCTCCAGTACAAATTGCCAATCCGGATTTGAAATGGGAAACAACCACGCAATACAATGCCGGTCTTGATTTCGGCATCTTAAATAACCGCGTGAACTTTACATTTGATGCTTATTACAAAAAGACGAGTGACCTGTTATTAAACGTGCCGTTCCCGCTTTATTCAGGATATGCCAGTTCCTTGCAAAATGTAGGTAGCGTAGAGAACAAAGGTTTAGAATTCAGCATCAGTTCTGATAACATAAAAAGCAATGATTTTACCTGGCGCTCAACGCTTGTGTTTGCAACAAATAAGAACAAAATTTTAAGTCTTGGTAACGGCACTTCATCTTATTTTCCTTTAGCACCAACAGGTTATGTATCACCGGTTATCGTTGCCGTGGGTAAGCCAGTTGGCACTTTCTGGGGATATAATACTGATGGCTTATTAACAGCCGATGATATCAGCAAAGGTTCACCAAAATTGACGGGCGTACCTCAATTACAAGGTGACAGAAAATATGTAGATACGAATGGCGATGGCGTTGTGAATACAGCTGATAAACATGACCTTGGCAATGCTCAGCCTAAGTTTACATTCGGATTATCAAATACACTTAATTATAAAGGCTTTGATCTGTCCTTTTTATTCCAGGGCTCTTATGGTAACAAGATATTCAACTTTTTGCAACAAAAGTTAGAATTAACTACCGTGAACTTAAATGCTTCAGCAACATTGCTGGACAGATATAGCACCACCAATCCAAATGGTACCATGCCAAGAGCTACCAATGCGCCTGTATCTCAGGTAGCTGATATCTATATTGAAGATGGTTCTTATGTGAAGTTAAAGAACCTAACGCTTGGCTATACATTACCGAAAGCTATACTCTCAAAGATTGGCATCAAACAGATACGGTTTTATGCAACGGCGCAGAACATCTGGACATGGACAAAGTACACTGGCTTAGATCCTGAAGTGAACTTCTTCGACACCGATAATACCAAGCAAGGTATTGACTACGGTGCCTATCCAAGTACTAAGTCTTTCCTCGGCGGTTTAAATCTGACTTTCTAAGGCAATCAATCCATCTATAAAAGAAAGCAACTGTATTCAATAAAAAATTGACTTCAATGAAAAAAATAGCAATCGTACTTATAGGCGCGGGTATCTTTTTTTCCTGCAACAAACTGGTAGAAGATCCGGATTCTATCATTACTACTTCGCAATTTTATAAAACGCAGTCCGATGCTGTGGCTTCTGTTAACGCGGTTTATAGCACGCTAAATACAGATGCGGCTGCAGACTTTCCTATCTATGGCAGAGATCTCAATTTGCTTACCGGCAACGGGAGCGACGACCAGATTTACAGCCCATCGAATACGAACCCGGATGTACGCGCATTAGGCACCACCACTTACGTTCCGGCTAATGACCGCATCAAGAAAAACTGGCAGCAACACTACTTCGGCATCAGCCGTGCTAATGTTGCCATTGATAATATCCCGAACATAACGATGGATACGGCTATACAAAACCGTTTGATCCGCGAAGCCAAGTTCATACGTGGTTTATTGTACTTCAACATCGTTAGGTTGTGGGGCGATGCACCTTTAATTCTGCACGATCCGCAGAGCACAGATGTCAATGCATTAAAAGTAAAACGCACTTCCAAAGACAGTATCTATGCGCAAATCATCAGCGATCTTACAGATGCTACCAATTTACCAAAAACATATGCTACTACCGATAAAGGACGTGTTACAAGCGGCGCAGCGCATGCATTGTTAGCTAAAGTGTATGTGACCAGAAGAGAGTGGGATAAAGCCCTTGTTGAAATTAACCAGGTAATCAACGGTGGCTATGGCTACGATTTGTTTCCTAATTATCTAGATGCTTTTCAAAAGCCCACCAAGAACGGCATTGAACATATTTTCTCTGTTCAATTTGAAACCAATTTAGGTGCGAAAAACAGTACACAGCAATTAAGCAGCGCTCTGTTTTCCTCTTTTAATCCGTCTGTTTATCCAGGTGATGGTCCGGCTGATAGTACAATATATCAGCTGTTCAGCCCCAATGACACAAGAAGAGCCGTCACTTTTTATACGACCCAGTTCAATCCTGCAACGGGTCAAACGGTAAACTTTGGAGCACCACGCTATGCAAAATTTATTGACTATTCTTTAAGTCCGCTTACAAACCAATCGCAAAGTGGAATGAATTATCCAGTCATTCGTTTTGCAGATATTTTACTGCTGCAGGCTGAAGTATTGAATGAACTAAACGGAGGTCCAACAGATGATGCTTACGCTGCTATCAACCGCGTCAGAACGCGTGCTCATATTGATAATCTCACCGAAGGTTTGAATCAAGCTGACTTCAGAGATTCTGTGTTTCTGGAAAGACGAAAAGAGTTTATCCAGGAAGGCAATCGCTGGTTCGATTTATCGCGCAGAGGTGGCACGTATCTCTACGATGCCTTAAAGAAATTTCCAGCTAAAACCGGTGCGGCCGTCAAGGATACTTTGTACCCGATTCCACAATCAGAAATTGACTTAAACCCTTTGCTGACGCAGAATCCAGGCTGGTAAAACAATGAAAATGAAGAATACAAAATACAGGTTTGGAGACGAGCAACAATGCTCTGATGGAAGGTATGTTGTAATCGAGGATTTGCTCTTTTTCTCCTTAAGTAAAGAAAAAAAGAATCTCACTTGTACGTTCTAAAATCACTTGAGATTGCTTAAAGCCTGTTCTGAAAATTATAAAATAATTACGCATAGCACAAAAGCCAACCCTTATTCCCGTCAACCTAAACTCTTATAAAAACAATAGAAACATCATTAGCAAAAACAACGATAACAATGAAAAAAATAGTCCTTTATATTGCTGTCATAGCAGCGCTGTTCTTAGCTGCACGCGCTCATGCGCAAACAACAACTCAACCGTATGGTGGCACCATTGGCAAGACCATTGATAACTCTAAAGAATGGTGGCCAACACCAACAAAACCGCCTGCAGGTGCGCCCAATGTTATCTGGATTTTAATAGATGATGTCGGCTTCGGTGCGACTTCCACTTTCGGCGGCGTGATACCCACACCCACATTCGATTCGCTTGCCAATAATGGCTTACGCTATACCAACTTTCACACCTGCGCTATCTGTGCTCCTACCCGTGCATCCTTGCTTACAGGACGCAACAGCGGAACCGTTCACATGAGCGGCTTTGCACATTATTGGGGCAGCGCTGGTTTTCCGGGCTGGGATGGTTATATACCCGAAAAAGACGGCACCATTGCAGAGATATTAAAGCAGGCGGGATATGCAACTTTCGCTGTAGGCAAATACGGTGTTACACCTGATGCAGAAGCCACTGACGCCGGTCCGTTTGATCATTGGCCGCTCGGCAAAGGCTTTGAACATTTCTTTGGTTTTTTAGGATCTGAAACGGATCAGTATCATCCGGCACTGGTAGAAGACAATGCCTCTGCAACGCCCGATGGACGCCACTTTAGCGAGCAGCTTACCGATAAAGCCATCTCTTATATTGCTAAAGAAAAAAAGGCAAATCCTGACAAACCTTTCTTCCTCTATTATGCGCCAGCTGCCACTCATGCACCGCATCAGGTTCCTGATGACTGGAGAGACAAATACAAAGGTCAGTTTGATGATGGCTGGGATGCATTTCGGCAAAAGGTTTTTGCCAACCAAAAGAAGCTTGGTCTGATACCGTCTTATGCGCAATTACCGGCGCGCAATCCGCATGTACAGGCATGGGATTCATTGGCACCGGAAGAAAAGAAATTGTATGCCCGTTTTATGGAAGTGTATGCAGCTTATCTTACCTATACCGACTACCAGGTAAGCCGTGTGATTAATGAACTAAAGAGTATTAACCAGCTTGACAATACACTCATTTTTGTAATGATCGGGGACAACGGCGCCAGCAAAGAAGGCAGCGATAACGGTGTGGTTGAAAAAGCATGGGGACCGCGCTACGACAAGAATATAACACGCGAAGAATACATCAAGAAAAATGAAGAAGCCATCAATAGAATCGGCACTCCTGAAACCGAACCCAACTATCCATTAGGCTGGGCACAGGCTTGTAACACACCGTTTAAATACTGGAAACAAGATGCCAACAGCGAAGGCGGCACACACAATCCGTTGATTGTTTTCTATCCTAAAAAAATAACAGACAAAGGCAGCATCCGCACGCAATACGGACACGTGAACGATATCCTTCCCACTACGCTGGAAACGATTGGACTGAAAGCGCCTGAATACATCAAGAACATCAAGCAGGATAGTCTGCAAGGCACTTCATTATTCTACTCTTTTAATGATGCTAAAGCGCCATCAAGGCATACCGAGCAGTACTATTACATTTTCGGTGCAAGAGCCATGTATAAAGATGGCTGGAAAGCAGCCGCAGCACACCATCCCGATGCAATTGACCTTGCTGAGTTTGGCAACAACCCGCCGCCGCAAAGAGACTTTGACAAAGACGTCTGGGAACTTTATAACATCAATGAAGACTTCAACGAACGGAATGACCTGGCGAAAAAAAATCCGCAAAAATTAGCTGAGTTAAAAGCGTTATTCGACGCCACGGCAAAAAAGAATAATCTCTACCCGTTGATTGACTGGCAGGATGTGTATCAGCAAAAATTTATTAATTCAAAAAAGGCAGTTACGTTCTCGGCGCCGCCACCACCGCCAGGCAAAAAATGATAAATCAACAGATGATAATCTCCTGACTTCAATCAAAACTTGCATTGATTAAAGTTTGTAGTTAATTCTTTAGTAAAAGCAGGCAACCGGTTGAAGCAGGAGGCTATCATCTCACCAATAAATGTTTGTATGAAAAAAGTATTGGGTCTTTTTCTGTTCAATGCAATATTGCTGTCTGCACAGGCACAAACTAACAACAATGTCATCAGGATTACCGGAACAAAATTTCCTTTCGACATTATGCAAAAGTGGATAGATCTGTACAGCCAAACGCATCCCGGCATTCAGTTCAGGCTTAGCAAAGCAATACCTACCGACAGTGCAGACTTACTCATTGCCGCGCATAGCTTTAGAGAAGGAGAATTGAATAAAGACCAGGTAAAAATTGCGGTAAACCGGTATGCACAGTTGCCGGTAGTAAACAGCAACCGCGCCGACCTGAAAGCTTTGCAGGAAAAGGGTTTTACAAAGGAAGACCTGCAAGACATTTACTTCAGGCAGAGCCAACAAAAGTCTGATATTTTTCATACGGCTGCCAACGTGTACCGCCGTGACAAAAACGTTTGTGCATCGCGCTCATTTGCTGAAAATGTAACCGGCGTTCAGTCCGATGTAGCGGGCACTTTGGTAAATGGAGATGACAAAGTTTTACTGAACGCGGTGAAGCAGGATGTGAATGGAATTTCCTACAATAATCTCGGGCTCATTTACAACCTGCAAACCCGCCAAGTGGCTGACAGCATTGCTGTTGTTCCAATCGATTTAAATGAAAACGGAAAGATAGATCCGAATGAAAACATTTATGGCAACCTCGATGTGGTATTGAATTATCTAGTCAAAACAAAAGACAAAACCATACCACAGGATGACGTAAATATTGTTATTAATAAAAAGACAATCAGTAAAAATGCGCTTCAGTTTGTAAGCTGGATAGTTTCACAGGGACAGCAATATAACCGTAGCTATGGCTTTTTAGATCTTGACAAAGTGGCCGCGGATAAAGACCAGCAATTAGTGCAGGAACTGATGCAGGAACAGGCAGCGGATAAATAAAACTACACGTACGTATGTTTCATTTGAATCCTATCAGTTACAAACCGGTTGGCTGTGTGCTAATGGCAACTGTATATTTTTGTTTACACACAACTGTTATACATGCACAAACCGCTTCGTTAACGGGTGTTGTAAAAGACAAAAAAACAGCCGCTGCTTTGCAGCAGGCAAGCGTGGCTTTGTATGCTGCTAAAGATTCTTCGCTTGTATCGGGTGATGTAACAAAAAGTGATGGCAGCTTTGCAATCAACAATATTCAGAAAGGCAATTATTACATAACCATCACACTCATTTCGTATCAGCCACAAACGGTTTCTTCCATTCGGTATGAAGGAAGCAACCTAGCACTGGGAACAATTGCACTGCAGTTGGCGAATAATAACCTGAAAAATGTAACCGTAACCAGCAAGCAAAATGGTATCAGTCAGACTTTTGATAAACAAACCTATAAAGCTTCACTGTTTTTGAATGCCAAAGGCGCAACAGCATTGGATGTATTGAAAAATTTACCTTCTGTTTCCGTGAGTGGTTTAGGCGATATCAGCCTGCGTGGCACCGAAGGGATACAAATTTTAGTGAATGGAAAACAAGTGCGTGGAGATATCACTGATATTCTTTCGCAGATACCTGCCAATAACATCGAAAACATTGAAATGATAACTGCGCCCTCCGCGAAGTTTGATGCCGATGGCAAAGCCGGCGTTATTAATATTATTACTAAAAAAGAAACGGCTAACGGATTGTTCACAACGCTCAATGTGCAAGGCGGTTTGCCTTCTGTTCAAAACTATGGCAACCACGTTTCACCATCGCGTTTTGGAGGCGATGCAACCCTTTCATACAACAAAAACAAATGGAATCTTTCAGGCGCGGTCAGCTATCTGCGCAACGATGCGGCTGGCTATCGAGAGGGAGATGCGTATACTATCTCTAACAATACACTTACAAGGTTTCCATCAAATGGTGAGCGGAGTTTTAAACGCGAAAATTATTCAGCAAGAGCATCCATTTCATTTACACCTGACAAGAGCAATTCTTTCAGCATTGGCTTGTATGCGGGTCGGAAATTCCAGGCACGAACTGCAGATCTTTTATACAATAATTCAAAGACGGATCTTACCAATAACAGCCTCATTCAACAGTACACATACTACAACTCAAACCTGCAGACGAGAGAAGCCAATATCTATCTCGGCAATGCAGATTATACACACAGTTTTCAAAATAAATCATCGCTCACGGCGTCGCTTTTATATGAGTATGACGACTTGTATGGCAATACCAAAAACCTTAATCAATACTACCCGCAAACGGTTGACACCCTTCAGTTCACGCACAATACCAACACCAACCCACTGCATGGCTACAAAGCTTTGTTGAGTTACAACTACAACATTGGGAAGCTGAAAATGGAAAGCGGTTACCAGTTCAGGCACGATAACCAGCAGGGAAACTTTATTTACGCCACTAATATTTTGCACACAAAAGATTACATGATCGACCCTGCTTTTACCAGCGGCGTAGCAACCAACAACAGTATTCACGCAGTCTATACGCAGCTTAGCGGCGGCGGCACTCGCTTAGAATATTCTGCCGGGTTGCGTTACGAATATTCGCAGCGTATTTTATCGTTCAGCAATAATATTTTGCCGGGCAATACACTTCGTTTATCCAACCTGTTTCCATCGGCAAGCGCGTTGTATTCTTTAGGTAAACAGTGGAAGCTGAAAGCCGCTTTCAGCCGGCGCATTCAACGCACAACCAACTTTGAGCTGAACCCTTTTCCGGAACGCGAACATTCGGAAACTTTAGAGCAAGGCGACCCGAATTTATTGCCAACCTTCACCAGCCTCGCGGAGTTGGGATTAATAAAAGATTTTGCTAACGGTTCGCTGTTTATAACCGCTTATTACCAGCATACAAAAGATCCTGTTCAACGCCTCAACAGCATTTATAACGATACCATTCTGAACCGAGTTTACACCAATGCAGGCAAAGCAAAACAATGGGGAACAGAAGCCGGCATCACAGCGAAACCTGCAAAGTGGCTACAGCTTTATATAGGTGGTAATGTGTACGATTATCACATATCAGGAGCCTTGTTTAATAACGCAGTTAACTTCAGTAATAATGGATGGATGTATTCGTTAAACGCCAATGTGGGCTTCACTTTCAGTCCTTCGTTAACGGCGCAGGTAAGCACAAATTATACCTCACGGATCATAACTGCGCAAGGTTCTAACTCATCTTTCTTTTCACCTAACCTATCGTTGAAGAAAACATTTCTGCAAGGCAGACTTAACGCTACAATGCAATGGCAAAATATTGACCTTGGATCGCATGTTTCCAACCGTCAGCGCATCACAACAAGTGGATATCATTTTTATACAACCACCAACTATATCGTTGAGCCGGATGTATTCCTGATCAACCTTGGCTTTACGTTAAAACAAAACAATAAAAAGATCAAACTGCCAGCTAGCGAGTTTGGCGAAAAAGAATTTTAAACACAAAACCAAATACCATGCAGATGAAGAAAATTGTCTTACAATCCTTACTCACAGCCACTTTCGGCGTTTGGCTCTTACAAGCCAATGCGCAGCAAGACCCAGCCTACAAAGGAACCATAGGCAAAACATTAGCCGAATCGAAAGAGTATTGGATACCGCCTGTATCGGCACCGAAAGGCGCACCGAATGTGATTTGGATTTTATTGGATGATGTGGGTTTTGGTGCCAGCAGTTCCTTTGGTGGTTTAATAAGCACACCAACTATTGACAGTCTTGCCAACAATGGTTTGCGTTTTACCAACTTTCACACTTGTGCTATCTGCGCTCCTACCCGCGCGGCATTACTTACCGGAAGAAACAGTTCTTACGTGCACATGGCTGGATTTGCACATAAAATTCTAGCAGCTGGTTTTCCGGGCTGGGATGGTAAGATTCCATCTTCGGACGGAACCATTGCAGAAATTCTGAAAGTCAACGGTTACAACACATTTGCCGTAGGTAAATACGGCGTTACGCCCGATGAAGAAAACAACAGTGCCGGACCTTTCGACCATTGGCCAAGTGCCAAAGGCTTCGAGCATTTCTTTGGTTTTTTAGGCTCTCAAACCGATCAGTACAAACCTGATCTTGCAGAAGACGATGCGAAGGTAACGCCTGATGGCAGGCACCTGAATGACCAGATAACAGACAAAGCAATCTTCTATATTGACCGGCAAAAAAAAGCAGCACCGGATAAGCCTTTCTTTCTTTACTACGCACCTGGTGCCACACATGCGCCGCACCAAGTGCCCGATGAATGGCGCGATCTTTACAAAGGCAAGTTTGATGAAGGCTGGGATGTGTATCGCCAGAAGGTGTTTGAAAACCAAAAGAAGCTTGGGCTGTTGCCTGCTTATGCACAGTTGCCGGAACGCAATCCCAACATCAAAGCATGGAATACCTTATCGGCTGACGAGAAGAAATTGTATGCACGTTTTATGGAAGTGTATGCAGCTTATTTTGCCTATACCGACCATGAAATAAAACGACTGATTGATAAGCTAAAAGAAGAAAATCAGTTGGACAACACGGTCATATTTGTAATGCTTGGCGATAACGGCGCAAGCAAAGAAGGAACTTTATATGGAGATGTAGACAGACCTATTTTTGGCAAGCCTTTAACACCCGATGAAAACCTGAAATACAACTTAGCCAACATTGATAAAATTGGCAGGCCGGAAGGCATAGAAGCCAACTATCCTTTGGGATGGGCACAGGCTTGCAACACACCGTTTAAGTATTGGAAACAAGATGCCAACAGCGAAGGCGGCACGCACAACCCACTGATCGTTTTTTACCCGAAAGGTATTAAAGACAAAGGCACGTTGCGCACGCAGTACGGATACATAACCGATATATTACCAACTACTTTAGATATCGTCGGTATTAAAGCGCCGCAAACAATAAAAGGCATCAACCAGGATTCGCTTCAGGGAGCTTCGCTTGCGTTTGCTTTTGATGATGCCAAAGCGCCTTCGCGCCACAACATGCAGTACTATTACATCTTCGGCTCGCGCTCTATTTATAAAGATGGATGGAAAGCTGCCTATGCCTTTCAACCCTCTACACACAACGGGTTAATGAGCAGCTACAGCGTAGCCGACACAACGCATAACGACTGGCAGTTGTATAACCTGAATGAAGACTTTAATGAGCGCATTGATCTGGCAAAAAAGAATCCGCAGAAATTGGCAGAGCTAAAAGCTTTGTTTGATGAACAAGCTACCAAAAACAGGTTGTATCCATTAATCACCTGGGATGATGTAGCAGAGAAAATATCGAAGTCAGCTTATATCATACCACCACAATCAAAATAAAACAGTGCTTCATGAAATTGAATTTCTTTAAAGCCGTTTTGCTGGCAACCGTCATTCTGCAAATAAGTAAGCCAGTATATGCGCAGCAGGATACAGCCTACAAAGGAAAGGTGGGCAAGACATTGGATGAATCAAAAGAATGGTGGGCGCCTGTGGCGAAAGCACCTGCTAACGCACCGAATGTAATATGGATTATTCTGGATGATGTGGGTTTTGGTGCAGTAGGCTCGTTTGGTGGCGTCATTCGCACACCTACTATTGATAGTCTTGCTGCCAAAGGCTTGCGCTATACCAACTTCCATACATGCGCCATTTGCGCTCCTACACGCTCTGCTTTGCTTACGGGACGAAACAGTCATTTTGTACATGAAGGTGGCTTTTCTCACATGACAACATCCGCCGGTTTTCCCGGTTGGGATGGCAGGATTCCGTCAAGTGATGGCACAATAGCAGAGATATTGCGTAGCAACGGCTACAACACCTATGCAGTAGGAAAGTATGGTTTAACACCCGATGAAGAAGCCACAGATGTAGGTCCATTCGACCATTGGCCAACAGGGAAAGGTTTCGATCATTACTTCGGGTTTTTAGGCTCGCAAACCGATCAGTATAAGCCCGACCTGGTAGAAGACAATGCGCATGTGCAACCGGATGGAAGGCATTTGAATGAACAGATAACTGATAAAGCGATTGGCTATATTGCCCGGCAAGAAAAGATCGCTCCCAACAAACCTTTTTTCTTATACTATGCGCCTGGCGCCACACATGCGCCGCACCAGGTTGATAAATACTGGAGCGATCAGTATAAAGGAAAATTTGATGATGGCTGGGATGCGTTTCGTACAAAAGTTTTAGCCAACCAGAAGAAGATGGGCATTGTTCCTGCGTATGCGCAGTTGCCTCCGCGAAATCCGCGTATCAAGGCCTGGGATTCGCTGTCTGGCGATCAGAAAAAATTGTTTGAACGCTTCATGGAAGTGTATGCCGGCTATCTGACTTACACCGATTTTCAGATCGGAAGATTGATCAATTATTTGAAGGAAAATAACTTGCTGGACAATACGCTGATCTGTGTCATTATCGGTGATAACGGCGCAAGCAAAGAAGGTACGTATGAAGGTGTGATTGAACCTAAAACCAATCCGGCCAGAACAACAACTGAAGCCGACTTTTTAAAAGTTAACCTTGCAGACATTGACTCAATTGGTACCGCTGCTGCCACAACCAATTACCCGCTAGGTTGGGCACAGGCTTGCAACACGCCGTTCAGAGAATGGAAGCAGGATGCAGACGCAGAAGGCGGTACACACAACCCGCTAATCGTTTTTTACCCTAAAAAAATAACAGACAAAGGTGGCATCCGCAACCAGTACGGACATGTAATTGACCTGTTGCCAACTACCTTAGAAACAGTAGGTATTACAGCTCCTGAAGCAATAAAAGGCGTAAAGCAGGATAGTATACAAGGCACATCGTTGGCTTATTCTTTCAGCGATGCGAAAGCAGCTTCGCGGCATATCGTTCAGCACTATTACATCTTCGGCTCGCGGTCTATTTACTACAATGGATGGAAGGCGGAAGCCGCGCATCATCCGGATAATATCGACTTTGATTTTACGCCTGGCCAAAAGGTGGCGGATAAGGGTTTTGATGAAGACGTATGGCAGTTGTATGACCTTACAAACGACTTCAACGAACGCGTAGACCTTGCCCAAAAGAACCCGCAGAAGCTGGCAGAGCTGAAAGCCCTATTTGACCAGCAGGCACAGGCAAATCATTTGTATCCAATGCTTGATTGGTATGATGTGAACAACAAACGTTTTCATCATCCCAATGGAAGCGACACACAGGCACCGATTAAGTAATAGGGTAAGAGGAGTTATTCTATTTGAAGCAAATTATGATTCGTTACAAGCGGTTGGATGTGAAGTAAAATAAATGTTCAACTACAGAAATAAAATATCGAAACTCGTTTTATCATCAGACTAAAAATTCATCGTTATGCTGTTGCAAGACATCCTTTTACTGGTTAAAAAAATTGTGGTCGGCATCCTGTTATTCCTGTTTCCCATTGCTATCATCGGTGGGGTATTGTGGCTGATACAATTTTTCTTTTTTAAATAAAACCATCATCCGGCACTATTAAAAATCATCATTATGAAAGCTGATACATTAACCATTAGTAAGATCAAAAAAGATCTTTTCATCAGCGTCTTATTGTACGCAACGCCCGTGCTGCTCATGCTTTTGTCTTTTTACATCACCGGGGCCAGACCCTGGGAAACATTCACACCTAAAACGATCAGTGGCGATAACCTCATTGCACAGATTTTCCGGCATCTTTCGCAGTGGGGCTTACCTGTCATCATGCTCATTATTGGCGTGGTAGAATTTGCCTATGGGTTGTATGAAAATCACTGGACAAAGAATGAGCGCATCCTGGACATCGTTTGCTTTGTAATTCCTAAAATTATTGTAGGTCCAACCATTGCGTACTTAGGTTTATTGATACTGCCCCGTGTATCGCCCGGTGCGAAAGATATATTCGCCTGGGTGCCATTTTGGTGGGGCTTTTTCATCATTGCTATAGGCGACGATTTAACCCAATACTGGTATCACCGCATGCATCACCAACTACCCTGGCTCTGGCGTTTTCACCGCACGCATCACTCCGCTCCTTACATGGGTATGGCAATGTCGGGAAGGCAAAATTTTTTATACTCTATTTTCTTTTCTCAAATCTATTTTACTACCATCATGGTGTATCTCGGTTTGGGCTATGAAGTATTGTTCGTAACCGGTATCAAGGCATTAATCACCACCGGCGCGCATAGCAGCATTAAATGGGATAAACCTTTTTATACAAAGAAATGGCTGAAGCCCATTGGCTGGGTAATGGAAAGATTGATATCGACGCCGGCTACACATCATGCGCATCATGCTGATACAACAGATGATGGTGTTGGATACTACAAAGGTAATTTTGGCAACATGTTTTTTATTTGGGATATTCTGTTTGGAACAGGCATTATTACGCGTAAATATCCCAAATCTTATGGCATCGGTTTTTATAAACAGGAAGAATGGTATGCACAGTTTTTATGGCCAATTTTTAAATCGAAAAAAGAAGGCAGCGAACTGCACCAGAAAGGTCCGATGGTGGGCAACGCAGACGAATTGTTACAACAGGAACGCAAAGCTTCCGCTGCTTCTTCGTCAGCAAAATCACTGCTGGTAAAAGCATAAGAAAATGATGATGAAATATCTAATTGTATTCGTGTTTCTTATTTGCAGGATTGGTCTTCTTCAGGCTCAAGCAATTGAACCCGCAAAAGGAGAAAGCACCAGCATTTTACATTATACCATTGCAAAAGAAGACAGCCTAGAAATATTCATGGTTTTAGATTCCTTTATAGCCAACTTCAGGCAACCTTTAGCTGTATATCTGCCGCGCCATTTACAAACATATCTCTTCCCTCATGTGCGAATCGCGAGCGGCAAAATATCTATTATTCCGAGTGCCGATAGTATGCCGGTCTCCTACTGGTTGGCAAGAATGCCGGCTGACTGGGACCATTCAGAATGGGTATCACGAACTATTGTGCAGGCAAGTCCTATAAAAGTGCATCTGGTCAATGTGTTCAGACGATTTCGCAAGGACAATTCAGTGATTGCTGATGAAACTTCGTTGTACATTATGGAGAAGGTAAACGGCAAATGGGGTATCCGCGGGCGAAGCAGTTTTGCAAAGTGATTTTAAAAAAAAAGAAGACCAGAAGAACATGAAAGAACAAAGAGAAAATAAAAAATCATCTGCACAACTTCCGTTGTATGTTAAAACAAAACAGTCTCTTATTATGAAGTTGTCACAGCACTATTCCATCATTTTTTTTGTTACTCTTTTTATTTTGAATAGTGAGTTTACACAAGCCCAGGCGCTGTCAACTGATTCTTTGTTAAGGCTGGTAAAAGAAGCTTACATCTACGGCTATTCGGTTGAACAATGCTATCGCATGTATGTAACACCTCAGGACAATTTTGGGCAGACAAAGCGCGTGTATAATCATTTTGCTTATGCCGGCAAGTTGGCTTCGGCTGCACCAGACAATACGGCTAAGATCGCTGCTTACAAGAGTACCAGAAATCGCGGTGGTGCGGGTCCCAACAATGACACACCTTACTTTGGAACCTTGCTTGATTTAAGTGAAGAACCTCTTGTACTATCCATTCCTGACTTTGGCAATCGCTATTTTAGTTTTCATTTTATCAATATTTACAATCAGAATGTTCACTACATCGGTTCTAGTTTTGGAGATACGACAGCCTCAACTTATCTGTTGATCGGACCCAATTGGAAGGGTACCGTACCGGCAGGCATGAAAGCTGTTCGTTTTAAAGACGAGCATCTGAATCTGGTAGGCAGAACGTTGGTTGAAGATGACTCGGTTGATATTAAAAATGTAGTAGCCTTGCAGCGTCAATCTACGTTAACGCAATTAAGTAGATATCCTGTGGAAGCCGGCAAGTATGAAGGTTGGGAAAGAAATGATTTACCTGCTTTTTACAATTCTATTGACAGCTTTTTTATCAATTTAAACAATGCTTTACAACTAAATCCACCTCCTGCACAAGACAAGCCTGAGTTGAAGAAACTGGCTGCTTTAGGCATTGGCACTGCAATACCATTTAGCTGGAATCATTATGATGAGGTCATACGGCAAAAGATTCATAACACCTTATTGCAAACCGATTCTTTACTGGATGCCGAAGGCGCAAGCGGTGATATTGATTTTGGTAACGGATGGCAGCGAACCAACCCATTGATTGGTCATTGGGGAACACATTATTATGAAGAAGCCCTGTATATGAAACATGGATTTTATGCCGGGCACGATCAAACGGAATGCTTCTATATCACACCAAAATCAAGAGAAGGACATGGCTTTTACAAGGGGGATCATAAATACAAAATTCGTTTTGCAAAAGACTCGCTGCCGCCGCTTCGCAACAAAGGTTTTTGGTCAATAACAGCCAACGAAACGCCAGGTTATTTTTTGTTACCCAATCCTATCAATCGCTATGCAATCCGCGACCGTACAAAGAATTTAAAATACAATGCCGATGGCTCGCTGGATATTTACATCCAGGCTGATTCGCCCGGACCGGACAAAGAAGCA
This sequence comes from Ilyomonas sp., assembly GCA_964658445.1. Classification (GTDB taxonomy): domain Bacteria; phylum Bacteroidota; class Bacteroidia; order Chitinophagales; family Chitinophagaceae; genus Ilyomonas. The sequence continues at coordinate 19,459 of CAZZZH010000029.1, forward strand.
AACTGGCTGCCGATAGCCAAAGGAGAATCTACGACTACCTTTCGTGTCTACTTACCAAAGAAGCCGTTACTAGATGGAACCTATAAGCTACCACCGATTCAAACAATAGAATAGAAGCAATTACTCATGAAATGTTGTTGCATCATTAACATAAAAAGCAGTTTTCATTTTTTTATTTTGTAACCGAAATGAAAATAAAATCGATACTACATTTTGTTCTTGCTTTTGCACTGATATTATCTATCCGTTGCAGCAATAACCACGATAATTTAATTGCTGCAACAAAAGCAAAAAAAGAGACTTGTGCTCTTTGCAAATCACCGTCTTCCAGAGCTGCACTAATCAATGCTTCCTTCAAACAGAAAGATGCCACATCGGTTACCACCGACAACAACGATATGGTGCTTATCAAAGGAGGCACATATCAAATGGGCTCCAATGATTACACTGACAGCAAGCCGGTTCATGCGGTTACGGTAAGTAGCTTTTACATGGATGAACACGAGGTAACCAATGCACAGTTTGATCAATTTGTAAAGGCGACTCATTATGTAACGGTTGCCGAGCAGGCTTTAAACCCGGCAGATTTTCCCGGCGTGCCGGCATCACAGTTAGTGCCAGGCTCGGCTGTGTTTACGCCGCCTTCGCACGCCGTATCTTTAAACGATCCGATGCAATGGTGGAGCTATACCGGCGGTGCTAACTGGAAGCATCCGACGGGACCCAACAGTACTATTACCGGTAAGTATAATGACCCCGTGGTGCAGGTATGCTATACCGATGCCATAGCTTACGCAAAATGGGCAGGCAAGCGTTTGCCAACAGAAGCTGAGTGGGAGTATGCTGCCCGCGCCGGCAAACAATTTACCGATTATTATTGGGGTAAAGACCTAAAGCCAGATGGTAAATGGGCAGCCAACATTTTTCAGGGAAACTTTCCATACAATAACAAAAAAGAGGATGGTTATGTGGGAGTAGCGCCTGTAAAATCATTCCCGCCCAACGCCTTTGGTTTGTATGACATGGAAGGCAATGTGTGGGAATGGTGTAATGACTGGTATCGCCCGGATGCTTATGCACACAGCGTTTCAGCCAATCCACAAGGACCTAAAGACAGTTATGATCCGGATGAACCTGACCAGCAAAAACATGTGCAGCGGGGTGGTTCGTTTCTTTGCAGCGATGATTATTGTATTCGCTACAAAGCCGGCAGCCGTGGCAAAGGAGAAACAAACAGCGCCGGCAATAATCTAGGATTTCGTTGCGTGAAAGATGTAAAATAATATATCAATTAAAGTAAGAATTCGTTTGTTTTCGCTTCTTCGTTATCTATAAGAAAAATAAGCCTGACAATGTCAGGCTTATTTTTTGAAATTCATTTTCCTCATAAAGAAGAGAAGATAAAAAGATTATACTAAATACAGCTTTATCTATAAATGAAACAAACGCCAAGTTTAAAAAAGTAAAATCGCTTTTTAATCGTTCGTCTTTAAAGACTTTCGGCATCGCTCTTCAATTCGCAGCTATCTTTAAAAAAATTATCCGGTAAGAATGAGAAGTACATCTTTCCTGTGGGTCATTGCCCTCATTATGCTATTGCTCGATACGTACATTTTCTTTGTGGTGCGGTCGCTCACACAGCATAGCAGCGAGCGTTTGCGCATTGGCATTTATACAAGCTATTGGATCATTAACCTGACTGTAATTATTATACTTGTTACGTTTCCCTATTGGCGCGATGCATCCTGGCTGAGAGAAAGCCGAGACTATGTGTTTGCTGTCATCTTAGGTTTAATTTTCGCAAAGCTAATTGCCGTTGTTTTCTTTTTGGTAGACGACATCCGGCGAGGCGCTATGTGGCTGATGAGTAAACTCTTTCGCCGCACCGGCGCCGACTTTGTACAAGACAATCCCGTGATTAAACGTTCTGTTTTTTTAAGCTGGTTTGGCTTTGCCGCAGGGTCTGCTTTGTTTGCTTCTTTATTGTATGGCTTCTCTAACAAATACAACTACAAAGTAAGAACGATAAGACTTTCGTTCGACAATTTGCCAAAGGCATTTAAAGGCTTTCGAATCGTGCAGATCAGCGATATTCATAGTGGCAGCTTTCACGATAAACGAGCTGTTGAGCATGGTGTAGATATGGTAATGCAACAGAAAGCCGACCTCGTTCTTTTCACCGGCGATATTGTGAATGACGAAGCCATCGAGATGAAAGATTACATTGATACGTTTAAAAGAATCACAGCGCCTTACGGTGTGTACAGCACCCTGGGAAACCACGATTACGGCGATTACAAATGGGGCTCAAATCCAACAGGGACGGCTCTTGCAGAAAAACTTCAGAACCACCAGACCGTTATCAATACACACAAACAACTGGGCTGGCGATTAATGATGAACGAGCATGTAGCTATAGAAAAAGATGGTGAATCCTTTGCCTTAATTGGCATCGAAAACTGGGGCGCAAAAGCCGGTTTTCCTAAGTATGGCAAGATGGATCTGGCGTATCCCGGAACAGAAAAATATTCTTTTAAATTGCTGATGAGTCACGATCCGAGCCATTGGGATGCCGAAGTGCGACCAAAGTATGGCGACATCGATTTGACCCTTTCTGGGCACACACATGGAATGCAATTTGGTGTGGAGACGCCGTGGTTTAAATGGAGCCCGGTGCAGTGGGTATACAAGCAATGGGCAGGTTTATATAAAGAAGGTAAACAATACTTGTACGTGAACCGAGGTTATGGTTTTATCGGCTATCCGGGTCGCGTTGGTATCTTACCGGAAATAACCGTATTCGAGTTTGTATAATGAGTAGCATTTTGGAAAATGACGAGTTGTATAACAATTTCACTTTGTTAAACGTTATGTGTAAACCGATGTCGAAAAGCAATACTTTATTCAAATAAAAAAATGATTATGAAGAAACGAATTGTTGGCCTTCTGTGCGTGGTTTTATGTGTTACGATGGCTCATGCGCAACGTTTTGATTTTGGCGGAAAGATCGGAGCGAACATGACCAAGATCGATGGCACAAAATTTAAAAACGGATTTGAACTGAACTACCAACTTGGCTTTTTTGGAGAGATCGATTTTACCAAAGGTTTCGGCATTCAACCCGAAGTATTATTTAGTCAATCCACCTCCAAGATTGACACCAACGGTTTCAAATCTGTTTATCAGAATGCACCCGGCAGCTTGCTAAAAAGAGATGTAAAATTGAACTATCTAAACATCCCGGTTTTACTAAGGCTCAATGCCGGTAAATTTCTAACCTTCAATGTAGGTCCGCAGTTTAGTATATTGGTCAATAACAATCAGGACCTTTTCAGCAACGGTAAAAATGCTTTTAAAAGCGGCGATCTGGCTGCTGTTCTCGGTGCTCAGATTAACATTAGTAAGTTTCGCATTTACGGACGGTATAATATCGGTTTGAACAACGTTAATGATATTGACGATTCGCATAAGTGGAAAAACCAGCAGTTACAATTGGGCATAGGGCTTAAACTGTTGTAGCAATAAAATTTAAGAAAAAGCGAGGTGATGAAAGATGTACATTCACCTCGCTTTTTTATGTCATTACCTTTCCAGTTTTCATTACTTTTTATTGCTTCTTCTTATGAAAAAGTTACAGGTTGCCAGTGTTATTATCAGTCTGTTTATAGTCGCGAATGCGTTTGCACAAGCCTCGCTGCCCATTCCAAGAAATATTCTTACCACCTATACAAAAGGAACGCGAACCACAAGTGGCAAACCCGGTAATAATTACTGGCAAAACAAAGCCAGCTATGTTCTCGATATCCGGTTTAACCCTGAAACCCGCACCCTGCAAGGGACAGAGAGCATCGACTATGTAAACAACAGCCCTGATACGCTGAAGCAAATTCTCTTTAAACTTTATCCAAATCTTTATAAGAAAGGCTCGCCACGTGATATGAAGATAGACGACGCAGATGCCAATGAGGGTGTAATAATTGATAACATTAGTGCAACCAATTTTTCGATATCTGATACATCAACCGATGGCACCAACTTCACGATCAGGAACGTTAGTGTACTGCCATCTGCCACCGTTCATTTTACTATTCAGTATCATTATACGTTAAATAAAAAGTCGCACATACGAACCGGCGAGATAGAACCAGGCGCAGATTTTATTGCTTATTTCTTTCCGCGCATTGCAGTGTATGACGACATTGATGGCTGGAACCGTTATCCTTATACCGGTTCGCAGGAATTCTATAATGACTTCTGCCATTTTACGGTGAACATAAC
>CAZZZH010000029.1:23746-25344 GCA_964658445.1 Ilyomonas sp.
TCCCAAAAACTATGTTGTCTGGTGTACAGGAAATCTATTGAACGGTAAAGATGTACTATCCGACAAATATTTTAAACGCCTTCAGCAGGCAGAGAAAAGCAACGAAGTAACCACGATTATAGATAGCAGCGATCTTACTGCCAATGACATTACAACTGACAAGCCAAGCCTGACCTGGCAATACGAAGCCGATGAAGTAACAGATGTTGCATTTGCGATAAGCAACCATTATATGTGGCAGTCGTCAAGCCTTATTGTTGACAGTAGCGACCAGCGCAGAACCCGCGTGGATGCTGTGTTTGCGCCCAAACACAAAGATTATTTAGATGTCATTTCTTTCGCGCAACAAACGGTGCGCGACATGAGTTTTACATTTCCGAAATGGCCTTATCCTTACCCGCACGAAACCGTTTTTGACGGGCTAGACCAGATGGAATACCCGATGATGGTAAACGACAATCCGGAAGAGGAACGGTTTGATGCCATTACGCTTACTGACCATGAGATTTTTCATACGATGTTCCCTTTTTATATGGGTGTGAATGAGACCAAATATGCGTGGATGGATGAAGGCTGGGCAACCATTGGCGAGTGGCTTATCTCTCCAATGATTGACACCAGTATTAAAGATGATTATGGAGTAGCGCCATATGAAAACACAGCAGGAACTGAGCAGGATTTACCGATTATTACCTTATCAACACAAACAACAGGTGCTGCTTATTTTCTTAACTCTTATCCAAAACCTGCGTTTGGATATTTGTATGTAAAAGACCTGCTCGGCGATAAACTATTTACCAACGCCCTGCACAATTATATCACTCTATGGCATGGTAAACACCCAATGCCTTACGACTTTTTCAATTGCATGAATGAAGGCGCAGGTCAGAATCTGAACTGGTTTTGGAAGCGCTGGTTTTTTGATGCAGGCATTCCCGATCTTGCCATTTCTAAAGTAAAACAAAATGGAAAGCATTATACCGTAACGGTTACCAACAAAGGTGGTAAGCCCATACCCGTTGATCTAACTTTATATCTGGCTGATAACACGACACAACGCATTCATACAAGTATTGAATGCTGGAAGAACGGCAATGAAAATTCCACTTTTTATTTTTCTTCTCCGCATAAAGTAAGCAAGATTACGCTTGGCAGTTTGTATACGCCCGATGCCGATAAAAAGGACAATATGTATGAGTTTAAATAAGGGAATAATGACGAATAAGTTATTCAGGATACTCGTTTCAACCATCACAATCTATAAGCTATGATTATTAGGAAAGCAGATTACGTGATATCCAGTGCATCGTATGAACAATGCCCAAAGCCTGACCGGCCGGAGTATGCTTTTATTGGAAGGAGCAATGTTGGCAAATCATCTTTGATCAACATGCTTTGCAATAACCAGAAGCTGGCAAAAACATCTGCTGCGCCCGGCAAAACACAGCTTATCAATCACTTTATCATCGAAAGTTCTGCAAAAGAAAAATCACCGGTCATGAAGTGGTATCTGGTTGACTTGCCAGGTTATGGTTTTGCCAAAGTATCGCAGAGCAGCCGCCGGAGGTGGGAACAGATGATTGAAAACTATTTACGAA
>CAZZZH010000030.1:0-25111 GCA_964658445.1 Ilyomonas sp.
CTCTGCCGGTGGATAGCTGGTATAATGGTCTTGATAAGCTTCGAGAATAAGCTCTTCCAGCAGCTTGGGGATTGGAAAGATAGCGGGGTCGAAATCTCCGATTGTAAAGTTATAAATCGTTTCGCCGTTACGGATTCGTTCGCTAATCTGGTTACCGAGCTTTACAATCTCAGAGCCGGTCATACTATCGGCAAGTGTACTTAGTTTACTCATGTTGCAAAAGGACAAAAATAGAGGTAAAGGTTAAAGATGATTTTGTAAGATTGTTTATCGTGACTTTCGGCAGCAAAAAAGATGTCGTGCTGATCTCATCACCTTTTATTCTTTGTAAAGCTCACTATAAGGTTTTATTGTCTTCATTACTTAGCTCAATCATTGCCCGGAACCAAGAACGGAGATTCTTTCTTCTCTTTACTTAAAAGAAAAGAAAGAATAAATTTGCAATTGCAACCACTGATTAATCGGAGTTACCAACGCCCGTCCCTTAAAACTGTATTTTGTCTTTTTTATTCTGTGTAGCTGAATGTTTTGCCGTCGGTAATACCTTTCCATTTGTCGGTGCGGAAAGGCAGAAGAGGCAAGCCTTCGCGGTTGTATAAGTTAAGTTCACCTGGATTGTTTGCCCATGCATAGCGAACAGCAACTGGCTGCGAAACATTACGGCTGTATATTACAATTTCGTTGTTTCTTACATACGCCTGCGCCCAGTGAAAAACACTGTCTTTGCCCGCAATGCTGAAGCCTTTGCAATAGCCATATTTGTTGTTTGATATCACAGTATCGGTTACTTGCACTACTATGCTGTCTTGCACAACGGAGCTGCTTTTATACATTGGGTGAAGATGCGCAGTATCCTGTGCATACACCGTTTTCAGCACAGCCAAAGCCAGACGCCTGCCGACTTCCATTTTATTTTTGGGATGAATATCTCCTGCCTCGCCAATGTCTATAGCAGAAGCAATGCCTGTGTTGGGTAAGGATAAAGCAAAGGTTTGCGCTTCGCGAAGCTCTGCCCAATCGCTTGCAGCAGGAAGGCTGTCTTCTGCACGCCAGTTGGCAAGCTGCACAAAAAAGAAAGGCAGATTGCTTTGGTGAAACTGTTTGCGCCAGTCTTGTATCATCGCAGGGAAGAGTTGCCGATACTCTTCAGCACGACCGGCATTGGCTTCGCCCTGGTACCAGATAACGCCTTTGATGGCAAGCGGCGTAAGGGGTGCAATGTTGGCGTTGTATAAAATAGACGGCGAGCCATATGTATCGGTATTTACAGAGAGTGGCATTGCAATGTCTGATGGATTGATCTTCATTCCCGGCTTGTAAAGCCATCTGCCGCTGAAGGTGTTGTACCAATAAAAATTGTACATGCCGCCCTTGTTTCCTTTGTCGAAAACACGAACTGTTATAACATTGTTTGCAGATTGCAATATTGAGTCGGGAACATCATATTCATTCAGGTTCAGGTTGCCATAGTGTTCGCCGACCTTTACCCCGTTTACCCAAACAATATTAGCATCGTCTATCTCGCCGAGTATGATGTGATAGCCGGTATGTTTATAATCTTCCGGCAGGCTGAATATCTTTTTAAACCATACAGAACCATCATAACCAGGCAGCCCTACATTCTCCCAATAAGAAGGTAGCATCACCGGTTTCCAGCCGCTGGTGTCGGTGTTATTTTTATACCATTGTTGTTGTACGCCGGGGTCATTGTTGTTGTAATATTTTGCATACCAATTCGCCTTGCTTTTGTCAAACGCTTCATTGATCTGCTGGAAGCTTTTGCCCGGCGCGAGGTATAAGTTGTAGTACGGATCAAACTGCGGAAAAGCGTGAACCGCTTCCTTACTCATCCATTCTTCTACGGCAGTACCGCCGAGATTATCGGAGATTAAACCCACCGGGACATTCATGTGTTCCTGTATGTATCGACCAAAGAAAAAACCTACAGCAGAAAAGTTCTGGATGCTTTCTACAGAAGCCGTTTGCCATCTGCCGCTTTTCAGTGTATCCTGCGGAACATAGTCGCTCCCAATGCCTGCGGTGAAAATGCGGATGTTTGCATTGTTATCGCGCGCATCACCTTCTTTATGCGCCAGCTCGCTTACATGAAATTGCATATTGCTTTGCCCGCCGCAAACCCATACATCGCCAAAGAGTACGTTGCGAAGCATAAGCGTATTTTTTCCTGTAAGGGTTATATCGTAAGGACCACTGGCAGCCTGTGCCAGCAATGTTATTTTCCATTTGCCATCCTTACCTGCAATGGTTTTATAAGAGTTGTTGTTAAATGTTACCGCAATCTTTTCGCCTTTATCCGCCGTGCCCCAGATGGCGCAGGGTTGGTCGCGCTGCAGCACCATATCATCTCCAAATAAAACATTAAGCCGGATATTGGCTTTACTGTTTACAAAGCAGAGACTAATAATCAGAACGGGAATAAAACGAGTGATGCACTTCATAGTAGGAACAATCTTTTGGTAAAGATAAAAGGGTTTGAGTTTGCCTGTATTGGTAATGAAAATGTGTTGTACTTCATTTGTTAATTATCCTATCGTCAAAAGTAAAAGAAACAATAGCAACAAACCACAACCGAATTTTCACGTCAATATGCTTAGCGAATATTTTCCGATTATAACAGGTAGTGTTTTTGCAGAGAGCTTTGGGAGCTGGATTTTTTTCAACAGCGATAAGAAAAAGCGAAGTTGTGTAAGCGAGGTTTATGTTCAATCAAAAACCAATTAGGTAAAATTTAAAATGCATGTATGATATACCGGTTCAAAAAGCAAAACAAAGTAGTAACCTTCATTCTTCTTTTTGTAATTGCCCTGACAGGCACTCATTATGCTTCTGCCCAGACCGTTAGTAAAGAGACCGGGTGGATGCGAAAGGTGAAGTATGGGGTAATGGTACACTATCTTTCTTCTCTGCAAAACGGTAGCCAGCCACACAATATGGGAAAGGTTACAAGCTGGGATTCCTGCGTGAACGATTTCGATGTTGATCGCTTTGCCAGCCAGTTGCATCAGGTAAATGCAGGCTATCTTATTTTCACGCTTTACCAAGGCGACCGTTTTATCTGTACACCTAATGCTTACTTCGAAAAGATGTCGGGCTACACGCGCGGGCAAGCCACTTCTCACCGCGATCTGATTATGGATTTAGCCAACGCGCTGAAGAAGTATAACATCAAACTGATCCTCTATGTAACTACTGATGGCACGTGGAAAGACAGTAAATCGAGCACCGTTTTTAAAAACCCGGTGCTGCACATAAAACAAACCGGAAACAACTTTGTTGCGACCAGCGAGTGGGCAAACAACTGGACGCCGGTACTGAAGGAATGGAGCCTGAGGTATAAAGACAAGATCGCCGGCTGGTGGGTCGATGGTGCCTACCAGAATCATGGCTTTACCGATGCGCTGCTAGGCAAGTTTAGCAAAGCCTTGAAGGCAGGCAACTCGCATAGTATTATCAGTTTTAATAACGCCGTGCATCCCAACATTACATACTATACAAAACTGGATGATTATACAGCGGGCGAGATGAATGACTTTAAGGATACGCCACCCCCTGGCGGTACCCTAAAGGGCAAGCAATGGCATATCCTTTCTTTTTTGGGCACCAGTTGGTCTGACCCTGGTGTAAAATACAAGCCAGATTATCTCACCGATTACATAAACCGGGTGAATGCAAATGGTGGTGTGGTGACGGTGAATTGTGCAGTGTATCGCAATGGATCTCTGGCTCCCGACCAGTTCTCTTTTTTAAAAAATATAAGCGGTGATATTACCGCCCGTTAGGCAATGATGGAGCAATTGTCTCGTTATTTTTAACAAAAGCCAGGCGTTTATTTATCTGAGCAATTCTTAAGGTGACTTGTATATCCGCCAAAGAATGCATTACGCTGACTTTTATAATCATCGAGGCTTTCAATATTTCTGACCTCCGGTTTTAGATTGTTGAAGTCAAAATAAACAGTTACCTCGTTACCCGGAAACATGACAAAACTTCCGAGCGTGCTACCTTCTTCAATTGTGTTGCGGCTTAGTCCATAGATGATATAGCCATTGTAAGACAATTGTATCAAGTCGCTCGTTTCCATGTTTTTTCCCTGCGAGTTGAGATATTTTAAATTCTCTAGGATATAAGCGGTATCCTTACCATACGATTCCGAGTCAGATAATTCTACCTTTACATTAATGAAGGGAACTTTATATTTATTGTTATAAAGAACTCGGTAACCATCCAGTCTCGACACTTCTACCTCGCCATTTTCCGTTTGCAATTGCCTTTCTTTTTCTGCCGTTGCAGGAAGTCGTTCAGGCGAAGCCATTGATAATTTAGAAGCTTTATTAAAATTGATATAGCAATTGCTTATCTCATTCTGTTTTGGTGAAAAACTATATAGTGCTGTTATTACTAACAGTGTGGATATAAAACCAGATAGATTCATAATGTTAGAGTTTTAAAATAAAAACAGGATTTACCGTCGATCATTGCTTATCGCAGAAAATAACAAAGCGCCAATTTTGTCTTACTAAATACAGATTGTTCTTTGTGGAATCTTTACATAGACAATATAGGAATAGACAATCTTAAAACAACCTTTCTGTGCCTTCCCTACTTCAGCACCTTAATTTTAATACTGCGGAAGCTCACTTCGTTGCCATGATCCTGTAACAAAATACGACCTTCTTTGGCTTCGCCGAAATGGTTCCAGACTTTGAATTTGCTGATGGCGACAAGGTCTTCAAACTCCTTCGAGCTGCGGTCGTATTCCAGCACTTTGATGCCGTTCAGATAATGTTCTACATGGTTGTTGGGGTAAACAATCACGCGGCCAGTATTCCACTCACCGGGCTGATGAATGAAGCGTTTTTCTTTCTTTGCTGGAATTAAATCGTACAGCGAAGCCAGCGTGCGGTCGCCGTTGCGACCCAGCTTGGCATCAGGGTGCAGCGAATCGTCAAGCACCTGGTATTCAAGACCAATGGCAGAACCACCATGCGTGTCTTCCGCCAGCGTAACAAAGTATTTCACGCCGCTGTTGGCGCCGGGCGTAAGCCGGAACTGGAACGACAAATCGAACGCGCTGTATTGGTCTTCCGTTACCACATCGCCTGCCGTGCCACCTTCTTTACCGGCAGAAGAAAGCACGGTTATCATCCCATCTTTCACCTGCCATTCTACGGTGGGGAACGAATCGCCATACATGCTGCGCCAGCCTTTGCTGTCGGTGCCATCAAACAATAATTTCCAGCCGCTTTCTTTTTCGTACTGGCTCAGCGTGTTTGGAATATTATTCAGCACATATACATCTTTCGGAAACGGAGCGGGCTTAATGTCTGTCGTTTTAATGCGGATATTTTTCCAGTAAATCTTCTCTCCTGCCAGCTTCGCATTGTCGCCAATACTGTGCACCTGCAAAGCAATCAAGCCTTTTACATCCATCGTGTCTACCATGTAAGCGGCAGGCACATTGTTGATCCAGGTCTTGGTTTCGTTGCCAATGCATTCTATTTTCAGCGTGTTCCATTCGTTCAGTTTAAAGGCATTTTGCGCAGCCGCGTGTAGGGATAAAGGATACAACCAATCGCGCCTGCCTTCATCATAAATACCAGCCGTCCACCGGCGGGATGATGGATCTAATTCATATTGATAACCGAATACTTTTCCTTTGCCTTCGTGCCCGGCAGGATCGTAGTGACTGCGAAACTGGATGCCAGAATTGGATGTAGTGTCTTCTATTTTCACTTCGAGTTCCAGCACAAAATCGCCGTACTCTTTATCGGAAATTAAGAAGGTGTTGGGTGATGAAGTAACGGTGCTGCCTACAATCATCCCATTCTCCACTTTATAGTCGGCTGTGCCGGCTACTTTCTTCCAGCCATTGAGTGTTTTGCCATCAAATAAAGAGGTATAACCGGGCGCTGTTTTTTGCGCAGCTGATATTAAAGAAACCGAACAGAACAGGAAGATGCATACGAATGAATGAATTGACTTCATGGCGAATCGTTGTAAGTAAGATGTAAAGTAAAGGAATTGAGGAATAGGATGAGTCAATGGAAATCAGGAAAATGTTTTTGAAGAAAACCTTATATGGTTACTTATTTTACTCAAAAATCCTCAAAGCAATAATAGCTTCTCTGCCGGATGATCTGCCCGTTCTGAAACTGTATAAACAAAGCAAAATTAGCCCGCATCGTATCACCCGCACACAAGTTTGCTACTGCGGCAGCCAATACGCCTGTCCATTTAATTTCTAATGCAACGGTATCGCCGTTTACTACTTCATTATCTATTTGATACGTCTGCGCTTTTAATAGCTTTTTCCCCTTTTCAGCACGCTCTAAGATCTGCTTTAGGTTAGACACAACACCTTTTGGGTTGATGCGGTTGGGAAGCTCGGTTTGCACCACATCAGCATGGAAAAACAAGGCTAAATCTTTTCCTGTTTTACCCGCCCGTAACGCTTTCAGGTAATTTTTTGCAATGGTCAATATATCAAATTCCATACGCTTCAAAAATTGGTTTGGGCTGGCAAATGTAAAGCCACGTTGTCCGGAAAAAGATGATAAAATGTGAAGGTTGTTGCGAAAGGCAAATAAAGAAGAAGCGCAACGCCTATTTCAATTTATTTTTGAGCAAATTTTTATACTACATGAACGCTGTAACGGAAGCGGGAGTTCTTACCGCAGAACACATTGCGCAGCTAAAAGATATCGTTGGCGAAAGCTATGTGTTTGTAGATGACGAAAGCCTCGATCACTATAGTCACGATGAAACAGAGCATTTAAAATACCTGCCGGAAGTCGTTATCAAACCGCGCACCGCGGAAGAAATCAGCGGGGTGATGAAGCTTTGCAACGAGTATTTAATACCCGTTACGCCGCGTGGTGGTGGCACAGGTTTGAGCGGTGGCGCGTTGCCACATTTTGGTGGTGTCTTGATCTCGATGGAGCGCTTTAACTCCATTCTTACCATCGATGAGCGCAACGGACAAGTGATTACTGAACCTGGTGTTATTACCGAAGTATTGCAGAACGCAGTAAAAGAAAAAGGTTTGTTTTATCCGCCTGATCCAAGCAGCCGTGGCAGTTGTTTTATCGGCGGAAATATCGCTGAAAACAGTGGTGGACCCAAAGCCGTGAAGTATGGTGTGGTAAAAGATTATGTGTTGAATTTAGAAGTGGTTTTGCCAACCGGTGATATTATCTGGACAGGCGCTAATGTGCTGAAAAACTCAACAGGATACAATCTGACACAGCTCATGGTTGGCAGCGAAGGAACGCTGGGCATTGTTACCAAAATTGTCTTGAAATTAATCCCTCATCCGGCGCACGATTTATTGATGCTCGTGCCGTTTGCTTCTCTCGAAAAAGCGAGTGAGGCTGTGAGTGCCATCTTCCAAGCTGGCTTTACGCCCAGCGCCATGGAGCTGGTAGAAATAGATGCTTTGAAGATTGTCAGCGCGATGGTCGATAGCCATGCCGTACCGGTAAATGATGAGGTAGCTGCGCATTTAATTGTAGAAGTAGATGGCAATAATGTAGACCAGTTAATGAGCGAAATGGAAGCCATTGCTAACTTATTAGCAAACTATGAAGCCGGCGAGATTTTCTTTGCCGATGACGCGCAGCAAAAAGCCGAACTCTGGAAATTAAGACGCAGAACCGCTGAGTTTGTAAAGATGGCCGGCTACACCATTGAAGAAGATACCGTAGTGCCGCGTGCGGAACTGCCAAAGCTCATTCGCGGCGTAAAAGAGTTGGGTAAACAATATCATTTCAAAGCGGTTTGTTATGGTCATGCGGGCGATGGCAACCTGCATGTGCGCATCAAAAAAGATGGCACTGAGAACAGCTTTGGCGACGAGGAAATGAATAAAGCCTTGCGGTCTTTATTTAAACTGGTGCATAGTCTCGGTGGCACAATTAGCGGTGAGCACGGCATCGGTTTAATTCAGAAAAGCTACATGGACATTGTGTTTGAAGACACAAACCTGCAGTTGATGCGTGGAATAAAGCGGGTGTTCGATCCTAACAATATTTTAAATAGAGGCAAAATTTTCGATGCCGTGTAAGCGTTTATGTTTGCTGATTGTAAATCATTTTTATGAAGAAAATAATAGTGTTACTGCTGGGTTGCGGATTGTTTCATTCTGGTTTTGCGCAGCAAAATAATGGTGCCAACAACAATGATTATGGTGAGCTGAAAGGCGGCTTTAAACAGGAAAATATTTTTGTGGGTGGCAGCCTCAACTTAGGTTTGGGCGGGGGCCAATTAACTCTCGGCGCCAGCCCCGAAATCGGTTACTCCATTACCAACTGGCTCGATGCCGGTCTTGGCTTAAACCTTATCTATACTTCGGTTGCGGCTAACACGTATTATAATCCTTCCGATACCAAACTGCGACAGTTTAACTATGGCGGCGGGCCCTTTGTAAGGCTTTACCCGGTCAACTTTTTATTCGTGCAAGGTCAGTTTGAGGAGAACTGGACTAAGATAAAAGTGAAGCAGGATATTTACACTTACAAAACAACCGTTGATGCCTCTAGTTTCATTGCTGGCTTGGGTTACACGCAGCGTCAAGTAGGTCAGGGCAGCTATTACATCTTTGTTGGTGTCGACCTTTTAAAGAATGCATACTCGCCCTATGTAACCGAAAACGAAGTAGGGCAAATTGTTGCGCAACCCATTGTAAGAGTCGGCTACAACGTGTACCTGCATCCCGCTAAGCAACAGTCAAGGCGCGAAGCAAACTACCCGAGTGCTCGCATACTGTAACCATCGTTCGCCAGTCGTAATATAAGAAGCCTTCATCCTGCATGTGCTGCAGGTGTTGCAATAAAAAATTATAGAATCCTGCTGTATTTAGCAGGATTATTTTTTTGTTGTGTATCGAAAGGTTATTCCATGTTATGATCTCAAACATTTCATCCAGCGTGCCAATGCCGCCGGGCAGTATGATAGCCGCATCAGCCAAACTATACAACAGTTTTTTTCGCTCGTGCATGTCTTCCGATTGGTGAAGTGTCGTAAGCTCCATATGTACTTTTTCTTTTTCTATCAGCAGCTTCGGCATCACGCCGGTTACAGTGCCGCCGTGCTGCAACATCGTGTTCGCCACTATACCCATCAGCCCGCTGTTGCCGCCTCCATAAATGAGCTTGATATAATTTTCGGCTAGTATCTTTCCTACCGCTTCTGCTTCCTGCCGGTACACTGGCTTGGCGCCCGCTTGCGAGCCGCAGAAGAGTGTTACAGATGCATACATGTTTCCTTTTTTAGCAATGATAAAAACGATTTCATTAACCGGGTGCCGGCGCTAAAGAGATGACGATTTCATAATGCAGATCATTCTTTCCATCAAGGCACAAACTTCACACTTTTTCTTCCTTAAAT
Source organism: Ilyomonas sp. (assembly GCA_964658445.1). Classification (GTDB taxonomy): domain Bacteria; phylum Bacteroidota; class Bacteroidia; order Chitinophagales; family Chitinophagaceae; genus Ilyomonas. The sequence goes on from CAZZZH010000030.1 coordinate 9,406, forward strand.
CTCCCTCTTGTCCACATACAAATGCCGGCTTTCAATAAGCCGGCACCTACGCGTTGTAATGAGTTATTATTGGTTCACTACTGCCATAAAGACCTTTTATTTCTCGATCACCAGCTTCTTCGTTACCGTCACGCCATCAGCCGTCGTCAGCTGCAGCAGGTACAGACCGTTGGCAGCAGATGAGGGCAACTGCACAGCCAGTGTATTGCTTCCTGGATTCACCACCGTACTTTGTTTATAGATCACTTCGCCGGTGTTATTCAGTAACAGTATCAAAGTCTTCTGTGCTTCACTGTTTCTATTTGTAAAGTTAATAGTCACCTGTGTTTTTGCCGGGTTTGGATACACTTCCAGCTTATCATTATCAGCCGCCATCAATACCGCTTTGGCTTTCGCGTCCGGTGCTTTGTTCTCCGCCGCGCTTTGCTTCGGCAGCAACCCGTATACATTCAGCACGTTGCTGAAGGTAGCCATATACACTTTGCCGTTGGCAATAGTGGGACATACAAATTTCGCAAACTTGCCAATGCCATCTCTCGCCGCGTTCTGGTTGCTGTTCCACAACTCGTGTGATACGTCATCTGCAGAGAAAGCCTGCAAAACACCTGGCACTACCGCCTGGTTCGCATTGCCTTGAAGCGGGTGCGTTGCCCAAATAATACCTGTGCCCTTCTTCAGTTGGTTAGACGACAACGACAACATACTGCCCGGCATACCCTGCGGCAATATCGTCGTGCCAATGATTGTATGCGCCGTATCAAAAAACTGCGTCTGCCGGTTAAAAGGTATCTGCTTCAGCAGGCCATCCTCTGCCCAGGCATAGATGTATTCTTTGTTCGCATAGTTTTTATAATACACCGGCGACCCGTGCAAATGCTTTTCTCCGTTAAACTCTGCGTTGATATCAATGATTTCTGTTGCTCCCGTATCGGTTGTAGATGTTCTGCCCATTTTGTTGGTGTTTACCACATACAGATAACTCTGCTTGCTGCCCGAGAGCGACAGGTTTGTATTTGGTATTAGCGTCACGCCGTCCACGCCATAATCAAGGTCACCGTTTTCCAATTCCTGGTAATTGTGCGGTGTAAAAAAGTCCACCACTTTCAATTGTCCCGACGAGGTTGACAGCTTCAATACACTTTCTCCGCGGTTCGTGGTGTCGTTCGGGTTATTGCCGCTGCCAACCGTACCGTTTCCGGTCGATAGGTAAATAAAGCCGGCATCATCTACTGCCGGTGCCTGCCCGCTCATCCAGATGCCGCCCAGACCGCCATTCGGCGTGGTTACATACACATATTTTTGTTGCAGGTTGGCTACGTCGTAGCCTATCACCCAGCCGTGATACGGGCTCCAGTCGCAGTGCGATGCCCACGAGATATACACCACGCCTTTATATAGCAGCAAGCCAGGACGCGGGTTTTGGTGTTGTTGGTTAAATGTAATCTTTCCGCCCACGCTGCCATCGCCCGTACCGTTTATCGTAGCCGTTATATACACAGGGCTGTTCGCTCTTTCCTTACCCGTTCTAATGTCTATTGCATGAAGATATTGCACAAACGTCTTAGGAGTCGTGGTCGTCACACTGCGAGCTACCACGTACAGCGTTCCGGTCGCCGTGTCTATCACCGGCGTTCCCACAATCCCCATATTGCCGCTGAAGTCTTTATAGCCGCCACCGCAGGCTCCCGTCATATCCGTGTTCTTAATAGCTCTGTAGCCGCTTGGTGTCAGGCTCACCTGCCATACCGGCGTGTTCGCCGTATCGTTATCGGCATCAAATGCGTACACGCTGTTGTTCACCGTTGCCACATACACCAGATTCCTGAACTTCCTGCCAAACCGCAGGTGACTTATTACCAGCGGCTGTGCATATATCTGATCATCAACGGCGCGGCTAAACACCTTTCCAAAGGTAGCCGTGTCCACGTTTGCCTGCGTCAGCTGCGTTTCTTTTGGCATCCATCCCGTACGCTTCAAGTCGTTGTGCTGTGTCGCTACGTTTACCTGCGAAAAAGCGGAAAGATTCATACACAAAAAGAGCAGAAAAAAAGAAGAAAAAACAATAGACATCGGGTAATAAATACGTCTCATAGATTGGTTTTTGTTGACGGTGTAAATGTAATTGTCTTTTATAAATAAACGAGAGAAATGAGGTAAGCGTTGCGGAAGATAAGCTCGTGCAATGATTTAAATTTAATAGCTACACATTCCTGCAAAAACCTATCTATGTTCATCCCTCAAGTAGCAAAAGGAAGATAAGATTCTAATGATAAAATGCGAAGCACCTCATTTCGATTGGAGACCATCGTTCCTCAATTGTCCTCAACCGTATTCGTCATCAATTATTCTCCCGAAGGTTTGGGCCGAATCTCTTAGTTAAAACAGCAACATATAAATCTCTCCGTTCGCGCAACACCGCAAACCGGCTATCTTTGCTTCGCAAATGAAAATCCTGTCCGCCATTCTCGCTTCTCTCGTTCTCTTTCTCACGCTGCAGCCCGTGCTTAGCAGCGTGGCATTTGCGGCACAAAGCGAAGCAAAGACGGCAAGTGATTGTTGCACCCGTTCGTCCTCATGGCTGCCTCGCAAAAGGAGCGCTGAAAACAATAACAACTGTTGCAACAAGGGTCATTGCGACAATCCCTTTCTTTCTTGCGCCAATTGTTTTTTTATCAACCGTAGCGCATCGTTTTTCTCCTTGCCACAGGCCTTTCTTCCGGCTATTATATTTCCGTTGGTAAACGATACCTTATTGTCGTCTTACACTAAAGACTGTTGGCACCCGCCGCAAGCCACTTAAGTCCGCAATAGGTCATTATTCTTTCAAATTTCAAATTAAATAAAATGAAAAAAATAGTAGTAAGCATCTCTGCCGTATTGTTACTGGCAAGTGCCGTTGTTTTTGCAAACAGCAGCTCTGCTAAAAAAGCAGACTGCTGCGCTCCGGGTAAAGCTTGTTGCTACTCGGGCAGTGCTTGTTGCAATAAATAAGCAACTCATGTTGTATAGCGAAGCTCACCACACGTTTGTGGTGGGCTTTGTTTTTTGCAGATGTGCTTGTCATATGCATCTTGCCAGCCGGACAAATAAGTACTCCTTCATATAGAAACGTAATTATACGACACAACAAAGCAGCAACGCTGTGCAAAAAGCCATCTTTTTCGCAACACTCATCACCACAAAACATCACATATCTTACGTAAGAAGACAACATTCCATCAGCCTGCCGGCAGTCTGTTTCATTGGCATTCCCACTTCCTTTTAGATTCATTAAGTTTGCCTCATGTTCTCTTTCTTTAATAAAAAAGTGGCGGCAGACCTTTCCTTTCTTGGTGCCGATATGCATTCGCACCTGCTGCCCGACTTAGACGATGGTTTAAAGACACTGGACGAAACGGTGGAGTACGTGCAGCAGCTTCATAACATTGGCTACCGCAAGCTCATTTGCACACCGCATATCATATCCGACATTTACCCAAACTCACCTGCTACCATACTGCCCCGCCTTCAGCAGGTACAGCAGGCCATCAAAGAAAATAACATCGGTGTCGAAATAGAAGCTGCCGCAGAATACATGGTAGATCTCGACTTCGAAGAAAGTATTCGCCGCGAGGACGAGCTGCTCACATTCGGCTCCAACTACATCCTAATCGAAATGAGCTTTGTCGCACCGTCGCCCAACATAGAGACGGTCATCTTCGAGCTTTGCATCCGTGGCTTACAACCCATCATGGCGCACCCGGAGCGCTATGTGTATTACCACGATTCGTTCGATAAATACCAGCGCCTTATCGATATGGGCTGTATACTGCAGGTTAACCTTCTCTCGCTGGCAGGCTACTACGGCGGCTACCCGAAAAAAGCAGCCGAGAAGCTCATTAAGAACAACATGATACAATTCGCAGGCACTGATATGCACCACGAGCGGCACCGCGATGCGCTGATGGATCTTGCTTCTAAAAAGGAGTTCTATGATCTTATACTGCCGTTGGATTTAAAAAACAAAACGCTTTTATAAAGTCCATAAATCCACTGCATGTCCACAACGCCATTTCCTTATTCTCTCGATTATAAAAACATAGACATGCGGCAACACCCTGAACACTATCGCGTCGGCAAGGGAGAGCAGGGTGTGCTGTTGGTCGAGCCATACAAAAGCGAAATCCTTCCGCAATGGAAGTTTAAAACGCCTGAACTGGCAAAAACATCATCCGAAACTATCACTGCCCTGTTTTATCAATACAAAAAAGACAATGATTTTGTAGGTATGGATATGGCGCGGAAGTTCTTGCAAATGGGCTACACGCGCGCAAGACGGTATGCTAACCACAAATCGGGCAAGAAATACAAGGGTCCTGTACCCGCCGATAAAAAAGGGCAAAGCGGCGCACATGGTAGAGAAGTGCTGCCGAACGAAGAAGACGAAACCAAAGCCTGCAGCGCCGCCATCTTCTACGCCGCTTGGCAGCAGGTGGAAGAAGACAAAATGTACAATCAAAAAAGGAAAGAACACAAGGAAAACTTTGGGTAATGGCACTCCAAAGCACAGTTGTCCTGCGGAAAAGAAGTGGCTTCATCGCTTACCCTTTTCTGTTAGCTTTGCCCCGTAAATTAATAAATGGAAACTATGCGCCCCATACAAATGGTCGATTTAAAAACCCAGTATCAGAAGCTAAAGCCGGAGATAGACAAAGCCGTCATCGATGTTTTGGAAAGCACCGCTTTCATTAACGGCAAACCCGTACAGCAGTTTGCCGAATCGCTGGCCACTTACCTTGGCAGCAAGCATGTGATTCCCTGTGCCAATGGCACCGACGCTTTACAAATCAGCATGATGGCGCTTGGCCTTCAGCCCGGCGACGAAGTCATCACGCCATCGTTCACTTATATTGCTACAACAGAGGTCGTTGCTTTGCTGAATCTGGTACCCGTATTTGTTGAGGTAGACAAGCAGACCTTCTGCATGGATGTCGACTCATTGCGCAGCGCCATCACACCCAAAACAAAAGCCATCGTACCCGTTCATTTGTATGGACAAGCAGCAAATATGGAAGCCATCATGCAGGTGGCAAACGAACACAACATTCCGGTCATCGAAGACAATGCACAAGCCATTGGCGGCTCCTTTACGTTCAGCAATGGCAATACAAAGAAAACAGGAACCATTGGTAAAGTAGGTTGCACATCCTTCTTCCCATCCAAGAATTTAGGCGCCTATGGCGATGGCGGTGCCATCTTTACAGATGACGACGAGCTCGCACAAAAGCTCAGGATGATAGCCAACCATGGCCAGCAGAAACGATATTATCACGAAGTAGTAGGCTGCAACTCCAGGTTAGATACCGTGCAGGCTGCTGTGCTCAACATTAAGCTCAGAGAGCTGGACTCTTATATCGCTGCGCGAAGAAAAGCCGCTGACTATTACGACGCTGCATTCTCCAATCATCCGAAGATAACTACACCGTTTCGGGCGGCGTACAGCCAGCATGTCTTTCACCAATACACCTTGCTGCTCGAAGGCACCAGTCGGGATGGTTTAAATGAATATTTGGCATCGAAAAACATCCCGTCCATGATATACTACCCGGTGCCCGGGCATCGCCAAAAAATGTTTGATCATTTCAACAGCGCTTCGGTGAACCTCGCAGTAACAGACTGGCTTACGGAGCGTGTGATTTCGTTGCCTATACATACCGAATTAGAAGAAGAGCAATTGGCGTACATTACTACGTCGGTGCTGGAATTTGTAAACCAATAATCGTTACAGTTGTTATGGAAAAAAAAGTAATTGCAGTCAGCGGTAAAAATGGTCAGTTGGGAAGCGAGCTGCAGGATGCGGCTCAGTTATTCACGGCTTACGATTTTGTTTTTGCAGGTCAGGAAGAATTAGACATCGCTTCGCAGGCTGCAATGGAGGCATTCTTTGAAACGCATAAACCGTCCTTCTTTATTAATTGCGCCGCCTACACCGCAGTAGATAAAGCAGAGATTGAAAAAGACAAAGCATACGAGATCAATGCAACGGCGGTTGGCAACATTGCCACACTATGCCAACGCTACAATACAGTGCTGCTGCACATTTCAACAGATTATGTCTTTAACGGTATAGGTCATGTTCCCTACCTCGAAGACGATGCCACCGATCCGGTAAACCACTACGGTTATGCAAAGCGCGAAGGAGAAAGGCTCGCTTTGGAAAACAACTTGCATACGCTCATTATCCGCACTTCGTGGGTGTATAGCCGCTATGGAAATAATTTTGTAAAAACCATGCTGCGGCTGATGAAAGAACGCGACAGCATCAATGTCATAAGCGACCAGCACGGCTCGCCTACCTATGCGTCCGACCTTGCAGAAGCCATCATCGCTATCATAAGGTATTGTGTAAACAATCCGGTGCCATTAGGTATTTATCATTATAGTAACGGCGGCAACATTTCGTGGCACGAGTTTGCAACAGCCATCAAAGAGCTCTCAGGTTCGGGGTGCACAGTGCATCCCATACCAACGGAGCAATATCCTACACCAGCAAAGCGCCCCACCTACTCCGTGTTAGACAAACAAAAAATACAGTCGGTCTTCAGCATCTCTATTAAAGACTGGCGCGACAGCCTGAAGAAGTGCCTGGAAAAAACAGAGGCAGCCGGCTGATCGTTTGTGCTTTATTTCTTAGTGTTGTTCACCAATCATTCATTCATGAAATATATCCTCGTTCTGCTTATGTTCTCTTCCTTTTTAGCTGCCTGCAACCGCGTACTAAATACAGGAACCGGCAGCAAGCCAAAGCGTAGCGGCACCTCCAAAGTTCCACCGCAAGGCAATGCAAATCCTGACCCTACAGGCGATGAGCGACCACTGATAAAGCAGGCAGGTCTGCGCCGCTACTACCTAAAAGTAGATGGCGATACAAGAACCTTTCTGGTGCAGCTTCCTTCGGGCTACACAGCATCGAAGAGCTATCCGGTTATCTTCTTCTTTCACTCTATACGCGGCAGAGACACCAGTTGGGTGGCAAACCGTTCCGCAGGCGATTATGTGGAAAAATACCAGTACATCGCTGTGTACGGTCAGGGTGCTAATGGCGGCTACTGGAATGTGGGTGGCAACTACCCTTTCAAACCGGTGAACGAACCACACTTTGTTCAGGCAATGTACAACTGGCTGCAATTGAACACAAGTATAGACACCAAAAGGGTGTATGCTATTGGTTCGTCGAATGGTGCAATACTGGTCCACTATCTCGCCATACAAATGAATTTATTCTCTGCTGTGGCTACTATCTCCGGCTCCCTTTATACTGATGAAATGAAAAGCACCGCGAAGCCCATTGCTATGCTGCAGATTCACGGGCAGGCAGATAAAACGGTTCCTTACGGTGGCGGCTACAACCCTTGGGGCTATACTTTTTTAAGCGCGGAAGAAACGGCAAGGCAATGGGCAAAAGTGAATAGCTGCGATGCCGCTCCAAGCACAACTCAGTTGCATGGCAGCATGGTTACAGCTTATACCTATAACAATTGTAAAACAGGCAAGCCAGTGATCTTGTACAGCCTGCCCGGCGTACCACACAAAGTGATGCAGAACGCCGATGCAGATTGGCTCTACACGCAGATGTTTGAGTTCTTTGGTAAGAATTAAAGATGAGAAATCACTGAATCATTTGTAACGTTTTTCCTTGAATAAAAGGTCAGTTACTAGAAGAATAAATACTACACAAAAGCAGCCATCAGAATGTTCTGATGGCTGCTTTTGTGTAGATAACAATAACCAGAGTAAACCCTCTTAAGGCTATGCCGGCTAAGGTTAGCTTAGAATATCTTACACGTTATCCTTTTGCACCAGTAGAGTCAGTTGCCGGAGCTTTATTAATCAACTCCATAAACTGGTCGAGCTTAGGTGTAATGATAATCTGTGTACGGCGATTCTGTACTTTACCTGCTTCGGTATCGTTGCTCGCAATGGGGTTATACTCACCACGTCCACCGGCAGTAAGACGCTTGGGGTCTACGCCATAGTTGTTCTGCAAAGCCTGTACTACCGATGAAGCGCGCAATGCACTCAGATCCCAGTTGTTGCGGATATTCGGCTTTGTGATGGGCACATTATCAGTGTTACCTTCTATCAGCACTTCAAAGTCTTTATAATCGGTAATGATTTTGGCAATTTTAGCCAGTGTTGTGCCGGCTTTGTCAGAGATTTCGTAAGAGCCGGACTTGTAAAGCATATTGTCTGACAAAGAAATATACACTACCCCTTTCAACACTTGCACATTCACATCCTGCATCTCATCGTGGCTAAGCGAGCGGGTCAGGTTGTTGGTTAAAATCATATTTAGCGAATCGCTTTTGTTTTTGGAAGCGACAAGTTCCTGAATGTACCGGTTCGATGAATTGATTTCATCTACCAGCTTCGAAATGTTTACATTTCCCTGACTGGCCGAGGTAAGACTTTTATCTAAAGCAGACTGCAAAGAGGCATTGTGAGAGCGCTCTGCCTGCAACTGATCCTGCAGGCTGGCAATTTTTACATTGGCAGAGCCAAGCGCAGACTGGCAGTCGTCATTGGCTTTGGCAAGTGCATTAGCTTTACCCTGCAAAGTATTATAATCTGACTGCAACGACTGAAACTTTTTGGTACTGACACAACTTGCCGATAATAGAATGGCCACAGCACAAACCAGCAAGCGAAGATTGGTTTTCAACATTTTATTTGTTTTATTTGAAAATGAATCAATGGCGACAAATATATAAACAAGATTGAGAGCAAGAACAATTTATAAGACTAATTGAGCGTAAAGGAATTGTTTTTACAGTACCGGACGAGGTTAGTCCAAAATGCCTTATTCATTCTTACAATTTGTAATCATTGTCAAAACGGTTGGCTTCTGCAAGTTGCTAATCGCAGTTATTTTGGCTTGGCTTACAACCCATTTTGCAAAAAGAACAGTACACAACAAAAACAAATTCAGAAACGGATCAGGCTTTTTTTAGTTCCCGCAATTGCCAGTCGGGCCGTACAAAATGGCAGGTATAGCCGTAAGGATGTTTCTGCAAATAATTCTGATGCTCTTCTTCCGCATCCCAAAAGTCTGAAGCAGGCACTACTTCAGTTACTATAAGACCTGGCCAAACGCCGGAGGCACTCATTTCCTTGATTAATTCTTCGGCCGTACTCTTTTGTTCACCACTTAGATAAAATATGGCAGATCGGTAAGAAGTACCCACATCATTACCCTGCCTGTTCTTAGTAGTTGGATTGTGAATCTGGAAGAAAAATTCCAATAATTTTCGGTATGACAAAACATCCGGATCGAAAGTAATAGCAATAGCTTCAGCGTGCGTGCCATGATTTCGGTAGGTTGCATTTTTTACATCTCCACCACTATAGCCAACTCTCGTAGACGTCACACCAGGCAGGTCTCTTATCAATTCTTCCACGCCCCAGAAACAACCACCCGCTAATATTGCTTTTTCGCTTGCCATAATTGTATTTATATTTAGTGTAGATAAAAAATCAAGTTTAACGCCAATCTGTTTGGTGTGGCAGGTTGGCAGTATACTTTTCCTGCTTGGTTTAGCATTATTTTTTACAAAGGCAACGAAACATACTTCATCCTGTTTAGCAATACGATAAATGTTTTGCATAAATTAAGACCTTATTGCCTTTCATAATGTTATGTACCTTCTCAAAGATTGCTTGGAAAAGATTTTGTTCTGGTCGAGACAACCTGTAATAATCGTCATTGCAGCTTTTAAATAGATTGATTTGTTCCGGCTTTATTGTTGTTATAAAGTGGTTTTTACTCTTGCGAAAAGTCATCTCCATATTCTTTTTAGTTCTTTACCTGTTTACCACAACAGAAATATACCAGTTTGCAAAAAATGCCTCTGCTTTTTGAGCATTACCAGGCTCATAAAACGGCTGATAAAAATCTTTCTGTGTGGAGCTTCTTTTACGAACATTATCTGAACAGCAGTACAAACGATCCTGATTACCTTGCCGATATGCAACTGCCTTTAAATCACACAACCTCTATAAGCAAAGAAGATATTATCATGGGCAGCGATGCAAAGAAAATGCCTGCGCCTTTTATAGAAGCGATTGCGCAGCACCGCTTCTGGAATAGAGAAACGGTGCGGAAAGTGCTGGCATAAAAATATGGATTGATGAATTATAATACCCGGCGCTTCATTGCAGAAACGCCGGGTTATTTGTATTAACCAAAGGCTCAATGAAAAAATATGAGTTGAAACGAAAGGATTTTAAGCACTGAATAATTTAGCAACAAAAAAGGCGGCTGTAGCAGCCAAAGCACCAATAACAGTAACCTTTATGGCACCTGCTAAAACGGGCTGTCCGGTTACTTTACTTTTAAAATAACCAAAGACAAAAAGACAAACAATTGTGATGACTGCAGATAGCTTTAGGCCTTCATTAGGCTGAGTTGTAAAAAAGTAAGGAAGCAAGGGAATGATGCCGCCAACAATATAAGATATGCCAATGGTCAACGCGCTTTTGCGTGCACGGTTAGCATCAGGTTCATCTAAACCCAGCTCATACTTCATCATAAACTGAACCCATTTGTCTTTGTCTTTTGCCAGCTCATCTGCAATTATGGTTTGCACTTGCTCACTTAAACCATACCCGGCAAAAACTTCTTTTATTTCTGCCTTTTCTACATCAGGCACTCTTTCTACTTCATCATATTCCCGCTTCAATTCTGAAGCGTAATGATCCTGCTCGGTTTTACCTGCTAAAAAGCCGCCAAGCCCCATGGCTATTGAGCCGGCGATGATCTCGGCTATGCCTGCTGTGGTAACGATATGATTGTTAGATACAGCGCTGCTCATGCCCGCTGCTAAAGCGAAAGGCACGGTTAATCCATCTGACATGCCAATCACAACGTCGGTAATAAAAGCGGAACTTTGCAAATGCTGCTCCTGATGCGGCTTCGTACTCATATGCGTTGTCATTGATGATATCTACTTTTAAATAAACAACAAAGAAACGCATGAATATTCATTCCAGTCAGAATGCAAACCTGTGCTCCCTGGATGATAACCAAAGCGCAGTCTGGCATTTTATGTTGCTATAATTGACGAAGGGAAAATAGATTATTTTGATACGAACTTCATAACTAAGCCGCTGGGAAATATGGCTTCAAACATCTTCGATTTTTAAAAGAAATACAGCTACGTTAATGATAGCAATCGCTAAACAAAATGGCATGTAAGTCTAGCTAAACTGTGTAAACAAATAAGTGATAACTTTCGTCTTTACTTGCTCGTCATTCTCACCACCGGCACAATCATTTCTTCCAAACTCACGCCTCCATGCTGAAAGGTATTTTTATAATAATTGACGAAGTAATTGTAATTATTTGGGTAACACAGAAATCCATCTTCCTTTGCAAAGATGAATGATGAGTTCACATTCGGAACCGGCAAACCGGCTTCGCGCGGATCGCGGAACGCAAGCACTTCACGTGGTTCGTAGTTTAGGTTTCGTCCATGCTTATAGCGTAGGTTGGTAGTCGTTTGTTTATCACCAATTACTTTGTAAGGTGTCTTTACACGCACACTTCCGTGGTCTGTTGCCAGCACCAAATTTATTTTTTTATCGGTTATCTTTTTTAATGCCTGATACAAAGCGCTGTGCTCAAACCAGCTTCTCGTAATGCTGCGATAGCTTACCTCATCGCTGGCTAATTCTTTCAGTACTTCCATCTCGGTGCGGGCGTGGCTTAGCATGTCGACAAAATTGTAAATGATAATATTCAAATCATTGCGAAGCAGATTATGAATGTTGTTTACCAACTGTTGACCATCGTTGTAATGTACCACTTTTGTATAGCTGCACTTAATATCTTCTCTTCGCAAACGCCTCAGTTGTCCTCTGAAAAACTCTTCTTCAAACAAATTTTTACCGCCTTCTTCATCATCGTTTTTCCATTGTACCGGGAACTGTTTTTCAATGTCTATTGGCATCAAGCCGGCAAGGATGGCATTGCGGCAATACTGCGTTGCAGTGGGCAAAATGCTGTAAAAAGTATCTTCCTCAACTACTCTGAAATATTCCGAAAAGATAGGTTGTATGGCCTTCCACTGATCGTAGCGAAGATTGTCGATAACAAGAAAAAAAGTGGGTGTACCTTTTTCAACTACAGGCAATACTTTCTCAGTAAACAATGTATGGCTCATCACCGGAACATTCTTGGCTTTTCCGTTTATCCACGACGTATAATTCTTGCTAATAAACTTAAAAAACTCGGTGTTTGCCTCGCTTTTCTGCGTCTGGAAAACCTCCTGCATTTCAGGACTGTCGCTCTTCTCCATTTCCAGTTCCCAATACGTAAGTTTCTTATAAATATCCATCCATTCGTTGAAGTCGGGATTGCTGTTTAATGCCATGAATAAATTGCGGAACTGTTGCTGGTATTGCTGCGTCGTTTTCTCCGCGACAAGTCTTCTGTTATCTAATATTTTTTTTAGCGAAAGCAGCACCTGGTTTGGGTTTACAGGCTTTATCAGGTAGTCGGTTATCTGGCTGCCAATAGCTTCTTCCATCAGGTTTTCTGTTTCGTTTTTAGTGATCATCACCACGGGCACCATCGGGTTTATTTCTTTTATTTTTGCCAACGTTTCCAATCCCGTAATGCCGGGCATACTTTCATCGAGAAGCACTACATCCACTGCATTATCTTTTACATAATCCACTGCATCGAAGCCATTGGTAAAGGTCTGCACTTCGTAGCCTTTGCTCTCTAAAAATAAGCGTTGCGATTGCAGGTTTTCAATCTCATCGTCTGCCCAGAGTATTTTTGCTAATGCCATCGTTATCATGTTTTTTGAAACGGTTAAAAGTAACGAAGACAATATGCAACCGGATAAAAAGTTTTGGTAAAGTGAGAGAAAGAAGCCAGATGTTTGATTGTGGAAGCGTAATGTTGAAAGCAATCTATTTTACTGTATAAACTTTGCTTAGCTTACCTAATTTTTAAAGTAATCTTAATAACTGCAACTTCTATTTATAATATTTTTACCTTTTTAAAACTATAATCTCTGATGAAGCGATTCCTTTGCGAATGTGTGTGTTTTCTTTTATTCATAAATTCATTCGCTCAAACCAAAACCGCGGCTGTCGCTAAAAACGGCTATGAAATTACCGCTACTATTACACCATTTTCCAATGTTCAATTGTACCTCGGTTCTTATTACGGCAAATACAAAACATTAGCCGATTCTGCAATGGCAGATGCTAACGGAACTGTGGTCTTTAAAGGCGCGAAGAAGTTAGACAAAGGCATTTACTTTCTGGTGAGCCCGCAAAAGAGCATACTGTTTGAAATACTGATGGATGACAAACAACACTTCTCTATAAAAGCAGATACGGCACATGCAGATAATATCGTTTTCACCGGCTCGGAAGAGAACACTGCATTTCAGAATTACACCAAATTTTTATCTCAACATGTACCTGAAATAAATAATTTAAAAGTCTCGTTACAAGGTGCGAAAACAAAAGAGGATTCTGGTAAGATTACTGCTGATTTACAAAAGCAGTACGATTTGCTAACGGCTTATCGCCAGAACGTAATGAAGACCGATTCGGCCTCGATGCTGGCTTTGTTTTTTAAAATTGTAAAGCAACCAGAATTGCCTGCCAACATCAAGCCCAATAGCGCCGAAGCCTTTTATTTTGTGAAGGATCATTATTGGGATGATGTACCATTCGACGACAGTCGGTTACTGCATACGCCTTTCTTTGATCCGAAGATTGATGACTACTTTAAATATTATGTTTCTGCGCAGCCCGATAGCATTAGTGATGAAGTAAATTATATGCTGCTGTCGTCGCGCACCAATAAAGACATGTTTCAATATTTGTTGGGAAAATTTACCGATAAATACATCAATCCTGAAATTATGGGACAGGATAAAGTGTTCCTGTTTTTATTTGATAATTATTTCTCGAAAGGCGATACAGCCTGGCTGAAGCCCGATCAGCGCAAATATATTTTCAACCGCGCTTACAGCTTGATGGCAAACCAGATAGGCGAGCCTGCACCTGTGTTAGACCTGACGGATACACTCGGCAAAACACATTCGTTATACAAGGAAGAAGGTCCGTTTACCTTCGTATTGTTCTGGGATCCTAACTGTAGTCATTGCAAAATAGAAGTGCCGCGTGTGGATAGTATTTACAAAGCCAAGTGGAAGAAAAAAGGTGTGCGTATTTTTGCCGTCAATACATCGGATGCGGCAGTGCAGGCATGGAAAGATTTTATAAATGAACATCACCTTCAGGACTGGACAAATGTGTATCAAACCAAGGAAGCCAAGACCGCAGATGAAACGGCGAACCGGGCAAATTATCGCCAGTTGTACGACGTATTTCAAACACCAACCATGTACTTGTTAGATAAGGACAAACACATATTGGCCAAAGGTCTTAGCCTTCTTCAGTTTGATGAAGTGATGGAGCATCAGGACAAGCCGCCAGTAAAATAATGTATCGGATATTTACTATTAAACGTAAGATTTATCGCCCTCCATACATCAGTTATAAAGCCATTACTGCATCATGAGAACAATTATCTTTTTTACCTTGCTTTTTATGCTTAGCACCGCTGTTCGCTCGCAAACCTTATTTACCTATGGCAACAAAGCGGTAAGTAAAAACGAGTTTGTAAAAGCCTTTGATAAAAACCCTTCTGCCGATACCACAAGCCGCAGTGTTGCCTTGAAGAATTACCTTGACCTGTACATTAAATACAAGCTGAAAGTGCAGGCGGCTTACGATGAAAAGATGAACACAACAGATGAGTACAAAAGCGAAGCAGATAATTTTAAAAAAGAACTGGCTGAAACAGCTATTAACAATGAGGCAAATATTAATAGCTTGGTGAAAGAAGCGTTCCTGCGCAGCCGCAAAGACATTCAGCTGTCGCAGGTGTTTGTACCCATACCTAAAAGCGGAGATACAACAATGGCATTTGCCAAAATAAATGAAGCCTATACCTTACTTAAAAATGGTAGGCCTTTCGACGATGTGGTTGCGCAGTTTGCAACCGATGCGGATACAAAAAACAACAAAGGAAATATCGGCTACATTTCTGTTTTTTCATTGCCTTACGACGCAGAAAATATTGTCTACAATTTAAAGACCGGCGAGTATGCAAAACCATATCATAGCCGCATCGGTTATCATATTTTTAAGGTGACAAATGAACGTGTGGCGTTGGGCAAACGCAAGATTCAGTATATCTTGTTTGCTCTCTCGCCAGTGGCTGATGAGAGCGAAAAAACAAGAACAAAAAAGTTAGCCGATTCTGTTTACAACCTGATACAAAACGGCGCTTCTTTTAGTGATATGCAGGCAATATATGGTGCCAAAAAAGGTGGATCTAAAAATACAACTGAAGTAAGCGTTGGGCAATACAGTCCTGACTTTGAGAGCGAAGTATTTGCTATGCAGAAAGAAGGCGATGTATCGCGTCCGTTTGCTACTGCTTACGGTTATAACAT
Source organism: Ilyomonas sp. (assembly GCA_964658445.1). Lineage (GTDB taxonomy): Bacteria > Bacteroidota > Bacteroidia > Chitinophagales > Chitinophagaceae > Ilyomonas. The sequence continues at coordinate 24,933 of CAZZZH010000030.1, forward strand.
TATCAAATTAATTGAAAAAGAAACTGCCAATCCGGATACTTCAGACATTACAATAAAAGCTGCAATGCAGGATAAAATAACGTCTGACGACCGCCTTTCTATGGCAAAACAAAGTCTTGTAAATAAATGGATGATCGCCGCCGGTTACAAGCCTGCCATTTATAACAAAGAATTGCTTT
>CAZZZH010000031.1:0-21065 GCA_964658445.1 Ilyomonas sp.
CACAATGATGTTCGGAGAAGTAACCTGAAAGGTATTGACAAGGTTAGTAGCTCTAGAGGTTAGTGCATTGGCAAGTGTATCTTTTGTTACTATTGCGGGTTGAGGAAGTGTATCTTTTTTCGCTTCTTTTTTAGCGACGCCTGCTATAGACACGCTATCTTTTTTGGCAGGCGCCGGTTTGCCTTTTTTGACTACGGCTTTTGATGTTACACTATCTTTTTTAGGCGGCGTAACTACCGGCGGAACAGCTGCAATCACCGCTGTATCACTGTGCTTTTTCTTTGCCTTAGCTGAGGTATTTTTAACTGGCAAGCCAAACCATTTAGCTAATTGTATCTTCTGAGTAGAATCGAGGCTGCTGGTGTCGCGGCTAAACACAGTTTCGCCATTACAAACATCGCTGCAGTTAGTGGTGATAAGCTTTATTTCTACTTTATCGCTGTTGATGGCAAAGCTTGATTGCACCGGACAACCGGTACAATCGTACCAAAAATTTTGTGTGCGAGGGTCGCGGATGTAGGTTTCTTCATTGGTGTTGACAAGAAACTTTTTATTGGCAATGGTACCTGTTATCAGTCTTTCCAAACGTACAATGGTATCGCTGGGAAAAAGGTTTTCAAGCGTGGCTTCAAAAGTGTTGCCCGATACTTTCGTAACGTTCAGTTTAATGATAATACGCTTTGTAACGGGACCCTTAGGGAAGTAAGTTTCACCACGCCAGCTACCATAGAACCACGCAGTGTTCTGCGCTTTTATTCCGGTTGAAAAAAAGAAGCAGGCGAACAGTATAAAAAGCAGCTTCATCGTGCAGTAGATTGGCGTTGTAAAGTAAAGTTTTTTATTCCGCCTTTTTTTAAACCAACTGTTAATACATGAAGCAGGCATTTTCTTACTGCTTCCAGATAGAGCTGAGTTGATCGACCTTTAAAGTTTTAATAGTCAGATTTTCTTTTGATGTGATGGTAATACCGTTCAATAAATGCTTTGGAAAAAAAATATCAGTCATAACGGTCAATCCATCATCGGCGAACATCTCGATAGAAGCAGCATCGATAATGATAGTAATATTCATTCGGCTGCTTTGGGATAACCTTGGTGCCCAATGCTTAGCAGCAAATCCTTTGTAAAAGTCAGATTTGCCGGCTTTGCTCCTGTCGATAAAATATCGATGACTTTCCTTATCATAACCTGCTGAAAGCCTATCTCCCGCTGCATTTGAGAAGGCGAAAGAAAGATTGGCCAACTTATCGGCGGATACTGTAATGCGATAAGGTGTGGTGATGCTTTTAGTATTGGCAACCGTATAACCATTCGCCTTTACATCGGTGATTTTAGTAAAAGAAGTTGCGATTTTGTTGAGCTCTTTTACAGGCAACGAAGCCAGATACTGCTTACCATTTACCTTTTGTAAAGCTAGCTCGCGGGGCAGTGTATTAGCACTGCGCCATGCTTCTGTTGGAACGATGGTCGCATAGTTCCAGTTACTCATCCAGCCGAGAGAAATGTGATGGTTGCCCGTGTTGCTCCACGTAACACCGGCATAGTTGTCGGTGCCATAGTCCATCCACTTCGTTTCAGTGGAATCATCTGTTGTAAATGCTTTTCCATTGAACTGGCCTGTAAAATACTGAGTAGCAGAGCCGCCGTTGGGGCCACCAGGATTGATGCTAACAGTAACTACCCAAACTTCTTTACCGTTTTGCTGAAACCTAAGTAAATCCGGGCATTCCCACACGCCGCCGTGCGCACCAAGTTTCTCTCCGAAGTCATTTTCATATGTCCAATCTTTCAAGTTGGGCGACGAATAAAAAGCGACATGATCTTTTACCGCAAGAATCATAATCCATTTCTTCTCTTTGGGATACCAAATCACTTTGGGATCCCGGAAATCACGGATGCCGGTATTGTCGGGAAGCACCGGATTGCCTTTATATTTTGTCCAGGTTTTGCCGCCATCTACACTGTATGCGATACTTTGTTTTTGAAAATCATTTCGGTTGGCATGTTCACCAGCAGTATCGTGGTTGGTATAAATAGCTACCAGTGGTGCAATACCCTTCTTTCCAAAACCAGAAGTATTGTTTTTATCAATTACAGCACTGCCCGAAAAAATGTATCCTAAGCTATCAGGAAACAAAGCAACTGGCTGGTGCTTCCAGTGAATGAGATCTGTGCTGGTAGCGTGCCCCCAATGCATAGGTCCCCATACAGAAGCGCCAGGATAATATTGGTAAAAAAGATGGTAAATTCCGTTGGCATACACCATGCCGTTAGGGTCATTCATCCAGTGCTCAGCAGGCGAAAAATGAATCTGTGGACGATAAAGTTCTGTATATAATTTACTTTGCGACTGCACTTTCATAAAGCCGAATAAAAGAACGAACAAGAACCCACATATTTTCATCGACTTCTCTTTAAAAAATTACTGTATTAGCCGTAAATATTGCTTTATTGAAGATTAGCAATCTCTTTGGCCGCAGCTTCGGGCTCTGTTACAAACGGTATAGTCTTTACCAGACTGCCTTTTTTATTGTACATCGCCACGAACGGAAAACGCTGTACGGCATAATATTTCTGCACTATAAAAGTGTATCCCTCGGTGCCCATTTTTATATAAGGCTTGGAAGAAATATGAAAGGTAGAATCAAACACCTTCATTTCCATAACCGGCTCGTAACCCACCATAATAATTTGTTTGGTGCGCAGTTCTTTGTCGTGTGTCAATAGCTCTTTGGTGAAGGCTTTACAGTGGTCGCAGGTAGGAGAAAAATAGATTAATACAGTCGGTATGTTTTTCTTGATTTGCTGATAAGTATAAGACTTGCCGTTTACCAGCGTTATTTTAAAAGGTGCAATGCCAGCCGGATGCGTTTGCTGGGCAATCGCCATAGTTACACCCAATAAAAAAATTAAACTCAGGAGGCAGATTTTTTTATACATACATTTCATGTTTCCTTTATGGTTTAGACTGCAATAGTAAAAGCTTATTTCTGGTTTACGTTACCGGTAACTGGTAAGACAAATAAAAATTCAAAAGTAAAAAGTAAAACAGAAATCGGCATAACACACCAAACCTGCCGGCACTTTACTTTTACATTTTGCTTCTAAATTCTTTTTTCACTTCATATTTGCTGGCTTAAATTTTTATGACCAAACAAGAACGCCAGATCATTTTTGATAAGTACAACGGGCATTGCGCCTATTGCGGTTGCGGGCTTTTACCAGGCTGGCATGTAGACCACCTTAAACCCATCCGGCGACATCTTCGCAAAGACGGCTGCCGCCACCCAAAACGCGACTGCACAGATAACTGTATGCCTGCCTGCGCCAGTTGCAACATTAATAAACACAGCATGAATCTTGAAGATTTCAGAAAACTGATTGGTGGTTTTTTGAAATCATTAAACCGGGATTCAACACAGTATAAAATAGCAAAACGATATGGCTTTGTGGTAGAGATAGAAAAACCTGTAGTGTTTTATTTTGAGCAGAATCAGCAAAACTATGAGACTTAACATTGCTTTTTATAAATAGGAAAACTGCTTCTCCTTACGGCCGATTTGTATCTGTTGATCCGCTGAATTCGCTGTTTTACAATTGTTTCCATCTATTTTAAAACATCATTTCTCAAACGCATAATCAATTCTGGCACAATTTTGAAATGACAATTGTACTAAACAAGACTAAATGAAAAAATTTGCAGCAATCATTTCTATTTGCGCCATTATGTATGGCTGTGGCAATAACAGACAACAGGCAACCCAAGCCGCTGTCGGGCAGGCAAAGCAATCCACTATCGATTCGGTAAATGCCGTTAATGAAAAACAGAGAACCATAGATTCTCTGAACGCAGTCGTTGCCAAAGACTCGATAGCAAAAACCAAAGTAACCAGAACGGAAGTGGAACCTGTGGCAACTACAACTACTGTACAGACGGAAAGAAGGAAAAAAGGCTGGAGCAGCACAGCTAAAGGTGCTGTTATTGGTACCGGCGTTGGTGCGGTAACAGGTGCATTAGTAAGTAAACACAAAGGAACGGGTGCTGTAGTTGGCGGTTTATTGGGTGCTGGTGCCGGTGCCGGAACGGGTGCCATTATCGACAACAGTAAAAAGGATAAAAAGCAATAGTCAAAAGCTCATTCCTTTTGCTTTATGAATGTTTTTTGCTTTATGGTAAGCTATTATTGATTGATTGTGTTTCTACATCAACATGTCTTTTCTAAATTGAGGGGCTTTGCGTTGATTTGAAGCCTGCTCATAAGCGTAAGCAATAGTAAGTAGTTGTGGCTCGGTATAAGCTGTAGCAAAAAAAGAAATCCCTACTGGTAGATCATGAACAAAACCCATGGGTACCGTTATGTGGGGAAAGCCGGAAATAGCTGCTGGCGTTGAAAAAGAAAAACCAGTATCGTAATCTCCGTTTACTAAATCTATGCAACAAGCCAACCCATTCGTAACCCCACAAAGAGCATCAAGATGATTGTCGCTTATCATTTGCTGAATGACCGCACGGGAAGATAAGGTTATAATTAATGCATCTTTGTATTCTTTGCTATTCAAATCGCCTTTTTCATTACTTGAAATCAAAGTTTCCTGTTTAAAATAGGGCATTGCGCGGGCTTCATTTTTTTTATTAAAATCAATCACATCCTGAAGCGTTTGCATTTTAGAATTTGTAGAATGCAGATATTTATTTACACCATCTTTAAACTCATATTGCAACACTAAAAATTCGGCATCTCCAACATCTTTAATATCGCGAATAGTCTTCAATATATCCATTTCTACAATTACAGCACCTTTATCTTTTAATGTCTGGATGGCTGTCTTGTATAAACTAACAATGCCTTCATGCCCGCTAAGATGCGCTTTCTCTATACCGATGCGCTTGCCCTTTAAGCCTTCAGGCTGTAGGAAAACAGTATAATCAGAAACGGCTTTACCACTGCTTGCTTTTGTTGACACATCGTTCTCGTCTACCCCTGCTAAAGCGCCCAATAAAATAGCTGCATCGTGCACGGTGCGAGCCATGGGACCCGCCGTATCTTGCGTTGCAGAAATAGGAATAATACCAGTGCGGCTCCACAGCCCAACCGTGGGTTTTATGCCTACCAAGCCATTCACTGAAGATGGCGAAACGATGGAACCGTCTGTTTCGGTGCCAATGCCAATTGTACACAAACTGGCAGCTACCGCAGAACCTGTACCGGCGCTGGACCCCGAAGGGTTGCGATCAAGAATATATGGACATTTCGTTTGCCCTCCCCGGCTGCTCCACCCGCTAGCCGAGCGCGTAGAACGAAAATTGGCCCATTCGCTCAAATTGGTTTTACCAAGCAATACAGCACCTGCTTCTCTTAGTTTTTTTATAATGAAAGCATCCTCTTTAGCCTGGTTGCCTATCAGGGCAGACGCACCTGCCGTGGTCATCAGCTTGTCACCCGTATTAATATTATCTTTTATTAATACAGGTATGCCATGCAAAGCGCCCCGCAGTTTGCCGTCTTTTCGTTCTTTATCTTTTTCTATCGCTATGTGCATCGCATCAGGATTTAACTCAATAACTGCATTTAATTGTGGACCCGCTTTATCTATTGCTTGTATGCGTTGCAGGTAGCTTGTCGTTAGTTGTTCAGAAGATATTTTGCCCGTTTGCATAGCCTCCTGAATTGCATCAATGGTCGCTTCGTTCAGGTCAAAATTTTCTGTAGTCTTATCTGTTATGTTGCCCGTGTTTTGCGCCAGCGCAGCTGCAGAAGAAGCGGTGAACACAGCGCTTGCAAGTGTGGTGTTACGAAGAAAGTGTCTCCTGTTCATTCCATTATTTTTTGATTCTGCATATTACTTTAAAAAGACGGTAACTGATGGTTTGATGAAAAAAACTAAAAATATAAAGTCCCGCTTCTGCAGGACTTTTTTAACTATTGTGCTTCTCTCTTGCTAACTCCTTTTATTCTTGCTACTTAAGCAATTTGCTTTGTTTCTTTTATGGCAGCATGAATAAATTCTCTACCCTTTTCTGTCCAATAAGTATGTATGTTCGACTGGTATTTTCCCTGCGAATCAATGTATAGCGCCGTCTTTGTTCCTGTATATCCTTTTCCCTGATAGTCTGCATAGAGCACCCAGCGATTGTCGCTTTTATAAATGATCTTTTTATTGTGCAATAACTTGTTTAATGCGATGGCACTCATACCTAATTCTTTCGCGATTACATTGGCAGGTATCAGCGTACGGCTTTGCAATACAGCATCATGATAAACAGCTTTTCGAACCTGGTCATTTATCTCATTTTCAAGCCTGCTTACTTTATCAAGCAGAATGTTTGAAGCAACAACGGGCAACAGCTCTTCCTGCTGGGTTTCTGCTTTCCCGGTTAGCAACAACTCCTTTGTCTGTTGGTTACTCCAGATTGCAAAGGAAGGGCTGAGCCACCGGGCAAACTCAAGTGCTATATCTTCGTGTATCCAGATTCCATTTTGCCCGCTGTCGTTGTGCCGGCTTACTTTTTTTATAAGCTTCTCAACCGGCAGGCTCTTCATTTCTGCAAGGCTGCTCAGAAAGCGCTTAGTTGATTTCAACCTCAGCCAATCAGCAGGTCTTTTACCAAAAGGTTTTGCCATCGCCGTTGCATTTACTAAGACATCATTGTTGTAATTATTTTCAAGACGACTGGTACCAAATGTTACCAGCCCGGCTTTTATGTTTGTATCCATAATTTGTGTTCATTTTTTTATAGTTTGTAATTCTTTTGTACCTCCTTAAAGTTACAAAAAAGAATGTTTTTTTGCAAGCAAAAGCTGTTAAAATCTGGTAATTATAGAGTCTGTAAGCAGTTGTTTATTAGGAAGAATTTGTTATGCTTTTTTTGATAAATACTTTTTTACGTGCAGGCATCTTTGGCTTATTGAAAATAAAAACAAGCCTGACTCCAAACAAGGTTTTTGACAGCACTAATTAAACGATAAGCTTAGGAAAAGTCAATAGGGAATGTGGTATAAATACATTTCGTTACTTTACTTCCAATTCAGTAAACTATGAAAACAATAGTTGCTTTTTTCATGCTTTTTATTTGTTTAAATGCAATTGCACAAACCGACTCATCTCATTATTTCTCATCGTTCGATGGAACCAAGATTTATTACGAAGTAAAAGGCTCTGGCTACCCGGTTATTCTTGTGCATGGCTTCATCAATACAAGCCAGAACTGGAAGCGGGCGCAGGTTTATAACGCTTTACTGGATGCAGGTTTCAGGGTCATTATTTTAGATCTGAGAGGTAATGGAAAATCTGGAAAGCCACATACTTCGGATGCTTATGCCAACGATGCTGAAGCGAAGGATATTATACAGCTTGCCGGCTTACTGCAACTCGACTCGTATGATATAGTTGGCTACTCGCGCGGCTCCATTATCACGGCGCGGCTATTAGTGTTAGACCATCGCATACATAAAGCCGTAATGGGCGGCATGGGAACCGACTTTACGAATCCGGAATGGCCGCGCAGGAAGATGTTTTACCGTGCCTTGAGTGGCGACACAGTACAGGAATTAGCACCTTTGCTGCAGCGCATTCACAACGATACAACATTAGACCAGCAGGCGCTGGCTTACCAGCAAAAAGAACAGCCTTCTACACCCATAGCAGCTTTGCAAAAAGTAAAGCAACCCGTACTGATAATCTGTGGCGATAAAGACGCTGACAACGGCAGTGGACAGGCATTGGCGCAAGTGTTTCCACGCTCGTCATTTGTGCAAGTGCCGGGCGATCATGGAGCTGCCATGGCTACTCATGAGTTTGCCGATGCAGTTGTTCATTTCTTCTCAGAAGAAAATGGACAATAAACTGTAAGCATGAAACTATGAAGCCCTGATAAAACAATTACTAGCTAACAAATAACCTTGCCTCATTAATCAGAACGGCAAGCCGATGCCTAATTGCACGGCGAAGTTGTTGCGGTTGGGCGATACAATAGCGCCAGTAGTGTCTTTCTTTTCATACTCATGATTGCGCCAGGTGAAATGTGCCAGATCGAGCCAGCCACCGTTTTCCCTTCGTGCCGGGTCTTTTACCTTGATGCCGCCATCGATGCGAATGAGAAAATAATTGAAGTCAAAACGTAAGCCGGTGCCCACGCCGATGGCAATGTCTCTTCCCAGGTTTTTAAGCTTGAACTGTGCCAGCTCGTTGTTGTCGTCTTTTTTTATATTCCAGATATTGCCAATGTCTGTAAAAAGAGCACCGCCTAGTTTTAAAGAACTAAACTGTGCAATAGGGTATCGATATTCAAGGTTAGCTTCCAACTGCATATCTCCGTAGCGGTCGCGATAAGCTATCTGTTTGGTGCCTGCCGTATCGCTTTGCAAAGATGAGCCCAGGCCCAACTGGCGAAGGCTCCAGGCACGCATACTGTTAGGACCACCGGCAAAAAATTGTTTATAAAAAGGAAGCGAACTTCCCACTTTTCCATAGTTTATTCCAACACCCACAAAAGCTCTGGCTGCAAAAGACGATTGGTGTATGGTAATTAATTTCCTTGCTTCAAACTCACCTTTTATATATCGGTAAATATTGTCGTTCCAGGGATGAATGGTGCCTGCCAACAATCCTGCTTCTTCAATAGAATAACGCAAGAAGTTGTTTTGCGCCGGATGTTTTTTAGAAATAAAAGATGTATTGAAAGAGTATATAATGCTAACGATAGAACCCGTAGTGAAAGCCGTGCGCAGAAAGGGATTGATCTGTAATTGCTGCTTCAAAAAATCGAGCGTATCTAATGAATAGAGCTCTACGTTCGGAATTTTTATAGAAGTGACATTGTTCTTTTTTTTCCATTGATAGCCCCAGTTTGCCACCAACTGGCGGATGCGAAAATAATCGGTGCGTTCAGAATAGGTTGCGCTTGCGCCTAATATCGATTTCACACCATCCAGCTTGTATGGCTTCTTTACCAGCATGTGATAAAAAGGCTGTGGCAAAAGAATGTTGGGAAAGATATAAGAATGACTCAGTGAAGACTGGAAAGTTTGTAGCAGCGGGCTACTTTTATCTAGGCTTAATTCAACACCATTACGAAAAGAAGTAGACGACTGAATGACACGATGCCATATGTTGCGGTTGAGGTAAGTTGCATTTACGGCAAGCCCGAAAAGATTGCCTGCAGTAAGGATGTCGCCTGTATTGCGGCTGGCTTCCAAATCGACCGTTATATTCTGTTTTACTGATGGTATCAGGAAGTAATGGAAGTCTACTGTGTCTACCTTCACCGTAAAAGAATCTTTATATAACGAGTCTGGTTGTACCGAATTGGCAACATGGATTCTATAGCGCGAATCAACGTTTTGCCATGCACCGATAGACGATAAATTATTGATAGTTTTACGGTAAAACTCGTCGTTGTACAGACTACCGCGGCGCATGAAAGTATGTTGCCGCAATGGCTGAAATTGAAACTGGTGGCGGGTTCCATACATAGTAAACTCATTGTGCTGATATAGTACGGGCAAACCGGTTTGTTCCATCAGGCTATCGGGTAGCTGGGTATAATTGGTTTCGGGATAATAATAAATATTGCCGATACGGTACTGTTTCAGTTGCGATGAATCAACAAGACCGGTAGAGTCGCTGTTGATGTCGCGCGTAGTGATGGTGATCTTCGCAACAGGATGCTGCAATGATCTGTCTTTAGATTCTTCTATAGTTTTAATCTGCTCGAACGGATCAGTAGAAACCTGCAACACCGCCGGGTCTGTGGTGTCTGCAATCGCGATTAAGTTATCGCGGGAAATAAGCATATAGCCAAGGTTTTTATAGATCGCCACCAGCCGGTCCAGTTCACTTCCAAGTAAAGGCTTTGAAAAGGGAGATTTGCCGGGCTTGATGCGGCTGTTTTTCAGGTTATCTGCTGCCGTAGTTATGTGTTGCAGAATACTGTCGTTTAACTTATACTGAACAGAATCTATAACAGTAACATTGCCCGGATTGACTGTAAAAACGATATGCGTTCTTTGCTGTTTGATTCTATGCTTTTTTCTTTTATTTGTATCGCGTGTCTTTCTAACCACCGTATCAATATAAAAGCTGTCGGAAATAGAGGCATGATAATAACCTACGGAAGCAAGGTAACCATTCATAAAATTGATAGAGTGGCTAAGATGTGTAGAATCGAAAACCGGTGGGTGCTTGATGCGGTAAAAGAAACCAAAGCGTTGCTCCTTTTGTATTCTGATGCTATCATCAAAATAATTAGGCAACACTCGAAGCAGATCACTCTTTTCACTTTTAGAAATACCTTGCGAAGACACATATACATCGGCGCTATAAACAAAAGGCGTATCGACCGGAGGATTGAATACTGTATTGCGTCGAAAAAGCAAAAATTTTTCCTGTGTACAAGAAGTTGCTACCAAAAAAAGCAACAGAGCCGGTAAATATCTTGCGAAGCGACAGGAGGCAAAACCCATTTACTTTTGTTTTGTGTAGGCACTGCGCCTGTGTTTTCGCAGAGCCAATTTTACAGATACTAACAACGCCTTACCAATGCTAAGTAAGAACGAGGTCAAATATATCATTAGTTTAAGCGACAAAAAAAATCGCGACCGCGAAGGTGTGTTTATAGCCGAAGGACCAAAGCTGATAAAGGAGTTTACTACCAATGGCTGGTTGCCAAAAATGATTTATACAACCGAAGATATACATGAGATCGACCATAGAAGTATAGAGATAAAAAAGATAAGTCAACACGAGCTTCAACGTATTAGTCGATTAGAGACGGCTAACCAAATTCTATGTATTTTTTATAAAAAAGAATTGCCTCCTTACCTTTTAGATAATACCATATCGCTCGTTCTCGATGGCATACAAGACCCCGGTAATTTGGGAACCATTATTCGTACTGCAGACTGGTTTGGCATTACACAAATCTTCGCGTCTTTGGATACAGTAGATTGCTATAACTCGAAAGTAGTACAGAGCACCATGGGCAGCCTGGCAAGGACAAACGTTTGTTACACAGAACTTCCCGCTTTTTTCTCCAGTACAAATATTCCCGTTTTTGGTGCAATGCTTACAGGTAAAAATCTTTATGATATTGATCCTTTAAGCGAAGGCATTCTAGTGATTGGCAACGAATCGAAAGGCATTCGAAAAGATGTGCTGCCTTTTGTCCGTCAGGCAGTTACCATCCCCCGGCGGGGCGGTGCAGAATCTTTGAATGCCGCTGTAGCTGCGGGCATCCTTTTATCTCATCTTGTAAGAACTTGAAAAAAATAAAGCTCAAATAATGGCTGTAAAGCTTTATTATATAATTTTATGTCCTTAATCAAAAGTCTTATCTGTTCTCCCTTGTGTAACCGTAGCATAAATTTTGTAACCATTAAAAACCTCGCGTTTGCTTACAACGTATTTACAAGAAATAATACTTACTACTGAATAAACAGAAACATATCGATATAAATGAATTGCAGGAAAAACACACTTTGCATAATAACGAACTGTACTCAAAAACCAAGCTGATACTGTGTAAGGAAGCAAATTTATTACTGCTTATTTTGATTGTTACCGAATCTAAATTTTAACCGACAGATAAATTGTTGATGAAACATAAAATCTTATTTGCAGTAGCCCGTTCACTTTATGGCATGGCGCTTTTAGTAAAGGGAATTTGTGAAAAACAATATAATTATACTAAAATAAACATAACCACTAATTATCTCTTTTGTTCAAACAATTAAAATACTAACTATGATTTTCTTTACGAAAAGGCAACCGCCCTCATTTGTTTATGTCATCGTCGCTATGATGAGCATAATCAATCTTACCTCTTGCCAGAAAAGCTATACGGTTGCTTCTGATAATACTTCTAACGATGCTTCTCTGCGGAATCTTTTTAAAGCGGGTGTATCTGCTGCAGTGCAAACACCGAGGGCAGGAGTAATAGTAAGCCAGCACATTCATGGGTTTTACGAATACTTACCAAAGGGATACAATGATAACAGACCGCGTCCACTGCTGATATGCATGCATGGCATTGGGCAGGTAGGAAACGGAACCACCGACCTGCCATCGCTGTTAAGTTATGGGCCGGCAATGCTTATTAATAATGGCACATTCCCCGCTTCGTTTACCGTCGATGGTCAAAGCTTTACAATGATCGTCATTACGCCCCAACTAACAGATGCCGGTATCTTTCCGCTCGATATAGATTCAATGATCGAATACTGTAAATCGCATTATCGTGTTGACACCAACCGTATTTATTTAGCTGGTCTTAGCATTGGCGGTGCCAATCTGTGGCATTATGCCGGATTCAGCCCGGCTACTGCTTCCAAAATTACAGCTATGGTACCTATCTGCTCCTGGACAACCCCAGATTTAGGTTATCAAGTAACGCATGACGAAGCTCAAAACGTAGCGGCTGCCAATATAAAAATATGGCAAACGCATTGCTACGATGACCCGACTGCTATGTTCTCCTGGAGTGTGATGCAGGAAGATATGGTAGACAGTGCTCAACCTTCGCCTAATCCATTACCAAAGCTGACCTGCTTCAACAGCAACTCGCATGATGCGTGGACTCAAACTTACGATCCTACGTATAAAGAAAGTGGCATGAATATTTACCAATGGATGCTGCACTATGCCAAAGGTGTAAACTCAGCGGCTATTCCGCAGAAAGTTCCTCTCTCGCAAGTGGTCACTTTAAAAGGTTGTAATAACTTGTATGTTCATAATAACGGCGATGGCTCGCCACTGTATGTAAATAGCTCTAGCTTTTCGCTTTGGGAAGGCTTTGTTGTAGTCAGCATTAATGGTGGCGGCGTTAAAGTAGCTTTGCAAAACCAGAATAAGTATGTAAGCATGGTAAACCCAAATGCAGTGGCTTGCACTGCATCTGCCATTGGTGCGCATGAAACTTTTGCATGGATTTATAACAGCGATGGAACTGTGAGCTTTCAGAATAACAACGGTAAATATCTATCTAATATCAATGGAAATGTTACGTGCCTGGCAACAACTATCGGCGTAACTGAAAAGTTTTTGATCAACAGGTAAGTGTAGTACTGAATAAGACAGTGTTGTTTTTACTTGATGATAGCAGCAAAAAAGTAGCGATACTAATTTTACTTTAAAAAAGCGCAACAAGGTTTAGTATAAAGTTAGTATCGTTGCTTGCAGAAATAGTACCGCTCAAACGCAAACTTGCTATGATTGAAGTAAAAGAAAATTCATTATCCGTGATCAGGCTTAGCGAATCTGCGGCTGCCGATGCATCTCCGCCTACTACAGGCACCCGGAAAAAATTAATGAAGCTTGAGGCTATCCGTGGCTTCGCTGCTGTATATGTAGTTTGCCATCACACATTGCCTAAAAGCACCATTATTTTCGGTAAGGAATTGTTTTTATTTCGCTACGGACAGGAAGCTGTGATCTTGTTTTTTATTCTCTCCGGCTTTGTTATCCAATACGCTTTTGCCACCTCGTCCGATAAGTCTTTTAAATCTTTTTTCCTGAAGCGCTTTTTGCGTATTTACATACCCATCTTTTTTGTTTTTGTAACTAATTATGTTATTATAGCCATTCAGCAGAATCATCTAACCAACATAGATTGGAAATCGCTATTCGGTAGTTTATTTATGTTACAGCAGGTAGGTGCTATGTGGAGACATCCGGTGCCTTTTTCTCCATTCCTCGATAATTTGCCACTTTGGTCGCTAACTTTCGAATGGTGGTTTTACATGATTTTCTTTTTTGCATCCAAAAGTTTAAAGAACAAAGTTTCCAATGTTGTCTATACTGTTGGCATGCTTGCTTCATTGTTTTACCTCTTTTATCCTGTTTTTATCGTTCGCGAGTTAATGTATCTTGTCATTTGGTGGACAGGCGCTGATATTGCAAAGCTTTACATCGATAAAAAAGATATTAGCATAAAGAATTTAGCAAAGCCGTTACTATCGCTTTCATTTATCACGGCTATCCTTGCGTGTAATATTCTTTTGTATAAGCAGCAGCATCCGACGGATGAACTCTTGCTTATTTTAACTCCGTTAGTAGAGGTAAGGCATTTCGGTTTTGCAATTATGGCTTTGATAATCGCTATTTATTGGCGAAAGCTAAACTGGTTTGGTTTCAAATATACTTTCGGATGGTTTGAAGTGTTTGCGCCCATCTCCTTCTGCCTTTATATCTCGCATTGGTTTCTTGTATCTCATACAGAATACCTGGACCGTTTTATCAGTAACATCTATTTGAAAAGTGCTGTGTATTTTCTCGTCTGCTGTGTATTTTGTTATATAGTAGAGCGCATTATTTATCCGTATCTCAATAAAAAAATACTGAATTACTTTTTGGTAAAAAAGAAGCCGTTTGTTATGGTTGAATAGCATTTTTTCTTTTATTAAACACGCTAATTTTTCTTCATTTGGCTGCTATGGCTTACGCCCGTAGCTTCGTCGTTGCATGAATGTTACCTTATTTATTGCCAGGCGTATCGCTTTTAACCGACAGAAATCTTTTTCCCGGTTTATTATTCGGCTGGCGGTAGCTGCCACAGCGCTTAGCGTTGCAGCCATGATTATTACCATAGCTTTTGTAACGGGTTTTCAGCAAACGGTTTCCAACAAGGTTTTCAGCTTCTGGGGTCACATTCATGTACAGCAATACGAGGCATCTAAATCGTTGGTGGCTGAAGAGACGCCGCTCGAAAAAAACGACACGGTTTTACGCATTCTGCACTCATTACCCGAAATAAAAACCGTACAGGTTTTTGCTACCAAGAGTGCAGTAGCAGAAAACAGACAGGACATTGAAGGAGTCCTAATAAAAGGTGTAGAAAGAGATTACAGTTTTAGCAACCTGCAACCTTTTTTGCAGCAGGGAAGATGGATAAACTTTGATGATTCTTTGTATAGCAAAGAAATCGTTATCTCGCAACCGTTAGCCAATGAGCTACAAATAAAGCTCAATGATACTGTTTCTATTTATTTTATTACGCCGACCGAAGGCAAATCGACACTGCGTAAGCTGAGGGTATGCGGAATTTATAAAACCGGCATTGAAGAGTATGATAAACTCTTTGCCATAACCGATATACGATTGCTACAACGGATTAATCACTGGAATGCAAATGGCATTGGCGGCTACGAAGTTTTTTTACATGACTATAATAACATTGATACGGTTAATAGCCTTCTGTACAACAATAACCAGCTACCCGGTGCTTGGGTAAGCCGCAGTGTGAAGGATGTATATCCAAACATTTTTGACTGGCTTAATATTTTAAACACCAACCGGAATGTGGTTTTTGTTATTATGGCTATTGTGGCCGTTATCAACCTCATTACTTGTCTGCTTATTCTGGTGCTGGAAAGAACGCGCATGGTGGGGATTTTGAAAGCCATTGGAGCAACTAATGGTTACATACAAAGAATCTTTCTCTACTATGCTACTATCATTGCAGGTATTGGTGTAGCTACCGGCTTTATAGTAGGTATTGGTTTGTGCTTGCTGCAGCAGTACACTGGTTTCATTCGTCTTGACGAGAGCGCCTACTATGTATCTGTTGCTCCTGTTCAGATTGTTTGGTGGCAAACCGGGCTTGTATGTTTAATCACATTGGCGGTTTGTTTCCTATCACTTATTCTTCCGGCTTTTTTTGTAAAAAGAATACAACCTGTAAAAGCAATTCAATTTGCATAAACCTGTTTTCATAAATATTTTTTTCCTGTTTCTATTCAAAATTGTGGCTTTTTTTACCTGAATTTTTTCACAGCTTCCTTTTTGTTTTTTATTTTATTTTAACAAGTAAATAGAAATGGCTCTACAAATATTGGCGGCTTGCTAATGCACCGATGGAAAGACGTAGTTGAATAAGCTGAAAATAAGATTGGTATAATTTTTAAGAACACCATTATTCAAAAAAAGGAAATAGATATGAAAATGAGAAAGCTTATTACAGTTGTTTCTTTCGTTATGATGGCCGTATTTGCAAGTCAGTATGTTCAGGCGCAATCCTCAGCACCTCTACGTCTTGGTATTGGCATCGATGCTGGAGCTGCATTAAAAGACCCGGCTCGTTTTGTGGCCGGTGCTGACGCAAGGTTGCAAATACCTTTTGGCAGTAGCTTTTCGGGACTTATCACCACTGGCTATTATCACTACTTTAAAAGCGGTTTTTTCCCCAAGGTTGGTATTGTGCCTTTAAAAGCGGGTTTAAAGTATTTTCCTTCTAAAAACGTCTATATAGCTGGCGAAGCTGGTGTTGGCTTCGGCACAGAAAAAGGTCAGGAAAATTCATTCGTTTATTCACCATCCATAGGTTTGGCTTTTACTAATGGGTTAGATATAAGTATAAAATACGAAGACTATACAAAATATGATGGGTATGCTTCGCAACTAGCGTTGCGCCTGGCTTACGGCTTTAAATTATAAAGGGTGAATGGAAGGGCAGCCTATTTGTCCATTGTGCAGCAGACCGCTGGCAGAACCTTGTAACAAGCATCACCTTTTGCCAATAAGTAAAGGTGGAAAAGGCACCGCAACTATTTTGATGCACAAAGTTTGTCATGATAAAATACATGCTGTATTTTCTGAGATGGAACTAAAGCGAGAGTATAACACAATAAAAACTTTGCAGAGCAATGAAGAGATAAGAAGGTTTATCGACTGGATAAAAAAGAAAGAACCGGAATATTATGACAAATCTGTAAAAAGAAAAAGGAAATAAGCGGGCTGATAAATTGTATCAGCCCGCTTTACTAATATAAAGGCGCTACAAAAAGCCACTCGTTAGTAAAATTAAAAAAATTAAACAGTTGTTTAAATACTTCAAACAATTGTTTAATTTTGCATCGCAAGCAGGAAACGTGTGAAGTAATCATTCAACCGCTCTCCCTTAACAACAACCGTTTTTTCATTCAAACACAGAATTTTTTTCAGGATGAAATCTTACTTAATTGTCTTATTATTTTTATTGTCAGCCCATCTTGTTCACGCACAAAACGGCGAGTCGCTTACTCTTGACAAAGCCATAGAAATGGGCTTAAAAAACAGCAAGCCTTTACAGCTTAGCCGTGCCAGATTAGATGAAGCTACGGCTGCTGTTAAAGAAGCAGAACAACGCAGGCTGCCCGATGTATCTGCAACAGGTTCTTACCTGCGGGTGGCCAATCCAAAAATTAACTTTCAATCGCAGAAACAAGGCAGCGGCAGCCAGCCGGATACTTCAACTACAACCAGCACTCCAAAGGTATCACAGGCGGCATATGGTTTGGTTAATGTGTCCTTTCCCTTATATTCAGGACTGCGTATAAAGTATGGTATTGAAGCTTCTAAATTTTTAGAAGAAGCCAGCAAGCTGGATGCGGATAACGATAAAGAAGGCGTTGTGGTCAATATCATTGATGCTTACAACAATTTATATAAAGCAGGCTTGCAGATAGATGTCATCAACAGCAGTTTGCAGCAGGCGCAGCAACGTGTGACCGACTTTAGTAATTTAGAAAAGAATGGCTTGTTAGCCCGTAACGATTTATTGAAAGCGCAACTGCAGGTATCTGATATTCAGCTTAGCCTTTTGGATGCAAGAAATAACCAGCAACTCAACACCATTGTGTTAAACCTATTGCTGGGCTTGCCTGACAGCAGCCGGCTGATTTTAGACAGCAGCAGTTTTGCTTCGTTGCCGCCGCTAGGCAATTCAGATGATTACCGGCAACAGGCATTACAGAACCGTAAAGACCTGCAGGCGTATGATTACCGGATAAAGGCACAGGGTTCTTCAGTAAAATCGGCACAGGGCGAAAAGTATCCGAGTATAGCTTTAACGGGTGGTTATGTGGCGGCTGATGTGCCGAATGTATTAACTGTTTACAACGCAGTGAACGTAGGTGTAGGAGTAAACTATAGCCTCAGTTCACTGTGGAAAACAGATGCAAAAGTGCAACAGGCAAAGGCGCGGGAACGTCAGGCACAAGCCAGCCGCAGCGAGCTCTCTGACCAGATAGAGCTTCAGGTAGGCAGGGCTTACTTAGCTTATTCATCCAACCTGGAAAAAATAAAGGTTTACCAATTGGCAATTGACCAGGCAGAGGAAAACTACCGCATTACAAAAAACAAGTTTGACAATAGTTTAGCTACAACAACAGATTTGTTAGAGGCCGAATCTTCCCAGTTACAGGCAAGGCTTAATTATGCCACTGCCAAGTCTGATGCAGTTGTTGCTTACAAAAAGCTTCAGCAAGCAATTGGCACTTTATAATTTTTACACAAACACACAACATAGTTCTATATGGCAACAAGCACCACCCCGCAGGAACCGATAACAAATGAAGCGGCAGAACCAAAAAAAAGAAACAAAACATTTCTCATTATTCTCATCCTGTTAGTATTGGGAGGCGGAATATTTGGCTTTAGTCAGTACCAACATGCGCAACATCACGAGGGTACAGATGATGCACAAGTTACCGCCAACATTAGCCCCGTTATTCCCCGTGTTTCCGGTTATGTATCTGAAGTACGGGTAAGCGATAACCAGCCGGTGAAAAAAGGCGATACCTTACTTATTATAGACAACCGCGACTTGAAGATTAAGTTAGAGCAGGCAGAAGCCGCCTTGGCTACGGCGCAGAGCAACCGTACAGCAGCGCAGGCTTCTACATCTGCGTCGAGCACCAGCATTGGTTCGGCAAGGGCAGCCGTAGCTACTATTGATGCACAGATAGATCAAGCAAAGATTAATGTGCGCCGCACGACACAGGATTACGACCGCTACGCTAATTTAATAAAAGATCATTCTATTACACAGCAGCAGTTCGAGCAGGCAGAAGCCGCTAAAGAAACGGCGGAAAAGCAACTTGTAATTTTGCAGCAGCAACGCGCACAAGCAGCTACTCAGATTGGTATCACTACTTCGCAGAGCGGTGCTACATCGAAACAAATCGGCGTAGCAGATGCTATTATTAAGCAACGCCAGGCAGATGTGGACGATGCTAAACTTAACCTGTCTTATGCTGTGGTTACAGCCCAGGTTGATGGCTTAATATCTAAAGTCAATGTTCAACCAGGTCAGTACCTTACAGCGGGTCAATCTTTGTTCAGCATCGTATTAAAACAGAACCTGTGGGTAGTGGCTAACTTTAAAGAAACACAGTTAGAAAAAATGAAAGTTGGGCAAACGGTATCGGTAGATGTAGATGCATTTCCGGGTCATGACTTTGCAGGAAAAATCACCTCGTTGTCTGCTGCAACCGGCGCCAGCTATGCATTGCTGCCACCCGATAATGCATCCGGCAACTTTGTAAAAGTGGTGCAACGCGTGCCGGTAAAAATTGAATTTACCAATCCCAACGATCCGCTGCTTCAACAGCTTCGTGCCGGTATGAACGTAGATGTAGAAGTGAATTTAGATTGATGGTTATTGCTGTAACCCAACTGTTCAAATG
Source organism: Ilyomonas sp. (assembly GCA_964658445.1). Classification (GTDB taxonomy): domain Bacteria; phylum Bacteroidota; class Bacteroidia; order Chitinophagales; family Chitinophagaceae; genus Ilyomonas. The sequence goes on from CAZZZH010000031.1 coordinate 19,440, forward strand.
AGAGATTAATACTGTTGACAAAACTTTTTTATGCAGCCACTTCAGGGATCGTTAGTTGAGTATGGAAGCCGGCGTGTAATTATCACCCTTACGGCTATTATTTGTGCGCTTCTCGAAATAGTAGATACCACCATTGTAAATGTGGCGCTGAACGATATGCGCGGTAATCTGGGCGCTACTATGACAGAAATTGGTTGGGTAGTTACTGCTTATGCCATCGGCAATGTTATTATAGTGCCAATGACTAGCTGGCTGGCGCAGCAGTTTGGAAGACGCAACTATTTTGCTGCTTCTATAATTATATTTACCGTATGCTCTTTTTTATGCGGTCAGGCTACCAATATCTGGGAGCTGGTTGCTTTTCGCTTCCTGCAGGGCTGTGGTGGTGGCGCATTGCTGGTTACTTCGCAAACCATTATTACCGAAAGTTACCCGGTAGAGAAGCGCGGCACTGCACAAGCTATTTATGGTTTGGGCGTTATTGTAGGTCCAACCTTAGGTCCGCCTTTAGGTGGTTTTATTACTGACCATACTTCCTGGCGTTATATCTTTTATATCAATATTCCGTTGGGTATTATCGCTACTTTACTTACGCTTCAGTTCGTACGCAGTCCCAAGTACGGCGAGAAAAGTAAAGCACGCGATGTGGATTGGATTGGCATTGCACTACTTGCCATTTTTGTAGGCTCTTTGCAGTACGTGTTAGAGCGTGGTCAGGACGAAGACTGGTTCAACGATTTTTGGATCACAACACTTGCCATCACTTCCTTCTTTGGCTTATTCTTTTTTATCTGGCGAGAGCTAAGTTTTCGCAACCCGATTGTTGACTTGCGGGTGCTGGGCAATGGCAACCTCCGGGTAGGCACTATCATGTCGTTCATACTCGGCTTTGGCCTATATGGCTCTACATACATTCTACCTTTATATACTCAGGCCACATTAGGCTGGACAGCAACACAGGCGGGGCTTTTGATGGTTCCTGCAGCTCTGACAACAGCGTTTATGATGCCCATAATCGGTCAACTATTACAGCGAGGAGTAAAACAACAATACCTCGTAGCGATAGGCTTGTTGCTATTTTTTGTTTACAGCTTCTGGGGTTATCAGGTAATTACACCTGATACCAGCAAAGACAATTTCTTCTGGATGCTGATTATGCGCGGTCTTGGGCTCGGCTTATTGTTTATTCCGATTACTACCTTATCACTTTCCACTTTAAAGGGTCAGCAAATTGGTAAGGGTGCAGCTTTTACGGGTATGATGCGGCAATTAGGAGGCTCGTTCGGTATTGCCCTGATTACCACTTTTATGGCAAGAAGAAACCAGCTTTATCAAAGTAATTTGAAAAGCAAACTTAATACAGACAATTATTATGTTCAGAGCCGCATACATGGCATGCAGCAAAGCTTTATTGCAAAAGGATTTACGCCAGACGCGGCCTTGAAACAAACGTATGCCTCTTTAGAAGGCTTGGTTTATAAACAAGCTTCTGTGCTTTCGTACATGGATGTATTCCTTTATCTCGGTATCCTGTTTCTAATTTGCATTCCCTTTATTTTATTAGTAAAAAACAAGAAAGGCGGAGCCAAAATAAGTTTGGCAGAAGCAGCGCATTAGTAAACAAAA
>CAZZZH010000031.1:21075-24764 GCA_964658445.1 Ilyomonas sp.
CAGAACAGCCATTACCCAAGCTGCACTTGGGTAATGGCTGTTCTGTTTCAACGTGACATTTGCTTTTATAAAACAATTGCTCTTTAGTTGACGAAAACAATTAACCGGTTACATCATTATTGCCAAGACATCAGCTTATGTACAAACAAAAAGCAGTAATATTTGTTACTGCTTTTTGTTTGTATCCTTCTTAAAATTTGTTCTCAAACTTTGACCAGGTGCGCCTGCATCAACTGTTTTAGGTAATTAATGATGCGCTTCCGGAATGTTTCATCATCATACAGAACATCATCTATAGGATAGGCATCTTTGAACAAAAGACGACAGGTTTTTCTGGATAATAAAACAGAATTTAAAGTTCCGGTAAGCGTGGCAACAGTAAGCGGAACATCCACTTTCTTGAACTCTTTCTTTTTGATGCCGTTCTCGATAATCTGACTAATGACATTCGAATTTTTACCTAACACTTTCAGGATAGCTTCGCCAAGCTCGGTGCGCTGATTTAGCATTAGCTCGTGGTTTAATACCTTGTGAAACTCCCGGTTGCTAAACAGGCGCTTTACGTAGATTTCAATTACTTTTTCTATTTTCTGCATAGACGAAAATGCTGTATTGCTGATTACCTCATCTAACATATTCCGTGTATAAGAAACGTTGTATTCTACAATGCTTTCAAACAGTTTTTCCTTCGAGCCGAAATAATAATTGATCATGGCAAGGTTTACTTCCGCCGCCGATGCTATATCGCGTACAGAAGTTCCTTCAAAGCCATTTTTAGCAAATAAAGAAACGGCTGTGTTCATAATATGCTCACGTTTATCTGCGCCCATTTTGCCGTTTTTTGTTCAGCCAAAATTAAACAAATGTTTGAAATTAAACAAGCGTTTAACTTCGTTTTAGTGATATGTTTGCAATCTCTTTTTGTTCTTATATGTAGCAAAAAAGGATGGCACTATTTTTACGAAAAACACAGCAATGATAACGATACGGAAGTTCAGCTTCGGGCAGTTTTACGACAAAGCTTATAACTGGATACTCACGTTCGGTCCTAATATTCTCATCGCTATCCTTATTGCCGTAATAGGCTCATGGCTAATAAGAGTTTTAAATAAACGGCTGCACAAATTTTTCGACAAACGCAAGGTAGATGCGTCTTTGAAGCCGTTTCTCATTAGCCTTATCGAAGTAGCCATGCAGGTGATGCTGGTACTTGCTATAATGCAGGAATTAAATATCCGGCTTACTTTATTTGCAAGTCTTCTGGCGGCTGTTGGTGTGGCTACAGGTTTGGCTTTATCAGGTACGTTGCAAAATTTTACAAGTGGAATTCTAATTCTTCTACTAAAGCCTTACCGGGTTGGCGACAGTATTATCGCACAAGGCCAGGAAGGCATTGTAGAATCGATCGAAATATTTTACACCGTGGTTACTACTTATGATAATCGCACGGTTATTATACCCAACAGCAAGTTGTCTAATGAAGTTATCATTAATATCAGCCGTGAAGGTAACCGCCGGTTGGATGTTGATTTTAAGTTTCCTTTCAATGCAGATTACAAAGCGATCGAAGACATTTTAAAACAATCTATTGCTTCAGTAGGCTCTATATTAAAAACACCGCAAAGCCGTGTGGGTATTAGCTCTATCGAAAACGACGGCTTTATCATTACAGTGAATGTATGGATTGCAGCGCACGGTTTTCATGATGATAAAATGAAGATTCAGCAGCAACTATTGGACGATTTAAAAAGTAGTGGTATCAAACTTCCTGGTATGTGATGTATATTTTTCTTAAAAAACAAGCACTCACTACAGCAAATTCATCGCAAAATCGATGCGCTTTTCGAACGATTGTATTAATTTTCCTTTCAAATTGTTTGATTGAAACTGCTGAAACTAACCATCTTATTTACGGTTCTTATATTGCCGGTTTCTACTCTCTTATCGCAATCAGACAGCGCCGGCGCTGATAAAAGTCTGTTTACCGATACAACTATATTGCAGGCCAAGCTATATGCTAATTTCAAAACAATCCAGAAAGACCGCGGCGCTAACCCAGTGTACCATGAGGCAAAATTTGCATATAAAACAGAGATGGGTAAAGACATGGTTTTACCTATAAAAATAAAAGTTAGAGGTAACTTCAGAAGAGATAAAACCGTATGCAATTTTCCACCGTTGTTGCTGCATTTTTACAAGCATTCAAAACGAGAATCAGACTTGTTCAAAGATCAACAAAACCTGAAATTGGTAACGCAGTGCCAGGGCGATGAGTGTGTGATACACGAGTGGATGGTGTACAAGATTTACAACCTGCTTACGCCTTTTAGCTTTCGGGCAAGGTTAATTAAAATGGATTATGTTGATTCATCTGCCCACCTTAAAGAAGAAACACATTATGGCATTTTGATAGAAGATGAAACTCAGATGGCGCAACGCAACAACTGCATTTTGGTTAAACGAAAAATGGTTACCCCACAAGCTACACAGCATGAACCCTATGTTATAATGACTTTGTTTGAATACATGATTGGCAATACCGATTGGTCAATCCCTTACCTCCACAACATCCGTTTGATAACTACCGACTCGACAGAAATACCTTGTACGGTTCCTTACGATTTTGATCATGCCGGCATTGTTCAGGCACCTTATGCAAAGCCTGCCGAAGAACTTGGCTTAACTTCCGTGCAGGAAAGATTGTACAGAGGTTGTTGCCTTCCGTACAAGGATTTTGATGAAACGATAAAAACATATAACGAGAAGAAAGAAGCTATATATAAAGCTTATACCAGCTGCGTTTTATTGCAACCCAAATACATAAAGCAAACACTAGCTTACCTTGATGAATTCTATAAAATTATCAACAATAAAAAACTAAGAGAACGCGAATTTGGCAAGCCGTGCCAAGCACCTGGTGTTGAAATTAAAGAAATGCCTGATTCGGAATAATTAATGTTTGAAGCTTTTATCGCTTGAAAACTTATGAGTCGGTTCTGGGTTCATAAACAATACCGCCGCCTTTGCCAAATAACCGTAAAGCCACTTCTGCCCCTACGCCATCTGCATTTTTAAATACGAGTTTTTCGTCAGACACCAATGGCTTTCCGTTCTCATCTTTTACATTGATAAGCGCCTGATATTTATCACCTTTTTTTATAAACGATATTGAAGCTGAAGGCACTCCGGCTGCGTTATTGGTAAAGTGTATACTACAGCGTCTTACATCTCTTATCACTTGGCTGGTTACATCATTATCATCATCGCCCGCTACCGATAACTGCATGGAAACCGACAGTCCCGAATAAGGCACCAATTGAGGATAAACACTCATCAGCGAGTTGCAGTAACCATTGTAACTATCTTCATCTTCTTTCTTGTAAACCTTGCTGAGGTCTTCGTACAATCGACCTAAAAACAGCTTCTCATTCGCCGTATCAAGCAATGTCGTTTTCACCATCCAGTCCAGGTCTTTGCGTGCATCGCCTTCGTCGCCATCTTCCATTTTAAACTGCGCTTCAAACAATTTAAAATAGCGTTGTATGTTCTCGCGGTTGTCGGTATGCTGGTAGTTCTGATACTTCTCTTTAAAATATTTCGGGCTAAAATTTTTTAATAAGTACCACGCTTCATCCCATGTGGTAGTTGACTCTGCACAGAACAAATCATACACAAGCCGCGTTCTGTCG
>CAZZZH010000032.1:0-20342 GCA_964658445.1 Ilyomonas sp.
TTATAGCTTGTTCGTCATTTACTTTTTTAGCAGTTTCTAAACGCCTGTACAATATCTCTATTTCAGTAAATGATTTAAAAACAGGCTGGTGCGTATGGCCTGTTATTAACACTATATTTTGCTGCCGCGAACTCCACTCATACATAATGCGGTTATGATCTGTTTTTAGCTGGTTGTTGGTAGAGGGTGTATTAGGATTGATGCGCAGGTACGATTGAAAGGGCGCCCATACATCAGACACAAACCATTTACTGAACCAGTTGCCATCACTTTGCAAATCGCCTTGGTGGCCATGCGTTAAATAGATTTGGAACGGCTTTTCGCCAATGGTAGTTTGCAGTATCACACCTTCGTAAATCTTCACTTCCTGCCCGTAAATGCTTTTTAATTCGGACGGTGCGGTTATAAAATCGTTACCCCAATAGAGATCGTGGTTGCCAAATATTTTGATGAATTTATTTTCCTGTAAAAACAATTTCTCTTTCTCAAAAGAAGGAACATTATTCTTTTTTACTGGTGGCAACAGGTTTTCCCAAAGCTCTTCGCTGTCACCAAGGTTGATGTAGAAATATTTATTCTGATAATAATAATCCAGCGCGGCGAGGTAGTTTTTTTCGTTGGAAGCGAAATCATCAAAGCCGTTTTTCGCGCCTTTATGTTGGTCGGAGAGAACAACGAATTTATCTGTAGCTAAATTGAAATTTACGATGACACCTTTCTTGATATTACCCGCCGAAATTTCGTTGTGCAAAGCCGTTAAGGCGCTAAACACGCGTTGCTTATCGGGACGGGAAGAAAACCTATTTGCCAGGCGAATGACAGGCTGCCGGAACCAGTTTTGTAACAGCTTTCGCATAGGTTAAAAATAGAGAAGAAATCGTATCGAGATAAAAGATTGAAAATTCTACTGGCAGTGGCTGAAAGCAAAAGGCTGATGAATGATTCATCAGCCTTACTAATCTGTTTTATAATTTAATTCTCGTGAATATTCTTTTCTTTTTGCCACCATTTATAACCGATAAAACCGGCAATACTAAGCGGCGCTGCCATCAGGTACAGAATGCCCGCATTTAAACCTTTGCCCGGCGTTTCGCCCATTTGCGATGCGGTTTTGGTGCAGATAGAGCATTGTGCATATGTGATGTTTATCATCGCGAAACTTATCAAAATTATCATCAGCCACTTCTTCATTGTGTTTCCTTTTGCGTTGCAAAAATAAGCAAGTAAAAGGTGAAAGGTCAGAAGTGAGTTGTGAAAAATGAGTGTTGATGTGTGAAATTGGAGTGGAGGAGATGAACGGAACTACGCTTATCTAATTTCTGATCCTTCCCATTCACTTCTCACCATTTACAAGCTCATCATTTCTTTAAACTTCACCGTTTGCCGACGGCTTACTTCAATCTTTTCGCCGCCCTTCAGCTCTACCAATAAACCTCCGTTGAAGTAAGGTTCTATCTTTTCTATCCATCTTAAATTAATAATGTGCTTGCGGTTGGCGCGGAAAAAAGTGCGCGGATCCAAACGTTCTTCGAGAGCATTAAGTGATTTTAAAATAAGCGGTTTATTAGTAGCAAAGAAAACTTTTGCGTAGTTGCCTACGCTTTCAAACAAACGGATTTCGCCAAGCTTTACAAACCAGCAGCGCTCACCATCCTTTACAAACACCTGGTCGAGATCGGTAAGCGGCCCGCGCGAAAAAGTGCCGTTGGCATCAGCCGCTTCCTTCGTGATTTCGTACTGCACTTTTTGTATGGCGTCGGTCAGGCGTTTGGGTTCAATGGGTTTTAGCAAATAATCCAGCGCATTCACTTCAAAAGCTTTCAACGCATACTCGTCGTACGCTGTGGTGAAAACAACATGCGGCGCACGCTCCAGCTCTTCCAATAGCTGAAAGCCAGTCTTCCCGGGCATTTGAATATCGAGAAAAATAAGATCCGGGTTTTGAAGTTCTATCTTCTCAACGCCTTCATCTACGTTGGCAGCTTCGTCTATCACTTCAATTTCCGAATGATCGTGAAGCAGTTTTTTCAGCTCGTTGCGGGCGAGCCGTTCATCGTCTATAATAATTGCTTTGATGGCCATGTTGGTATATTTTGTATTCGTTAGTATGATTTCTTTCTTTTACAAAAAACGTTGGTATCGATAATTACAACTTTATTTCTTCATTTACCATTTGCCCGACGGGCAATATTATTTTTGCTTCTACAAGGTTATCATCCGTATCCTGAATATTGAAAAAAGCTTTTGAGCCAAACAACAACTGTAGTCGGTTTATAGTGCCGCTAATACCAAATCCATCGTTGCCAATATTGCCTTTCAGCTTACCGGTGTTTTGTACCACAAGTTCGTGGCGACCATTAATAAAATCTGATTTCACTTTGATAACACCACCTTCCTTTTGCTTGCTGATGCCGTGTTTGATGGCATTCTCTACTAAGGTCTGCAACATCATGGGCGGCACAGGAAGGTCTAATGTTTCTTCGTCGATATCGTATTCTATCTGCAGCCGGTCTTCGAAGCGGATGTGCTCTAAAGCGAGATAATCTTTTACAATACTCAGTTCTTTCTTTAATGGCGTTGTTTCTACTTTTTCAGCATACATGCTGCTACGCAAGATGTTACTTAGTTCGGTAATGGCAGTGCGGGCACGCTGCGGATCTTCATCTACCAAAGCACGGATGCTGTTAAGTGCATTAAAAATAAAATGAGGATTGATGTGCGCTTTAATGGTTTTTAATTCCAGTTCTTTTACCAAGCTTTCCAGGCGTATTTTATCAAGCTCATCTCTGCGGCTTTTAATAATATAATGATAGCTGAAGTAGATGAGATTCCAGATGCAAAGGAATAGGAATGGCGTTAATACAATACGCATAATCCTGCGCAGGAATGAATAGTCTTTAATGCCGGGGTCGTCTATCTTAAATGCAATAACCAGAAGACTATCTACAATAGCATATAAAAAAGAAAAGAGGATAGTAATGGTGAGCATGGAAATGATCTGCTTGGTCAATGGCTGATCGAGCAGGTGATAGTTGCGGATAACGGTGCGCATTAAATGGCTGATCACAAAGCCTTCCAGCATAAACAAAAAAAGCACCGAGAAGAAGTAGGGCGTGGCTTCTGTGTTGAAGGTAATGTACAGAAAGGCATACACTACGCCAAACGCTCCCCAGCCTGCCTGGCATACCCAGTAGGGTGATAATTTTTCTTTCATGCTTTGTAAAAATAAAAACAAAACAACTTTGACAAGCTGGTCTCTTTTATTAAAGGCAAACGGTAAGGCTGTATGGCAAAATAAAACGATGACGCTGGCGTTCGACTGATGCGTTTAGGTGTCTTAACCTTTACTTTTTGAAATTATCGCGGGCAATCATCTGTCATTGCCGCCTTATTCCCACTTAAATGCTTTTACAGCTATGGCATAGATCACCACGCCCCAAACGACAAGGATGCTTACATCTTTCCAGGTGCTTAGTAAACCAAGCCCCTGATAAGAAACTTTCTGCATGGCATTATTAAAACAAGTAAGTGGAAGGTAGTTGCAGATCTTTTGCAGCCAATCGGGAAATACAGATGTGGAAAAGAAAGTGCCAGATAATAAAAACTGCGGAAATACGAAGATGTTAGAATAAACCGGGATAACACTGTCGGTACTGGCAATGCCGCTGACCACAAAACCAAAGCCCATAAAAATAACGCAGGCAAGAAACGACAGCAGTAGCATATTGACAAACGTAACTGCGCCATTTATAAAAGTAAAGTTGAAAAAGAAATAGCCAAACAGCATGATGATAACAACAGCCAGCAACTGGAATAAAATGCGGCTGATGCCTTCGCCAAAAATGATGGTTCTCTTTTTCACCGGCGTGGCGAAGAAGCGCTTCAGCACAAGCTGATTCCTTAAATTAAAAAACAAAAAAGCTACGCTGAATACGCCAGTTCCCAACAAAGAAAAGCCCAACATGCCGGGCAATATTCTGTCTATCTCTCTAAACTCCCTACCTTTTACATATTCTACCTGCGGGTTCATGTGAATTTGATGATACCCTGTATCTGTTCTGATTACAACCGAGTTGAGGATGGCTTGTAAAATCTGTAAATCCTGCGGCTTCACAATGTCAGAGCTTTTTAAAGCAATGTTGTAAGTTCCGTTGCTCTGCTTTTTAATATCAACGATAGCTGTTATGGCCGCGCTTTTCAGATTCTCATTTAGCATGCTATCGCTAAGCTGGTTGTAAATGGTTATGCCTTTGATGTTTTTCAAGCTGTTATAAACCAAGTTAGTTGTATCGCTGCTTTTGCTGAAGCCAACATTCATCGAGAAGCCATTATCGCCAATTGACCCAAACACCAGAATAAAAATAATAGGAAAGCCTAAGCTGAAAACCACGGTGGAAGGGCTTCGGAATATTGCCCGCAAACTTCCCTTTGCAATGGCAAGCATTGCCCGCAACTGACTGTATGTATTCATAAAAAATGTAGCCTGTATTGCCCGGGCAAAGCTATCTGTTATAGAATGAGAAAACAATAAAAAGCCGGTTTCGATTTGCTGCTGTTGATTTATTTTTCGTAAAAGCAAACAAAGAATTGCACATAGTAGCAGATTAAATTTTGAATAAGTCTACCATCCCAACAGATATTCTGTTTCATCTTTGCCTCAAATTCTGTATCTTGCCGCCATCTCAAAAAATGCAACCTAACTACTATTGATGAAAGAATATTTGCCTGTAGCTATACATGCAGCAATAGAAGGTGGCGAACAAATACTGGATGTTTACAACCAGGATTTTTCGGTTTACACCAAAGAAGACAATTCACCGCTTACTGAAGCCGACCGCCGCGCCCACGAAATAATTAAAGACATCTTACAGCCTACAGATTTGCCGCTGTTAAGTGAAGAAGGCAAAATGATTCCGTATGATGAACGCAAAGACTGGAGCGAGTTCTGGCTGGTCGATCCGCTGGATGGCACTAAAGAGTTCATCAAAAAGAATGGAGAGTTTACGGTGAACATTGCCCTGATAAAAAACGGTACACCGGTGCTGGGTGTAGTATATGTGCCGGTTACGGGCTTGCTGTATTTTGGCTACAGTGCTGGCAGTTATTCTATCGAAGTGAACAATGGCAATAAGAATAATGTAGAGGCGTTGGAAAAGCAGGCTTTGCAAATGCCTTTGCAAACAACTACCGATGTTTATACAGTGGTAGCCAGCCGCTCTCACAACACGCCGGAAACGGAAGAATTCATTGAGGCAAAAAGAAAGAAACACGGCGATGTGAACATGATCAGCGCAGGCAGCTCGCTAAAGCTTTGCCTGGTAGCCGAAGGAAAAGCACAAGTCTATCCGCGCCTGGCACCCACGATGGAATGGGACACGGCTGCAGGTCATGCTGTGGCAAAATTTGCCGGTTGCGAAGTGTATAATTTCAAAACGAATACGGAACTGGAATACAATAAGGAAAACCTGCTGAACCCGTGGTTCGTGGTAGAGAGGATAGAATCGTAATATCATAGCAAATTCATTTAACCAATACCATTTTTACAACGAGTATTTGAGCCTGCGATACGAATGGAAGAGAAGCTGCACATCATAGCGCACGACTACAAAATAGGAAGAGAAGAACGTGAATTAAGAAATGGTCATCGTTCTGCCTGCTTGTGGTTTACAGGCTTGTCTGGTTCGGGCAAAAGTACTGTAGCAAACGTGGTGGAGCAGGAGTTGTACAACGCAGGTTTTCGTACCTACATTCTCGATGGAGATAACATTAGAAAGGGCTTGAATAAAGACCTCAATTTTACCGAGGAAGGAAGGATAGAAAACATACGTCGCATCGGTGAGGTTGCCAAATTACTGACTGATGCAGGCATCATTGTACTGGCTGCTTTTGTATCTCCTTTTTTAAAAGACCGTCAACTGTTGCGCGACTTGATGGGCGATACTTTTATAGAAATTTTTGTAGATGCGCCGATAGAAGTATGCGAGCAGCGCGACGTAAAAGGTTTGTATAAAAAAGCCCGCGCGGGCGAAATCAGTAACTTCACCGGCATCTCCTCTCCTTTTGAAAGACCTGAGCATCCTGATGTTCATATTCATACCGATCAATTGGAACTAAGCGATAGTGCAAAGCTGGTTCTGGACACGGTTTTACCAAAAATTAAAATCAACTGATACATGCATAAATATTATCTCAATCACTTGCAGGAACTGGAGGCGGAAGCCATTTTTGTGATTCGTGAAGTGGTTGCTCAGTTTGACCGCCCGGCTATTTTATTCAGCGGCGGTAAAGATTCCATTGTAATAACGCATTTGGCAAAGAAGGCATTTTCGCCTGCTAAAATTCCGTTGCCGTTGATACACATTGATACTGGTCACAACTTTCCCGAAACGATGGAATTCAGAGATAATCTGGTGATTGAATTGGGTGTGCAACTGATTGTTGGAAGCGTGCAGGAATCGATTGATAAAGGTCGGGCAAAAGAAGAGACGGGCATGAATGCCAGCCGCAATGCGTTGCAAACCGTTACACTGCTTGATACCATTGAGCAATATAAAATAGATGCTGCTATTGGTGGCGCAAGAAGAGACGAAGAAAAAGCGCGGGCAAAGGAACGTTTCTTTTCGCACCGCGATGACTTTGGACAATGGGACCCGAAGAACCAGCGACCTGAGCTTTGGAACATCTTTAACGGACGTAAAAACCAGGGTGAACACTTCCGTGTATTCCCCATTAGTAACTGGACGGAGATGGATGTGTGGAACTATATTTTGGCAGAAAATATCCCGATTCCTTCACTCTATTTTGCACACCACCGCGAGGCTGTTTACCGCGATAACACCTGGCTTCCGGTGTCTGAATTTTTATCGCTGCGCGATGGCGAAACCATCGAACGCAAATACATGCGCTTTCGCACGCTGGGCGATATTACTATCACCGGTGGCATAGAATCGGATGCCGATACGCTGGAAAAAATCGTAATGGAAGTAGCTTCCACCCGCAGCACCGAGCGAGGCAACCGTGGCGATGACAAGCGTAGCGACAACGCGATGGAAGACAGAAAAAAACAGGGATATTTTTAAGGATAATTTTTAATGATTAATGGTTAATTGAACATCTGATATATTCTTTCAATTAACCATTAATCATAACCTAATTAAAAATAAGTACATGGCATTTATTACAAGAGAGCTTCTCCGCTTTACTACCGCTGGCAGCGTAGATGATGGCAAAAGCACATTGATTGGTCGTTTGCTTTATGATAGCAAATCTATTTTTGAAGACCAGATGGATGCGATTAAAAAAAGCAGTGAGCGTAAGGGTTTAGAGCATGTTGATCTTTCTTTATTGACCGATGGTCTCCGTTCTGAAAGAGAACAAGGCATCACGATAGACGTAGCCTACCGCTATTTTGCAACTCCTAAACGCAAGTTTATTATTGCTGATACGCCGGGTCATATTCAGTACACAAGAAACATGGTGACGGGCGCTTCTACTGCTAACCTTGCACTGATTCTAATTGATGCAAGAAAAGGAATTGTTGAGCAAACCTGCCGTCATTCCTACATCGCATCACTGCTTCAATTGCCACACGTGATTGTCTGCGTAAACAAGATGGACCTGGTAGATTACAGTGAAGATGTATTTAATAAAATTGTAGAAGAATATACCGAATTTGCAAGCAAGCTCGACATCAACGACATCCGTTACATCCCAATCTCTGCCTTGAACGGAGACAACGTGGTAAACCATTCGGAACACACGAAATGGTATCATGGCGCTACGCTGCTGCACGAGCTGGAAACAATACACATTGGGAGCGATTATAATCACATTGATGCGCGTTTTCCTGTACAAACCATTATTCGTCCGCACTCAACCGAGCATCATGATTATCGCGGTTATGCAGGTCGTATTGCCGGCGGTATTTTTCGCCCCGGCGATGCCATTACGGTATTGCCTTCTGGCTTAACATCCACCATAAAAAGCGTAGATGTATATGGTGAAACCTTAAAAGAGGCTTATGCGCCCATGTCGGTTTCTATTACACTAGAAGATGATATAGACATTAGCCGTGGCGATATGATTGTAAAAGAAAATAACCAGCCTTCGGTAAGTCAGGACCTGGATGTGATGATCTGCTGGCTCAACGGCAAAAAACCACAGCCGGGCGCGAAATATTATTTGCGGCAATCAACCAGTGAAGTAAGAAGTATGATGAAAGAAATTGTGTATAAAATGGACATCAATACACTTCATCGTATGGAAGACGATAAGAATATCGGTATGAATGATATTGCACGTATAAAGCTCAGAACTACAAAACCGATAGCTTATGATCCGTACCGTAAGAACCGCTTTACAGGCTCGCTGATTCTGGTGGATGAAAGCACCAATGAAACAGTAGCAGCAGGGATGATTGTGGAATAAAAGGTGTGTGGCAGGAGATTCAAATCTGGCTAATTAAAATTGCATCTTTCGTTTAAACTCATACTCATACCTAATGGCTCAAACCTCATAGCTATAACTTATGCAACAAGCGCCATTTCCCAACACATTTATTATCGGTGTTCAAAAAGCCGGTACCACTACGTTGGATGATTGGTTAAGCCAGCATCCAAGCATTTATTGCTACGAGACTTTAAAAGACGTTCATCTTTTCGCGCGCTATAAATCGTTTGCAGAAATAGAAGAAAGGCTAAAGCAAGAACCTGTTGCGTATAAGAATGAACCCATTGTTTTGCAGAGTGCAGTAAACTATGTTTTTTATGAATCGATGCTGCTGCAGATTGCGCAGCGCGCACCTGGCGCAAAACTGATCGTGATATTGCGAAACCCGGTGCAGCGTTCGTTTTCAGCCTATTCTTATTTTACCAAAATGCTTCGCGAAAAGCGTTCTGTTCACGAAGCCTTAATGTATAAACCAAAGACCGAACTTCCATTTTCTAAAGAGAACAACGACTTCACTTACATCGAGCATGGCATGTATGCAAAGCAGATAAAAAACTGCCTGAAATATTTCAGGAAAGAACAACTTCTGGTGCTTGATTATGAAGAGCTAAAGCAGCCTTCGTTTTTACTAAATAAAATATTTTCTTTCTTACAAATCGATGCTTCTTTCGAGCCGGATTTAACACCCAAAAATGTTACCGGCACCACTAAAAGCGCATCTCTTCAAAAGGGCATTATCGGGCAAAGCAAACTCAAGCGTTTCCTCATTAAATATTTTGTAAACCCCTGGATGCCAGTAACCAAACGAAAAAAGCTGAAAGCAAAATTGTTTGAAATGAACACCGGCAAAGGTGCAGGCGCAACTGTTGATAAAGGCATGGCAGATAAAGACACATCCGACATAAAAGAATATCTGCGGACATGCTTTGCAGAAGACACGAAAGAATTAGATGCACTGCTGCAAACATCGTTTTACGATAAATGGTTTGCTCATTCATCCAGTAAAGAGCCAGCGCAATCCTCTTCCTCTCATGCGTAAGATTATGCAGGTGCTGCCTGCTTTGGGATGGGGCGGAGCGCAGGTATTCTGTATTCAGCTTTGCAATGAACTGGTGCAGAAAGAAGGTTATGAAGTAACGCTCGTAACCATGTATCATCACAAGCCCAACAAACATTTACCGCTTTCTTTATTAGACAAAAGAGTAAAGCTCATCACGCTTGGTAAGCGTCCGGCTCTTGATCCCACTATGTTTGTCAAGCTATGGAAAACAATGAAAAAAGTACAGCCTGATGTGGTGCATACGCATCTTCATGCAGGCTATTATTGTTTTCTCGGATATCTAAAAATGAAGCAGGCATTTAGAAAGATTCATACCTTTCATAACCTTGTAAAAGAAGATAGCCCCTGGCTGGGCCGGCAGGCGTTTAAATATTTTTTCAGCCACGACATTATTATTCCGGTAAGCATCTCGGAAGAGGTGCACAAAGGCGCCATAGAGGAATATGGCGAACCCATAAAAACGCTGATACAAAACGGCTCTGACCCAATAAAGCCAACAGATAAGTTTGATGAAACAAAGCAACACATCGCTGCTTTAAAAAAAGACAGCAACACCAAAGTACTGGTGAATGTAGCCCGCATTACTGCGCAAAAAAATCAGCAGTTACTATTGCGCGCCATGAAGCGCCTGGAAAGTGAGAATGTCATCGCATTAATCATCGGCGATTATGTTGCGGATGATAAAAAGGTATACGACGAGTTGATTAGCCTGAAGCCGGATAATGTTTTCTTTATTGGCAAAGTAAACAACGTAGCCGACTACTTATTGAATGCCGATGCCTTTGTACTGTCCTCTACTTTCGAAGGCTTACCCATTGCTTTACTGGAAGCTATCTCGGCAGGTGCAACGCCAGTGTGTACACCGGTTGGCGGCTTAAAAGATGTAGTGACAATTGATGTTGGCTTTTTATCAACAGATGTATCGGAAGACAGTTTTACGGCTGCGTTGCAGACCTTTATAAAAGCGACCGCAGAAGAGCTAAAATTAAAAAGAAGCAATGGCAAGGCTTTGTTTGAAAAATCGTATAGCATGAAGAACTGCGCGATTAAATATGATGATCTATATTTTAAGCCATTATAAGCTTATTTTAAGCGACCTGTTTAAAAATTCTGAAATATTTTTACCCCGTAAATTAAAAGCCTTTTGTAAAGTGACAGTTAACCAAGATCAGTTTTGATTTACGATCTGTTATTACCAAAACAATATCTCGTTCATTCGTAAATAAGCTAAACAAGCTGTAAACAAAAAAGAATATGAAAATAGTAGTAGTAGGTACCGGTTATGTAGGTTTGGTAACCGGCGCATGCCTGTCTGAAGTGGGCATCGAAGTGGTTTGCATAGATGTGAACCAGCCAAAAATTGATAACCTGAAAAAAGGAATTCTTCCGATTTACGAACCAGGACTGGAAGACATTGTAAAACGCAACTATAAAAAAGGCAAACTGCATTTCAGTACAGATTTAGCTGATTCTATCCGCGGTGCACAAGTAGCTTTTATTGCCGTAGGAACGCCTCCCGGCGAAGATGGTAGTGCCGATTTAAAGTATGTACTACAGGTTGCAGATACCATTGGTAAGCACATGACCGATTATCTGGTTGTGGTTACCAAAAGCACGGTGCCTGTGGGTACTGCTTCTAAAGTAAATGCCTCTATAGCTGCAGCTTTGAAGAGCCGCGATGAAGAAATTGAATATGATGTAGCTTCTAATCCTGAATTTTTAAAAGAAGGTGCCGCAGTAGATGATTTCCTGAAGCCGGATCGTATTGTAATTGGTGTTGAATCAGATCGCGCCAGAAACGTATTGCAGCAGATGTACAATCCGTTCCTGTTAAATGGTCATCCTATATTGTTTATGGATGTGCCGTCGGCAGAAATGACGAAGTATGCAGCTAATGCAATGCTGGCGACCAAGATCTCTTTCATGAATGATATTGCCAACCTGTGCGAACTGGTCGGTGCGAATGTAAACCACGTTCGCAAAGGAATTGGTAGTGATTTACGTATTGGCAATCGCTTTATTTATCCAGGAATTGGTTATGGCGGTTCTTGCTTTCCAAAAGATGTAAAAGCATTAATTAAAACCGGCGAAAAGAATGGATATGATTTGCGCATTTTAAACGCAGTAGAAGAAGTAAACGAAGACCAGAAGAAAGTAATCGTTACTAAAATAAAGAATTATTACAACGGTGAGCTGGCAGGTAAAACCTTCGCTATGTGGGGACTTTCGTTCAAGCCAAAAACTGACGACATGCGCGAAGCACCGTCTTTAGTAATCATCGATATGTTGTTGGAAGCTGGCGCACAAGTAAAAGCATACGATCCCGTGTCTATGCCGGAAGCTAAACATATGATTGGTGATAAGATTACTTTTGTTGAAGAAGCCGAAGAAGCTACTATAGGCGCTGATGCATTATTATTAATTACAGAATGGCCGGAGTTCCGTTTGCCAAACTGGGATGCGATCAAGAGCAATATGAAAGGACATGTAATATTCGATGGCAGAAATATTTATACAGCTGATGAAATTAAGCAGCATGGTTTTGAATATTTTGGCATTGGAAGGTATGCAAACGGTATTAAGAATTACGGTGAAACGGTAACAACATTGCGATAAAACATCTTAATGCCTTACACCGTTGTAAGCGGTGTAAGGCATTAAGATGAACACAAACGTTATTTATTTTGTGTTCATCTATGTTATACTCAAGCTAATCATTTATAAAAACAACGAATGAAAAAACGGATTTTAATAACAGGAGCTGCTGGTTTTTTAGGATCGCATTTGTGCGACAGGTTTTTGGCTGAAGGTTACCATGTGATTGGCATGGACAACCTGATTACAGGCAACCTGCAAAACATTGAGCACTTGTTTCCATCGTCCGATTTTGAGTTTTATCATCATGATATTACCAAGTTTGTACACGTCTCCGGCAAGCTCGATTACATTCTTCACTTTGCTTCTCCTGCTAGCCCGATTGATTATTTAAAAATACCGATCCAAACTTTAAAAGTCGGCGCACATGGTACACATAATTTGTTAGGCTTAGCAAAAGATAAAGGCGCCAGAATTCTTGTGGCATCTACATCTGAGGTTTATGGCGATCCAAGTGTGCATCCGCAAAAAGAAAGTTATTGGGGCAATGTAAATCCGGTTGGTCCGCGTGGTGTATATGACGAAGCGAAGCGTTACCAGGAGGCTATTACCATGGCGTACCACACTTACCATGGTTTGGAAACGCGCATCATCCGCATCTTTAATACTTACGGACCACGCATGCGTTTGAATGATGGTCGTGTATTACCAGCGTTCATTGGTCAGGCTTTGCGTGGCGAAGACTTAACTGTGTTTGGCGATGGTTCTCAAACTCGTTCTTTTTGTTATGTTGATGACTTGGTAGAAGGCATTTATCGGTTATTGCATAGTAATTATGCAGCGCCGGTAAACATCGGCAACCCATCTGAGATTACGATTGGACAGTTTGCTGAAGAGATTTTAAAACTGACAGGAGCCAATCAAAAAATAATTTACAAGCCATTGCCGACAGACGATCCAAAACAGCGCCAGCCAGATATCACATTGGCCAGACAGTTGCTGGGCTGGGAGCCGAAAGTGGATAGAAAAGAGGGCTTGCAGATTACCTACGAATATTTCAAGTCGCTTACCATGGACGATTTGTATAAGAAAGAACATAAAGATTTCTCGTCTTATATTAAGCAATAAATTGCCTTACAAATTTTGCCATAAAGGCACAAAGACACGAACTGATAAGCTTTGTGTTTTGGTGACTTTATGGCGATTTTATTTATAATCCAACTTATAAATGCAGCGAACAAAAGTTCTACATATCACACAATCGGTTGGCGGTGTTGAAACCTATCTGAAACAAATAATCAGTACCATTGATCATAGTCGCTTTGAACTAAAGATTGTAGGTACAATATCAGAGAATTTAGAGCCTTATTGCATTAAGTATAATGTGCCTTTTATTCGTTTGAAAATGGCGCGGGGCTTGAATCCTGCGTTAGATATTAAATCTATATTCCAGCTACAAAAAGTTATTAAAAAAGAGAAGGCTGCCTGTGCGCACCTGCATAGCGCGAAGGGCGGATTTATTGGTAGAATTGCCTGTTCGTTAGCGAAGCAAAAATCTTTGTACACACCCCACGCTTTATCTTATCTTTCTTTTACCGGTATTAAAAGAAAAGCATTTTTTGGGTTGGAAAAATTTGCCAAACAATTTACTTACAAAATTCTAGCTATCTCTGAAAGCGAAGCCGAACGATGCGTAACCGATTTGGGACATAAAAAAGAAAACATCTTTGTTATCCCTAACTCGTTGGTGATAGATAACTATTGGTACAACACAAACACTTCTCAGCTTCATACCTTACAAGGCGATATAAAAGTGGGCGACATTGCGCGCCTTACTCCGCAAAAAAACCCGTTGCTATTTGTTGACATTGCAAATGCCGTCATCCAAAAGAAAGGCAAGAGTATTCACTTCTATATCTTGGGTATCGGCGAGCATGACCACCTGATGGATGCGGTGCAACAAAAGATAAAAGAATACAACATTGCGTCGAATCTTCACCTGCTGGAGCGCGGCGATCTGCAAACCTCCATTCATTTTTTGCAGCAGCTTGATGTGTTTTTATTTCCTTCCATATTCGAAGGCTTGTCGTATGCTTTGCTGGAAGCCATGCTGCAGGGCGTGCCTTGTGTAGTAAGCAATGTAGATGGCAATAGAGACGTAATTCATAATGACATTACCGGTTATGCCTGTAATGATTTGGATGATTATGTAAACCGAATTATTTCTCTTATTGATGATGAAACAAAGCGCAGGCAGTTGGGTGAAGGCGCAAAGCAATACGTGTTAGATCATCACGATCTGAAGAAGAATATTCATAAGCTGGAAAGCATTTACGAGCGGTTTGCAAATAGGTAAAAGCAAAAAATAAATAATCAAAACGTTAAACTCTAATATAATTTCCTATTTTCGGCACATGCTACAAACACTAATTGTATGACACTTCGTTTTTACTAATTTAATCATTTCTTTTAATAATCTAAAACTATCAGCAAGTGAAAAAAATCCTGATGATCTCGTGCGTATTTACCTGTCTCGCAGCTTCGTTTACATTGTTTCAAATTACAAGCTGCAAAAAAGTACTTGCACAATTACCTAACAACTGTCCAACACCCACTTATCCCGTTGCAGGCCTTTGGACAGGAACTTATTTAACCGATCAGGTTTCCCACCAGCAGTTATTTACCAGTTTCGCATTTTATCCAGATGGCACTTTAATCTTAAAATCAAAAAGCGCATCTCAAGACCAGGACTACATATACGAAACAGGAACATGGACTTTAACGGGAAATACGCTAACTTTTACCGCTACTACCCTTGCCTATTCCAGCGTTGTTAACCAAAAAGGACAATTTACCTTTAGCAATACCGGCGTCATGACTGGTGGCACTTGGCAGGATGTTACATCAGACAATGGCCTCTACTATACAGGCACTTACCCCACTATGCAACGTATAAATTAATTTAGTTTCGCAATTTTTTCATTTCAACAAGTCTGTTGAGCAGTATTTCAATACCATCTATACTTTTATAGATGGTATTTTATTTTTATTATTCTGAAGCAGTTTTTATTAGTTGTTCTTGGTTGATGCGGAAGATTTTTCTTCATGCTAAAAAACCTTTTTTAAAACCTAACTCGCAACTATAGATACTCAACCTTTTGCCGCTAGTTACTTATTTTGAAAATAACTTGTACGCTTTTACAGTATTACTTATACTTAAATGCTAAAACATCATTACAACCAATCAACAGACGATTATATGTCCGTTATCACCAATAACAGCCCCAACACCATTGACAAAATGTATGACCAAATGGCCCAAATTACTCGCAAAGATTCTCAGAGCTTTCAAGTAAGGAAGCTCTAGACCAAGGCAGGGAAACACTAACAGCAGTTGGGAAACTATTAATAGAAATTCGAAATTAAAAGTAATTTGGGAAATAAAATTGTCGTGAAGAAAACCTTCTACAACTTTCAATGCCCTACTTCTGAAGGCATCACATCTATCACCTTCATCTGCACGCTGCGCATACCGTTCCATTCATTCAGGTCAACGGTAAATACAATATCCAGCGGAACATTCTGCTGAAGCAGGTAAAACTTATCTGCCATGCTAAATCCAATACCAGTAAGTATCACATTAGCTTGCTTTACCACGAAGCGGAGGTGCTGTTCTTTTACAATTTTAGAATAACCGCTTTCATACACATGGCGGGCAATAAAAACAGGGCGCATATTCTGTGGACCAAACGGCTCCATCTGCAGCAGGATATTGTAAAAAGGAATGGTCAATTCTGAAAAATTCACCTCGGCATCAATTACTATCTCCGGCGTCAGCATATGCTCGGTAATAGTAGCAGCCACAATCTCCTCAAACTTGTTTTGAAATGCCTCTACATTCTCCGGCAGCATCGTCATGCCGGCTGCCGCAAAGTGCCCGCCGTAGCCAATGAGGTGCTCGCGGCACGCATGTATCGCTTCATATAAATTAAACCCCGCTACGCTGCGCGCGCTGCCCGAAACCACGTTGCCACTTTTGGTCAGCACCACCGTTGGGCGATAATAATTCTCCACCAGCCGCGAAGCCACAATGCCCACCACGCCTTTGTGCCAGTGGTCCTGAAACACCACGGTGGTTTTGCGCAGCACCTGTGCTTCATTGCTTTTTATCATGTGGATGGCTTCTTCCGTTATAGAAGTATCGGCTTCTTTGCGGTCGGTATTATCGGCGTGCAAAGCCTCGGCAAATTCCATCGCTTTATCATAGTCCTGCTCAATAAACAACTGCACTGCTTTCTTGGCATCGTCCATACGCCCCGCCGCATTAATGCGCGGCGCTACAATAAACACCAAGTTATTGATGTGAAGATGCTGTTGCATACCCGCCAGTTTCAGCAAGGCTTTAATGCCCATGCAGGGGCTGCTGTTAATCTTCTGCAAACCATGAAAAGCGAGGATGCGGTTTTCACCGTTAATAGGAACAATGTCTGCCGCAATAGCCGTAGCCACTAGGTCTAAGTATTGCAGATAGGAGGCAGGCACCAAGCCAAGTTCTTCGCTTATTGCCTGCATTAATTTAAAACCTACACCGCATCCGCAAAGTTCTTTAAATGGGTAGCTGCAATCTTTTTGTTTGGGGTTTAAAATGGCAATTGCATCGGGCAAAACATCATCTGGCATGTGATGATCGCACACAACAAAATCAATATCCTGCTCCTTTGCAAACTGAATTAACTCAACCGATTTTATACCGCAATCGAGTGAAACAATTAAGGAAATAAAGTTCTCTTTGGCATACTCAATACCGGCTTTCGAAATGCCATAGCCCTCTTTGTAGCGATGCGGAATGTAATAGTCAACGTTTGGATAAATACTCTTCAGAAACTGATACATACTGGCAACCGATGTGGTGCCATCAACATCATAGTCGCCATACACCAGTATTTTTTCACCCTCCTCAAACGCAGTAAGGATGCGCTTTACAGCTTTTAGCATGTCTTTCATCAGCCACGGGTCGTGAAGGTGAGATAGTTGCGGACGGAAGTAATTTTTAGCTTCTTCAAAGGTAGAGATGCCCCGCTGCGCAAGTATAGCGCAGAGTGTACGGCTTATTTTAAGTGCCTTCTGTAAACGATCTGTTTTTTCGTTATCTATGGGTAATATGTTCCATCGCTTCTGCATCAGAATGTACGGTCGGTTGTATATCTCACTAATTCTTCCAGGGCTTCTCTTACTTCGCCTGGCTGAAAGCGGTACAAGATACGCAAGGCTTCATCTCGGTAGGCAAACATCTTTTCCGTTGCGTATTCGATACCTCCTGTTTTTTGCACCGTGTCAATCACAAACTGCACTTTGCGCTTGTCGCGGTTATTATTTTTTACAATATTAATAAGTTGACGGCGAAGAGACGTATTTACATTATTTAGTGTGTAGATGAGTGGCAAGGTCAATTTTTTTTCTTTTATATCGTTGCCCGTAGGTTTACCAATACGCTGGCTGCCGTAATCGAATAGGTCATCTTTTATCTGGAAGGCCATGCCCGTTTGTTCACCAAACAACCTCATCTGTTCAATGTCGTTGTCGTCGGTAAAAGTAGTAGCTGCACCAGCAGCACACGCCGAGGCTAATAAAGATGCTGTCTTACCATTGATGATATCGTAGTAAACACTTTCATCTATGTTCAGGTTTCGGGCTTTTTCCATCTGCAATAACTCTCCTTCACTCATCATTTTTACTGCGCGTGACATAAGCTGCAGTACTCTGAAATCGTTATTATCTAAAGAAAGCAACAAGCCTTTCGATAACAGATAATCGCCTACCAGCACCGCTACTTTATTTTTCCATAATGCATTGACAGAAAAAAATCCCCGCCGTTCAAAAGATTCATCCACTACATCATCGTGAACCAATGTGGCGGTATGCAGCAGTTCTACTAAAGACGCCGCTCGAAATGAAGCCGTGTTTATATCTCCACCTAGCCTTGCACTCAGCAATACGAACATGGGACGAAGCTGCTTTCCTTTCCGCTTTACAATGTATTGCATAATCCTGTCGAGCAGTGGTACTTTGCTTTTTACCGCCTCCCGGAAATACTGCTCAAACTCAGCAAGCTGCTGACTAATTATTCTGTTTGCTTTTTCCATGAGTAAACGACACCCGGATAATCTTCTCTTCTGTTTTCAATTTTTATGCACTGTGTTTAATAGAAGTGGAAGTAATTTCCACAGATTGTTTACACATCCCACAATGCCGGAATGCAAACGTCACACATAAAATTTAAAACCAGTATACATTTTCAGTAAAATAAAAAAAGAAGAAAGAAGGAAGCAACTTTTACAGGTAACTAGTTGTCTTTTATCCGCAGGCAACAAAAATGTTAGGGTTTTCTCAAAGCGTTGGCATTGCAATTGCTATCTCACTTAAAAAAATTTAACACGCAGCAAATGAAGGAATTAATATTTGCTAATTAAGTATCAATATCTACTTTTGCTGCGAATCACAGGTCTTTACCAGGATTAACTTTTAGGTAGCCTAAACAAAAAATTAAATCACGCCAACTATGGTAAAAAAGTATGCAGTATTATTGAGCTTGCTTCTTGCGGCTCGCGGTGTCTTCGCACAAGACAGTTCAATGAGCATGATGAATGATGCCAAATCTTATTGGGACGATTCTTCAAAGGTTTCTACGAAGAATATGGCTCAGTACAATGAGTTTAGAAACAACCAATACCCTTATCCGGCTAAGCCCCGCGATATGTGGCAGATTGGGGTAACCGGTGGCGTTTTAGTGCCGCTGTTTGATGTGCCTAATGCTCAGTTTCCTGGCTGGCATGCGGGTCTTAACATCAGAAAATCGTTGGGCTATACAGTATCTGTAAAAGCAGGTGTTGAATATGGCGAAGCAAAAGGATACGAGTACAGACAGGGAGCTTCTTTAGAAAATCTTCCTAGAACAGTTTCTGCGCAATATGGCAGCTTACAATGGGTACCTAATTATAAAATGCAGGCGGTAATTCCTTCGATAGAAATGATGTTCTCTTTTGGAAATATTCTTTTCCATCATGGCAACCCAAAGAGCAACGTTTACTTCACTGCTGGCTATACACCTTTTGTTTACCATACGAAGATTGATGCCTTGAATTCAAATGGACAACCTTATAATTTTAGCACCATCAATTTTGGGCAGAAACGTACCGATATTCAGAAAGATATAAAAGACCTGCTGGATGGTAGCTATGAAACAAATGCCAACGTAAGAGGCCGGAGTCAGAACTTTGATGACGCCAGCCCAAGCAAATGGCAGTTTCGCCACAGCGCTTTCGTAGGTGGTGGCTATGAGTTCAAATTAGGAACCGGCGTATCCTTAGGTTTGGAAGCTAAATACTACATCATCAGCGATGATTATTTAGATGGTTATAACCGTGGAATCGATGGTTCTTTAACACCTGCTAATGATAACTTAATCTCAGGCGATGTAACTTTTGGTTTCAATATTGGTAACAAAGCAAAACGTACTCAGCCATTGTGGTTCCAGAACCCGTTAAACTTTGCCTACAATGAACTGAATGCACCTCAGCACATGAAGATACCAACACCTGTATTGCCTGATGCAGATGGTGATGGTATAACTGACCAGTTTGACCAAGAACCAAATACGCCTGCAGGCGCTCCGGTTGATTCACATGGTGTAGCAAAAGATACGGATGGTGATGGTGTTCCTGACTATAAAGACAAGGAATTACTTACTCCACAAAAATGTTTCCCTGTTGATGCAGATGGTATCGGCAAATGTCCTCCGACTTGTTGTGATTCTTTAAGCATGATACAGAAAACAACTTGCGATATTAGTAGCTTACCAAGCGTTCAATTCAAAGGCAACACCAGCACGTTAAGTAAAGCAGCACAAGCCTCGCTAGCTTCTATTGCTCAGCAGATACAAAGCAGTCCAAACTGTCATATCAGAGTAACAGGTCATGGTGCTACCAACAAACGCGAACAACAACGTAGCTGGGATAGAGTAAATGCTGTTATCCAGTACATGGTGAATCAGCAGGGTATTTCTGAAAGCCGTTTCATCTTTGTATCTGGTCAGGAAGGCGATCCAAATGTCGTTGACCTTGAAGGCACAACTGATGAAGGTCCGAACACAGTTCCGGCTCCAAGCCCTCAGTACCAGAAAAAATAAATCTATTAGTCATCTAAATGCAGAAAGCCTCTACGGAAACGTAGAGGCTTTCTG
>CAZZZH010000032.1:20352-24699 GCA_964658445.1 Ilyomonas sp.
TAGACAGTTTGCATCCATACTTTGCCAACATGACAGATAAAGCCGCTCTGGTACTGGTTTTGTTTACAGCACATGTTGATTAAAAGCCTATCTTTTAAAAATATAAACTATCATTGTTTTATGCAAAAAGGACAAATAAGAGTTCAAACGGAAAACATCTTCCCAATCATTAAAAAGTTTCTTTATAGCGATCATGAGATTTTTTTAAGGGAGCTTGTAAGTAATGCAGTAGATGCTACACAAAAGCTGAAAACGCTTTCTTCTATTGGCGAGGCAAAAGGCGATTTAGGTGATCTGCGTATTGACGTCGTGCTGGATGCCAAGGAAAAAACGCTTACAATCAGCGACCGCGGCGTAGGAATGAGCAAAGAGGAAGTTGATAAGTATCTTAATCAGGTTGCTTTCAGCGGCGCCGAAGAATTTTTAAATAAGTATAAAGACGCCAATATTATTGGGCATTTTGGACTTGGCTTTTATAGTGCATTTATGGTAAGCAGCCGCGTAGAAGTATTAACGCAAAGCTATAATGAAGATGCCCCAACTGTTTATTGGAGTTGCGATGGCAGCCCTGAATTTGAATTGTATGAAGTAGAAAAAAAAGACAGAGGCACAAAAATTATTCTTCACATCAATGAAGACAGCAGTGAGTTTCTGGAGGCATCGCGCATTATGGGTATCCTCGAAAAATTCTGTCGCTTCTTGCCAGTACCCATTTATTTTACTGACATTGCTGACAAAGCAGAAGATAAAGAAGATGAGGACAAAGAAGAGAAGAAACCCATTAACAACACACACCCGATTTGGGTAAAGAAACCTTCCGAATTAACAACAGAAGATTATCAAAATTTCTACCGGGAACTATATCCCTTTGGAGAAACGCCACTCTTCTGGATTCATTTGAATGTTGACTATCCATTTAACTTAACCGGCATTCTGTATTTCCCCAAAATCAAGCAGAGCTACGAAATACAAAAAGACAAGATACAGCTCTACAGCAATCAGGTGTTCGTTACCGACGAGGTGAAGAATATTGTTCCCGAATTTTTAATGCTCTTGCATGGCGTGATAGACAGCCCGGATATTCCGCTAAACGTGAGCCGCAGCTATCTTCAGGGTGATCCGAATGTAAAAAAAATCAATGCGCATATCACCAAAAAAGTAGCTGATAAGCTTGACGAAATCTTCCGCAACGAGCGCGCTTCCTTCGAAGAAAAATGGGAAAGCCTCGGTCTGTTCGTGAAGTATGGAATGATGACGGACGATAAGTTTTTCGATAAAGCCACTAAGTTTTTAATTCTTCAGGATGTAGCCGATAACAAATTCTATACACTGGAAGAATATAAAATGGCTGCTGAAACATTGCAGAAAAACAAAGAGGGCAAATATGTTGTTTTATACACTACCGACCCGATACAACAGGATGCATATGTGCAAGCAGCCAAAGGCAAAGGATATCTGGTTGTAAAGATGGAAACCCTTATCGATGCGGCTTTCATTAATAACATGGAAATGAAGTGGAGCGACATGCACTTTGTGCGTGTGGATTCAGACATTGTCGACAACCTGATAGATAAGCAGGACGCAACGGAAAGTGTGCTGAGTAAAGAAGAAGAAACAAAACTGAAAGACCTCTTCACGTTTGAAGTTCCGCAGCTCCATGTATCAGTTGAAGTAAAAGGTTTAAGCACCGATACGGCGCCGGTTGTGGCTACACGTCCCGAATTTATGCGCCGCATGAAAGATATGGCCAACATGGGCGGCGGAGGTATGACAGCTTTCTATGCTACCATGCCCGATGAGGTGACGCTTACCGTAAATGGCAATCACCCAATCTATCAGACTTTATTAAAAGAGAATGATGAAGCGAGAATGCAAAAACAAATTCGCACCTTAGCCGATATGGCTTTGCTATCGCAAGGCTTATTGAAAGGAACCGATTTAACCAACTTCATCAACAGAAATATTGAACTGATGCAGGAAGAAAAAACAGAAGCTTAAACTTCACTTTTTCAGAAAACAAAAGAAGCCAGCGTTGAGCTGGCTTCTTTTGTTTTCTGTTTTAACAGTAAAGATCTCAAGTCCTTACTATGTGCAGCTTTTAAAAGTTGACAATTAGTTATTCATACTAGAAAAGAATTTATCCTTTCCTCACTTTCCCGCTGCCACTCACTCTGCTGGCTACCGTAGCATCGCCGGAATAAACAACATTGCCGCTGCCACTGATGTGAGCTGTCAAAGCTTTATCGACATGAATGCGGAGATTACCGCTTCCCGATAACTGCACTGTTGCATTATTGCAGGTAATGTTGTCAAGGTTAGCATTGCCACTGCCGCTTTGCTTCACATCTACATCATTATCTATTTTTCCCGATAGAGTAATGTTGCCACTGCCCGACATGCGTAGAGACAAGGAACCAAAAGAAACAAACTTTAAATCAACGGCACCGGAGCCGGAAGTAGCGATAGAAGTATTGTCGTTGTTGCTAAAGTTACCTTCGCCGTTAATACTTCCGCTGCCACTTTGCGCAATCGCATTTATAGTGGTCATGCTTACATATATCTTTATTGCCTGGTTGGTTTTCAGCGTATAGCCTTGCTTTATTTTTAGGGTCAACATATGGTTTTCTACTTTCGTTTCTATATAAGGTAGTAGATTCTCTTCACCCTCCAAACGGATCATTTTACTGTCGCTGTAAGCAATTATTACATTCATCATTCCGCCCGATGCAAGAGAGGTATAATCGCCCGCTTCGCGGGTTTCTGTTTTCAATACACCATTGCCTTTTACAGTATGCCAGCCGCTGGCAAAAGAACATAAGCTTACGGCAATAAAAATCGTTGATAATAAAGCTCTCATTGGTATTTGTTTTAAAATGGAACGATGGTTCCCTCCAAATGTTACAACTCCTGATTCGTGTTCTTGTTATCATCCATCAGAATAGATTATTTTGCTTCCAAAACCAATGGTTTGCAAAGCCTCATTTTCAGTTTTTACTTATTACTTTTTGCGTGGCTCATCACCCGCATTTCTTTTTTCAAAAAGACAGGCATTAACCCGCCGCTGCTCATTATTTTATTTTTTGTAAAAGTAGCCGCAGGCTTTGCCTATGGCTGGTTGCTTGCCCAGCCCAATTACATAGCCAGGGCAGATACCTGGCAGTTTTACAACGACAGCCTCAAAGAAACCGCCTGGCTGCTGCGCGATCCCGCAGGGTTTATCAAAGATTTATTCTCTTCGTCTTACACGCAAAGCAGCAACCTGTTTTCCGGCGTTTCTTCCTACTGGAACGATCTTAAAGACAATGCTTTTATCAAGCTTCTGGCGGTTGTTAATGTAGTTACCAACCGCGATTATTACACAGATGTTCTTGTCTTCAATTTCATTTATTTCTTCGGTCCGGTGGTTTTATATAAGTTAGTACTACCCTTTTGGAAAGACAAAAAAGAGTGGCTTCTTCTTCCTGTATTTCTGCTGCCATCCTTTCTGTTTTGGTGCAGCGGTCTTCACAAAGACGGGTTGCTTTTTTCTTCGTTAATGATTAGTATTTACGGCTTCTATCAGCAAATAACAGAACGCCGTTTTTCATGGAAACAGACTCTGCTGATGCTGCTTTGTTTTGTGCTTCTATTTACGCTGCGCAATGTCATTTTGCTGTTGCTGCTGCCAGCCTTGGCGGCGCTTTATGTAGGTAATAAAAAGCCGCGCTACGCGATGCCTCTTTTTATTGGCATATATGCCACCGGGTTGCTCTTATTTTTTCTTTTACCACACCTTTCGCCAATGCTCAACTTTCCGCAATACCTTATTGGCAAACAGGCAGAGTTCAACGCTTTGCAGGGCGATTCCAAAGTGGAATTGCCCTCTTTACAACCCACCTTTACATCGTTCGCCACTTTTTTTCCCTACGCCATCGATCTTGTTTTTTTGCGCCCGCACTTAGCCGATATAAAAGGAATCACTTACCTGCTTACCTTTCTGGAAAACCTGTTTGTACTATTCCTTTTGTTTACCTGGATTTTCTTTCATCAACCCTTCAAGAGCCTTTCTCCATTGCTGCTTTTTTTGTTGTTTTTCAGTTTGTCCGTTTGGCTGCTATGCGGTTACACCGTTACTTTTTCGGGTGCCATTGTCCGGTACAAAAGCTTGACGGCGCCACTTTTTACCAGTTTTCTTTTCGTTACACTTCGCCTTCCTAAGCTACCAGGGATAAACAAAAACGGTAATTGATATAATTATCACCGCTTGTAAGGCGGGTTACTCTCCTTTTTCTGCGGTAGTAGGCAAGCCGGTAAAACCATCTGGTTTTTCTCAAAAACCTTATGGTTTTCCGAAAAAATCTTATGGAT
>CAZZZH010000033.1:0-4700 GCA_964658445.1 Ilyomonas sp.
GGAAGAAAGAGCGTCTGTGTAGCAGACCGCGTTGGTAGGTTTGTGCTGAAGCTGCCCCGGCAGGAAGATTCAGTGGTGTTGGTAGCTTCTGCGGTGGGCTATGGTGAGGTTGAGAAGAAAGTGATTTTGGCAGAGGCGGGGGCAGCTATTTCTCTAACTTTTATAACCGCGCCGGCATTGCTGGGAGATGTGGTAGTGACTGGGTATGCTACTAGTACAAGACTGATGGGTGGCTTAGCTATCTGCCGGCGTGTAACGCGGGTAGAAAAAAGAGATTCTCTCGTCAAGAAGATATTGCGGCTACAAACGTTTACAGTATATCCTAACCCTGCCCGCAGTGGCAGCACGATGCAAGTAACTGTAAAGAAGAAGGGAGATTATGAGCTGCAGTTGCTGAGCAATGGCTCTGCCCTGCTTAAAACACAAGAGATATCTGTAAACGATGATAATGCTACGTTAGCATTTCAGCTTCCGCCGAACCTGGCTGCGGGTGTGTATTATCTGCGTTTGCTGGATGTTAACAGTAAGAGTTCGTATGTAGAGAAGGTATTGGTAGATTAGGGTATGAGATGTTATTGTTTTTTGCCTATGCTGGTGTTCTTCACGAGCCAAATATCCTGTTGATATCTGCCAACACAGGTACGATGCCTGTTTTCTTATTTATTGTTTACCATATGCCTTTAACCTCTTATTTTTGTAGCCGATAGCGTTTGGCGTATGACTTTTTGAAATCCCCTGTTTATCAATTCAATTGTCAACCTCGTATTCGCCCATCTTTTCTGCATCTTGCTTCAACCGTGAGATGACCAGAAGCAGCGCCACTGAACCTTTGTTTTAGTGCGCAGAATCCTTTGTCACGATCTTGTTGATTCGCGCAATCTTCTTAATCTTTATTACTAATAAACCGACACCATGAAATCCGTTTTTACTTCTCTTTTTGTTCTTTTTAGTCTTTCTCTTTTTTCTCAGGCGGGTGCGCTGGACGGAACGTTTAACACTAATGGAAAATACCGCGATGTGCAAGGCAGCTATCGCTACGGGCAAATTGCGTTTCAGAAAGTAGCCATTCAGCCGGATGGAAAAATTTTGATGGCAGGCAATAACGGTGCTATCAATCTTGGCGTTTTGAACATCCGTTTGGAACGACTGAACACCGACGGAACACTGGACGCAAGCTTTGGCAACAGCGGACGGCTGGATCTTGATTTTTCGCGCCCGGGCATGACAAACATTAATACTTATTTAGGCGGAATAGCCGTGCAACCCGACGGCAAAATATTGCTTGCCGGCTTTGCCGTTAACGAAGGCTTGACCTATGTTGATTCGACCCAGACCTATAATGTTTCTGATATTGTAGTAAACAGGCTGAACAGCGATGGCAGCTATGACCTTTCCTTTAATGGAACCGGAAAGCAGTACCTTGATTTTTCGGCCCTGGTTCGTAATAAAAACGCACCGGATAACACCAGCCGCGATATTTGTAATGCCATAGCCGTACGAGCTAACGGGAAGATAGTGCTGGGCGGCTCGACTTATAATAACAACAATCAATCAACTCCTTATCCAACGGGTGATTTTGATGCCCTCATTGTTCAGTTAAAAGCCAATGGCTCGCTTGACTCTACTTTTTCCGCCGATGGCGTGCAAGTCTTTGCCAAAGCAGGAACCAATGAAGATGCCTCGGCGATCAATATACAAACAGATAATAAAATTGTGTGGACAGGAAACAGCACAGGAACCAGCGCCTCTACGCATGTTGTTTTCGTTATCAGAACCACAACTGCCGGTGCTTTAGACAAAACGTTTAACAGCAAAGGCTATACAACTACCAACTTGGGAACCAATGGCGGAACGTATAGTGTATCGGCTGTCTTACAAACCGACGGAAAAATAGTAGTAAGCGGATACCAGGATACTAAGCTTGCTTCTTTTGACTCGACCAACGCGTTCCTACTGCGCTATAACGCAAATGGTGCGCTGGATGCTGGTTTTGGTAACAAGGGCAAAGCTATTTTTGCCAGACCATCGGAGCTGAATAATGGACGTGGCGTTGCCCTTCAGAAAGATGGAAAGATTGTACAGGTAGGTTTTAACTTTCGTGGAAACAATGAATACTCAGAGTTTGAAGGCGGCTATAACTACCAGGTTCTGCGTTACAAAACCAACGGAACATTAGATAGCAGCTTCGGCGCTTTTGGAAGAACACTAATTGATCTGGGCAACTGGTTTCCCCTCTCTACAAGTGGTGTACAAAGTGAACCCAGCGCCCGTGCCGATTCTGCCTATGACTGCGCTATCCAGGCAGACGGAAAAATTGTAGTGACCGGTTCAAGTACTTTGTTCTATTATGAGGAAACTGGTGGTGGTTTGGGTGGCAGCGCGGTGCGTCTGCTTTCTACCGGTACGAATTATGCCATTGCCGCGCCGGCAGACCAGTCGGCTAACCTAACCAACCAATGCTCGGCTTCTTTTGCTAACATAGACCCGAAAGTTACGCCTGATACTTCTTTGTCTATTGTGAAGTACAGGTTGTATAAAATAAGTTATGGCAATTCTTCCACTTTATACGATTCCGGCTATGGAAGTTTAAGTAACAAACCAATTGACATTGGAAATTATTATGCGCTTTATTCCTCTATTATAGATTCGAACCAAAGAGCCACTTTTAAGATTAGTGTTACCGGTGGGCTTAATGCCGGTGCACTGGATTTTGATGGCGTAGATGACCGGGTAGATTTAACCAACCCGCCTGTATTTATTAGCCCTGATCATTACTATACTTTTGAATCGTGGATTAAAGTGCGGGGCTATAACAAAAATGGCGGCTCGGTTATTTTTAGCAACCAGCATGGAAAAGATTCAGGCATATTGGTGGCGCTAAATCCGAATGGCTATGTTGCAACCTTTCAACCGAAAGTCGGCAATGTAATTTCTTCTTATAAAGTACAGCTGAATACCTGGACGCATATTGCATTTATACAAACCCCGCAAAAACTTGACTTGTATGTGAACGGGCATTTTGTGCAAACCCTGCTGACAGCACCTTACCTGCATGCCAATGTAAGTGTAAACTTAGGTACCAATTACGCAAAAGCCTATCTTGGCACTACCACCAACGATGATGTTACTTTCAGTAAATACTTCAATGGAGAGATAGATAATGTGCGGTTTTGGAATAAAGCCCTTTGCCAGACGCAGTTGCAGAATGGGATGAACTGCGAGTTTGCCTCTAACGTCTATTATCCTAACGCACCATTGAAAGAATTTACTTTCGACAGGGGCTTAGCTTCATGCAAGAATCCCGGGCTTACAACGCTTGCGCCTTACGATAATAATAACCCTACTGCCTTCAACGGCACATTGCAAAATTTCTACTTAGATGGTCCTGTGTCTAACTGGGTGGCAGGTCTTGCAAAAGACACCTGCGCAGCAGTGCCAGCTTTAACGATTGGCACACCAGCGAATATTGTATTGTATGCACAGAGCGGCTCGTGTGGCGCTGTAGCTAACTTTACAGCCAGTGCATCTTCGGTTTGTACCGACAGCCTGAAGGTAAGCTATTCGCAAAATCCGGGCACGCTCTTCCCGGTTGGCGCTACGTCTGTTACTGCCACGGCAAGCGATAAAACCGGCGCTACAGCAAATACTGTTTTTACCGTAACTGTTTACGATACCATTGCACCAACATTAGTAACAAAAGACACAACGGTACGGCTGGATAAAAACAGCTATGCTTACATTAATGCAAGTGCAGTAATTGCCAGCGTAACAGATAACTGTTCTTCGCAGGCAGCGCCTTCTTATACCGTGTTTCCGACTTCGTTTACCAGTGCCGGCACTTATACCATTACCGTTATTGCCACAGATAAATATAATAACAAAACCACTAAATATGCAACGGTAACGGTGCTGCCCTACAGAAGTTCGGGATTGATAGCAGGCGGTAGCAAAATAGCAGCAGACGATAATAGCAAATTGGCTTTGCAAGATGATTTCTCGGTTGTTGTATCACCCAACCCGGCAAAAGATCATTTCGATTTGCGCGTGATGAATAGCCGCGGAGCAGATAAGATCAGCATTCGCATTACTGATGCGACCGGCAAACTGCTGGATGTATTTGCCAACGTGAAAACCGGGCAAATGGTGCAGTTTGGTTATCATTACGGATCAGGAATCTACATTGCAGAAGTGCAGCAAGGCACCAGTAGGAAGAGTTACAAACTGGTGAGATTATAGTAAGTGATTGAAACGAAAAGAGCCTGAATTGTATAATTCAGGCTCTTTTCGTTGATTGATATTGCTTTGGATAATACCTTAACATTTACCCTTACAAAAACCTTCTTATCTCACTTTATCCCTTTCTATCTTTGTCGTTCATGTATTTCAACTGGAATGATACGGTAAACCTGATTGGTAAACTGACGCCGCGCCGCCTGTGGAATGCTGCGAAAGTGGTAATGAGCTACCAACTGACAAAGCTGACGAAGAAGCCGATGCAATGGGGCTACCCGATTTCGGTATCGTTTGAGCCAACGACTTCGTGCAACCTGCGCTGCCCCGAATGCCCGAGCGGATTGCGGGCTTTTACACGCGATACGGGCATGCTGAAGAAAGACTTTTTCAGGCAAACAATTGATGATATTTATAAAGACTTATTGTACCTGATCTTCTACTTCCAAGGCGAGCCGTTTTTAAATCCA
>CAZZZH010000033.1:4710-24543 GCA_964658445.1 Ilyomonas sp.
GACTTTCTGGAGATGGTAAAATATGCGCACGATAAAGGCATTTACACAGCCACTTCTACTAACGCACATTATCTGACGGACGAGAAGGCGAAGAAGACAGTGGAAAGTGGTTTGGATAGACTGATTATTTCCATTGACGGCACCACGCAGGACGTGTATAAACAATACCGCGTGGGTGGTAATTTAGATAAGGTGTTACAGGGCGCGCGCAACATAGTGAAGTGGAAGAAAGAGCTAAATAGCGAAACGCCTTTTGTGTTCTTTCAGTTCCTGGTGGTGAAGCCGAATGAACACCAAATTGAGGAAGTGAAACAGTTGGCGAAGGAGATTGGTGTAGACCAGATCCGTTTTAAAACGGCGCAGGTGTATGATTATGAAAACGACCCGCACCAACTGATTCCAACCATTGATAAATACAGCCGCTATCGTGTGGGAAAAGATGGCAAGATGAAAAGCAAAAGCGGGCTGGGCAATCATTGCTGGAAGCTGTGGCATGCGAACGTGATAACCTGGGATGGACTGGTTGTGCCCTGTTGTTTTGATAAAGATGCGATGCATCGTTTAGGCAATTTGAAAACACAATCCTTTAAAGAAATCTGGAACAACGATAACTATAAACAGTTTCGCCGCGAGATGATGCAAAGCCGCAAGAATATTGATATCTGCGCGAATTGTAGCGAAGGATTGACGGTGTGGGAAGATTGATTTATGGTTGATTGAAGACTGTAATGGTTAATTGAGAATGATGTTTACACAGAGAATGAGAACCTGCCTTTATGTTGCCCGGTCTAAAAAGCTATTTCGATAGCTGGTCTGTTTTATTATGCGAAAGAACTTTGCTGTCTCTTTTCTTTTTTTCTTCTTCATTATACCATCATTTGCGCAGTCATCGCCCCACTACCAAAACCTTGTGATGGAAGGCGGAGGCATCCGCGGTTTTGCTTATGTAGGCGCTTTCGAGGTACTAGACAGTTTAGGCATATTGCAAAATATACAACGTGTGGGTGGCTCTTCAGTAGGCGCCATACAAGCCATGCTGCTGGCAACCGGCTATACGGTCGATGAAATGAAAACAGTTGCTGCTCATATTCCACTAAAGGCATTTAATGATGGGTTTGTGCCGGGTGGTTTTCACCGGATTAAAACAAGGCTTGGCTTCTTTAAAGGCAAAGCCGTAACGAATTGGATAGATACCCTTATTAAGAACAAAACCGGTGATGATAATATTACTTTCCGAGAGCTTCACGAACAAAAAGAATCTAAGCATTATAAAGATTTGTACGTTACCGGAACCGATCTTACCTATCAATGCCTGCGTGTTTTTTCTTATGAAAACTATCCTGATATGAAGATAAAAGATGCGGTACATATCTCAATGTCGGTGCCACTTTATTTTCAGCCGGTATATATTACTGACAAGGGTACAATTTGCAAAAGCAACGATAGCGGTACTATTCACGTAATGGCTGATGGCGGCTTGCTGAGCAACTACCCAATACAAATATTTGACGATGAAAAATATGGTGCCTGCGTAGTAAACAACAACGAGAAACAGAATAAGGAAACGCTTGGATTACTGCTTGAAAAGCCGGAGCAGATTGCTTATAGCGAACACCATAAAGGCAATTACCCCTTTCCTATTCATACGGCTAGAAATTATATTGGGGCCATGTATCGCACACTTGTAGATAAGCCCAACCCGGAATTATCTGACACTTTTTCTTTACACCGGACTATTATGATAAGCAACCTGAATGTTTCGGGCAGAGTAAGGAAAATATCTCCTAAAATGGTGGATGCATTTATAGCAGCCGGGCAGAAAGGTGTAAAAGACTTTTTTAGCAAACGGCAGTCTTTATAATCCGTATTTATCTTTTTTTTTTACCCAATCTCAGATTGTAGTACTCATAAGCTTTCTTTTGCAGCCAACAAAACGTAAAAGCTAAAGCTTACTGCAATCTGTATTTCTACTTTTACGTATTATTTCAAACGCAGTCACTATCTTGTATCAGCCGGCTTGTAAATTCAATTGTTTCATGAAATGGTTTCTTCTTTCTTTCTTGTTTCTCCTTTCTTTATGCTTGTCTGTTTCTTCTTTTGCGCAACCCAAATATGAGTTTCGTGCAGTGTGGATAGCCAGCGTAGAGAACATAGATTGGCCCAGTAAAAAAGGATTATCGGTAACGGAACAAAAAGATGAATTTATACGGATCCTGAATATGCACCAGCGCAATGGAATGAACGCTGTAATCGTGCAGATTCGCCCGGTGGCAGACGCGTTTTACCAATCTTCTTACGAGCCCTGGAGCGAGTATTTAACAGGCACGCAAGGCATGCCGCCGGTGCCGTATTACGACCCGCTTAAGTTTATGATTGAGGAAACACATAAACGCGGTATGGAGTTTCATGCATGGCTGAACCCTTATCGCGCGGTGTTTAATATTTATTCGTCTTCTATTGCACAGAACCATATTACCCGGCAACATCCCGATTGGTTCATCACTTACAACAAACAAAAAATATTTGATCCGGGAAACCCTGCGGTGGTAGATTATGTAACGAACGTGGTAAAGGATATTGTGTCAAGATATGATGTAGACGGCATCCACATGGATGACTATTTTTATCCTTACCCAGCCGCCGGTAAAGAGTTTCCCGATTATAACAGTTATCAATTGTATGGCAAGGGAATGAATAGGAAAGACTGGCGGAGAAGTAATTGCGACAGCATTATTAAACACATCCACGAAATGATACTTGCCGAGAAGCCGATGGTGAAATTTGGTGTGAGTCCGTTTGGTGTGTGGCGCAACCAAAGTGCAGACAGCAGCGGAAGTAATACAAAAGCCGGTGTTTCCAATTATGATGATTTGTATGCCGATATTTTGCTCTGGCTAAAGGAAGGCTGGATAGACTATGCAGCGCCGCAGTTGTACTGGGAAATTGGCAATCATCTGTGCGATTATCAAACCCTGATTAACTGGTGGGGCGAGCATAGCTATGGCAAGCAAATCTTTATTGGTCATGCGTTATATCGTGCCGGTTCTTCAACTGCCTGGCACAACAAAGATGAGCTGCCGCAGGAGGTACAATTAACACGCGAAACACCAAATATCGATGGCAGCATTTACTTTAGCAGTAAAGATTTTTACCGTAACCCGAATGGTTTTAATGACAGCCTGCGCGACCATTATTATAAAACACCGGCTATTGTTCCGCCAATGAGTTGGATAGATACAACAGCGCCTGCAACACCCATTATTACCAGCGCAAAAGATGACAAAACGGTGATGGGAAACATCATCAAAATTAATGGTGACGTGAAGGATACTTCTTCCACAGAAACTATTAAAAGTTATGTTTTGTATGTTTCAAACGACAGCACTACTTTGGGTAATACGCCGTTCTTTATATCAGCCGTTGATTCGGCTGCGCAATATCATTTCTCGTTTAATATTTACAACCAGCAAATACCTGCCGACTGGACGAATTGCTATATTGCTATCTCAAGTGTAGATAAGGAAAATAATGAAAGCCTGCTGAGTAACATAGTCGCTTATACAAAAACAGAACTGGGCTGGAAAAGAAAGGAAGCGGCAAATGGTGAGCTATCCCGAAACATAAGCCGATAGCAGTTGAAGGAACGAACTGCGGCTTATCATTTCAGCACCTAAGCTTTCTAAGTGCTCTGTATAGACCTGGCAATCTATCAGCCTTACGCCTTCATTTATCAATTGTTCTACATAAGAAATGAAAGCGTATTTACTGGCATTGCTCACCAGGCTGAACATACTTTCGCCGAAAAACATTTTGTCCATTCTAATGCCATACAAACCACCCACAAGAGTATCGTTTTGCCACACTTCAGCGCTGTGCGCAAACCCTGTTTTATGAAGTTGCGTATACGAGCTAATCACATCTTCATTTATCCATGAACCATCCTGGTCTCTGCGTTTCGTATTCATGCAATACCGCATCACTTTTTCAAAAGCAGTATTGGTAGTAAAGGTAAATGCACCGCGTTTTAATAGTTGCTGCATACTCCTACTCACCTTTAAGTGTTCGGGAAATAAAACGAAGCGCGGATCGGGGCACCACCATAAGGGAACATTACCGTCGTACCAGGGAAAAATTCCTTTTTTATAAGCTAATAATAATCGCTCTACAGAGAGATCGCCGCCAATGGCCAACAGCCCATCTTCCAATGCCTCTTTTACATTGGGGAACCATAATTTATTATCC
Source organism: Ilyomonas sp. (assembly GCA_964658445.1). Taxonomy (GTDB): domain Bacteria; phylum Bacteroidota; class Bacteroidia; order Chitinophagales; family Chitinophagaceae; genus Ilyomonas. The sequence goes on from CAZZZH010000033.1 coordinate 8,953, forward strand.
AACACGTGGAGCGGCATACAACAACTTATTTGTCTGCCAAGGTTTCAAGGGTAGCGCTAATGCCGCGTTCTGTAATGGCATCGCACATAGGCTTCAGGGTATCATAATCGCCTTGCTTTACAGCATATTTTCCTTTGTTGTGAATCAGCATTGCGCATTGCTCGGCTTGTACCTGTGTATGGTTACAAACATCTATCAGGGTTTCAATCACCCATTCAAACGTATTCACTTCATCATTCCACACAACCAAGCTGAACGGATGATCTTCCAAAACCAATACATCGGTTTCTTCATCCTGTTGCGGCTTAAATCCTAGGTTCCTCACATTCATTTTTCAAAAGTATTGCATTCAAAATTTATATTGCTGATAAGGCAGAATCTTTAAAAAAAATTTGGAGGCAAAAGAGATGCTGCTATATTTGCACTCCCAATAAAACGGGAGTTTAGCTCAGCTGGTTTAGAGCATCTGCCTTACAAGCAGAGGGTCGGCGGTTCGATCCCGTCAACTCCCACATAATAAAAAGCAGTTAGATATTTTTCTAACTGCTTTTTTATTGCAATGTGACGATCGTAAAGCCGAACCTCTTTTATCTATATCAACAACCAGTTTTACATTTCTTGCCAAGCTGAGATAGCTTAACAATCGCCTGTCCATCAAGATTCAGAATGGAGCTACATAGATTTCTACTTAATTGTTGATCAATTTTCCAATTTATTCCACCATGTTTTCCTGAGTACCAAAATCACAACGATTAATACTACAATAACGACAAGCAAGGGAAACGGCATTTCTAATATTAAGTACATAGGTAATAATCCCAAACATGTTTGACCAACAATACCCAACAATACATTTCCCATATCTGAGAAGAATCTTTTATTCGGCTTAAAAGAAGGATTTTCAGCGACGACTAGTTGGTGCACAGGTTGCCAAAAACCCCAGGGTCGAACGGTGGTGTAAAATGATTTTAATAAGTTCGTATCAACGGCAGGCGCCGCATATGTGCCAACGATACAGCCAGTAATTGAAATAAGAAATAAAAGGGGCCAATTGTATAAATCTAACTGAAAGAAAAACTGCGGGTACCCTTCTTTTGCATAGGGAAGAAGCAAGGCAGCTATGATGCCGCTTGCCATACCCCAGAAGAAACCGTTGGCATTAAAGCGCCACCAGTACCATTTTAAAACATTGGCTGCAATATATCCTCCATACAAAGCATTCGCAATCCATTGCAACGAGCTGTTTATATTTTTTACAAAATAACCCAGGCTAATACTGATGATTACTATAAATGCACCTACCAGATAGTTCATAGACATCATCTTTCTATTGGAAGCTTTCGGATTAATGAATTTCAGGTAAATGTCGTTGGTAATATAAGCCTGTGCTGCATTCAAAGTGCCAGAAAACGTTCCCATAAACGCGCCCAGCAAAGAGGTCAATACCAACCCTAATATTCCCGCCGGAAGAAAGTTATTAATTGCGGCCGGCAAAATCTTTTCAAAGTCTGTACCTGCAGAACCTGACAGATTGAGCTGATGATAATACAACAACGCCAGCACTGCAACACCGGTAATCATAGCATAGCGGATCGGGTATAAAAACAACGACATAAAGCCCGTCATTTTACTGGCTTCTTTAGGAGAGCGGGTTGACAGCACCTTTTGCATATCGTAGTTGGGTGTGGGACCGGTAAACGAAGCAATGATGCCTTTGAAGGTCATCATCATAAAAAAAATACTAAAGAAAGAAAAGCCATCATCGTCAATCTTTTTAGCGGCATCAGGAATAATATGAGACCAGTCTAAACCCAATGTTTTACCAAAGAAAGGACTGCTCCATCCATCAGGTACATTGAGGGTTTGCCCATGTAAATGAAACATTGCAATGACAGCAATGGAAATGCATGCAAGCGTCATTACACTGTACTTTACCACATCATTAATCACAATGCTGTGCATGCCGCCTAACACAGAATAAAAAGCAGCAAACAGCGTGAAAATGATACCATAAAAATGAGGAACAAACTGAGCCGAAACAACGAAAGGAATATATGGCTGCACAAGCTGCCATGGTATAAATATCTCTACAAATTTTCCTAAGCCTATAAAGCCATAAGCGAGGAACCCAAAGCAGCTTAACAAAGCAAATATCACAACAATCGTATGCGAGGCTTTCACGCCTTTGCCTGATGTTCCAAAGCGTGTAGCCAGCCATTCAGCACCTGTTGTTGCATTGCTTCGGCGCAGCCATTTGCTTAAAAACATCATCATGAAAATGGTGTTGAAAGACGGCCACAACCATGGAATCCAAATGCTTTTAACACCGTAAATAAAAAACAGCATTACCATCCACATGGTACCGCTTACATCAAACATATCTGACGCATTGCTAAGGCTTAACAGGTACCACGGGAGTGACTTGTCGCCCAACAAATAGCTTTCTTTAGTAGCGCTTGCTTTTTTGCGAAGCACCCAACCAATAATAAGTGTGCTGAGAAGATAAGCGATAATAATAGCAATATCAACCCACTGCAATTTCATGTTTAAAAAAAGTTGAATTTATTACAGGCATTGGCTGATTAATAACGCGAATAAGCACTTGTAGAAACTATCTTTCAATAGAGGTGAATGGATATTTTTTGTTACCATTAAACCGAATTCCGGATAACCAATTCAGTAGGAATTACCCGGTTCATGTTCATCTCTTTCCCGTTTGACGATAACTGATGCATTAACAGATTTACTGCCGTTTCGGCTATTACCTGTACATTCTGTTTAATGGCAGTAATGGCTGGTTTGTATAGCTCAAACACATCATGGTCATCAAAACAAATAACTGCAATATCCTGCGGAACTTTCAGTCCTAATTTGTCTATACCAGACAAACCATGTATGCCTAAATAATTGGTCGTAAAAAAGATGGCATCCAGCTTTGGGTTGCTTTTAATAAAATGAGAAATTAATTGCGCAGCCTCTCTATGTGAAGCTGTGTAAGGCACTTTAAAAATAAAATCAGTATTTACCGCAATGCCTTGCCTGGTAAGGGTTTGCGTATAGGCAGATTCGCGTTGCTGCGGATGCATCAGTGGAAAGTCTGAAGTAACAAGACCTATATTGCGGTATCCTTTTTCAATAAAATAGTCAAGTGCTTCGGAAGCACCTGCAATATTATCTGAGAGAACATAAGGTGCGGGAAGCGAAGGAAAATAGCGGTCTATCAAAACAACAGGCTGCTTCGTTTTTAAAAGCTCGCTTATGCTTTTTTCCATACCGGCTGTCGGGCTAATGAGGTAGCCATCAACCTGCCTTTGAAACAAAAGATTAATTAACTCGTTGCCTCTTTCGGTATTGTTTTCAGTGCTGCAATACAATACGTGGTAGCCGAACTTTTCCGCTTCGTCCTCAATGGCTCTGGCAAGGTTAGCAAAGAACACGTTTGAAATGTCTTCTATAATCAAACCCAGAAGTTTTGAGTTCCCGGTTCGTAAACTAACAGCTACCTGGTTAGGCTTGTAGCTATATTCCTGTGCTAGTTTTTTTATTTTTTCGGATAATGATTCACTGATGCGTCCCTGCTTTTCCTTTCCATTCAATACGAGAGATACGGTAGAGGGAGCCACGCCTGCCAACTTCGCGATATCCTTGATAGAAATTTCTTTCATGCAAACTTGCTTACCGTAAAATTATGGGTTACGATTTTGTTTTTTTTGTTTAAATAAAAGGAGAGTGTAGTTGGCTCGGAACCCAGTTTAATTTGTTATAGAACGACGGTATGAATAGAGGTTGCTTCCATATCGGGTTACTTTTAATAATGGTAATCTTGAGTACATACGTTTTCATTTGTAAATATATTTTTGGCAATACAGATAATTCAGAAACGGATAGTTTTGGCAATACTGTTCTTATTCTGGTTAATCAAAGCAACTCTGTAATGCAAAAAGCAAATGCATACTTGCTTACTACATTGCAGTTTTTACGTGAGGTAAACCAAATACTTTAACTCCTTATCACTTTTATTCGGTGAAACCTCCATTGTGTTGTAAAACAAGTGATGAGTTATAGATTGTGTGATTGCGGTTAGCCTAAATAGAAATTATCGGGAGATTATTCTTTTCTGAAATGCAATAGAAGAAAAGAAGAGTTTTGTTGAAATTGAACAAACACAATGTTATAAAATCAGTGAGTTGAAATTGATACAAAAGCACTTTGACAAACAGAAAGATTAATGTTTACTAATAATAAAAGAATCTGACGCATGTTTCTGTTCAATCGTCTTGTAAGTTTTATGGTAAAGACAAATGTTGTTTGCCTTGTAACTCTTCTATGGTTTATAAGTGTAAATACACTTCATGCAGCTACTGTAGATACCGCTGTTACACATAGTGCTTCCATGAAAAAAGATATTAAAGCCGTCGTTATAATGCCGGATAATTACTCCAAAAAAACAGCTTACCCGGTTGTGTATTTATTGCATGGTTACAGTGGGAATTATGCTGATTGGATAACCAAAGTTCCGGCTATCAAAAAGCTATCTGACCAATACAATCTTATTATTGTTTGCGCGGACGGAAATTTTGGAAGCTGGTATTTTGATAGCCCGGTTGATTCTTCTTGGCGTTACGAAACCTATGTTTCCAAAGAGTTGGTAAACTATGTAGACGAACATTATTCAACTATAAAAGATAGGAAAGACAGAGCCATAACCGGTTTGAGTATGGGTGGTCATGGCGCTTTGTATTTAGCCTTTAAACACCAGGATGTTTTTGGAGCTGTTGGCAGTATGAGCGGCGGTGTCGATATTCGTCCTTTCCCTAACAACTGGAATCTTTCTGACCGTTTAGGCACTTATAAAGATCATCCCGAAAACTGGGAAAAGAACACCGTTACCAACCTACTTTATCTATTGACGCCGGGTTCTCTTGCTATCACTTTCGATTGTGGTACAGAAGACTTTTTTTATGGTGTAAACAAAACGCTTCACGAAAAATTAATGGAGCGAAACATACCGCATGATTATGCTGCCCGACCCGGCGGACATAGCTGGGATTATTGGTCAAATTCAATACAGTACCAGATGCTGTTCTTCAATAATTATTTTCATCCCATAGATAAAAAGCAGTGATTTTCATTGACGTTATTTCTTTGCATTAACAAGCCTGATTGTTCTAATTCCAAAGCGAGGTATCGCTAGATGGATCGTTGTTTTACCTGATGATGTTTTTGTACGCAGAGTCTCAATTACTTGATCATTTAGCTGAATCAATTCAACTTTATCCGCATTACAATCAAAGCTGATTTCCTGTTGTGCGTTGCTTCCTTCTGCATTGTACAATCGCACTAATAAATCACTGCCTTCATACGTTAGAGAAGTGATTTGCCAACCAGTTTTTCCTACATCTGCAAAAGACTTTTGCGTACCAACCGGCTCGTTAGTAGCAGCAGCAAACAAAGGTGTATTCCACTGCTCTGTTTCCTTATTTAAAGTGGCTTCATCCCATTTACCGGCATGCGGCAACAATGCATAATGAATATTCGTTGCGCTGTCTGTTTTATAGTTGCGTCCCCACAATCCAACACCAGCATATTGCACCGTAAGACCCAATGGAAAGTTATCTCCGTGTGTGTAGCTGGTCGTGTGATCGGTTAGCAAAGCAAAACCGTATTTGCTCTGTCCATCCGTTACATCAACCCAGTTTGAAATGATATTGTTTTTAATACTGTCCCAGCGATTGAAAAATGTGTTTGGCAACTTGCTTTCAGTTACATCAAATGGTGCATCCTTATAGACTTTCTGATTTTGTAAAGAAAGTGGAAATAGGACAATCAACTTGTCTGTATCATTATAAAAAGCTTTGTGTAAATCCTTTGCATCAAAGCCGGAATCCTGTTTATAATCTTCACCTACCCGAAGATTTTTCGGGTAATCAATGTGAAGGTTGCAATCTATTCTTTCTTCACCTTCTGTTAGACTAATGGTTTGAATGTATTGATTGGATGCGATGTTGCCTTTCACTTGCAAGGCAATTCTCAACGGTCCGTTTTCGATAATTGAAACTGTGGCTTTGTTGTCTGTGTTTGAAAGCAAGCCACCATCCTTATAAAAGTTTCCACGTAATGAATTGAAACTACTCTTTGTGCTGTCTATAAAATCTTTATCACCCAATCGCTTCGCAACAAGATGAGTAATCGTTCCACCTTTTGCGGGATCAACAACAAGCTTATACAGATCTGTTTCCAGTAAATAAGTCCCATTTTTTAACTGCTGAATTTTTGCTGTTTGCAAAGTGTTTTTTGGGAGAGTAGAAAGATTATAACTCGAATAGCCCATTGCCGGTACTCTTGCTTTGAACAATACATTTTTTATTCCCTTATCATCCGTTATAAGTTGTAAAGTATTGCTTCTATCATTGTAGTTTTTGACTAATGAAAGTGGAACGCTTATTAATTCATTTCGCTTAACGCCAGACATGTTATAAACAGCAATCGCAGAATTATTTTGGGCCTTATTACCGCTTAATTTATCTTCTGATTGCTTGATAATATCATCGCATTTAAGGTTCGTGTATTCTGTCCAACCTTTCACTTCATCCGCCCAGGTGTGACTCGGTCTGCCATTGTAAGGAACAATCCAGCAATCGTGATGTTGCGACAACATCAGTGTGCGCCAAGCCTTATCCAGACTGTCTTTGGGATAAGTAACGCCCGCATACAACTTTGCCAGAGAAGCCATTTTTTCGGCTTCAATAATTTTGTTTTCCGATGCTCTCACCTGCTGCGCAATACGTTGCAAAACCTGCGAGCCCCACACCAGACTTACCTGTATATCTTCCTGCGATAAACGCCAGTTGTCAGCACTTGTTTTTCCTGTGATGTTGGCAAAATAATTACGCCATGTTGTGTATTGAGTTGAGTCGTTTTTGTGTCTTCCCAACCATCTTCCATTGCACCAGCCCGCATCCTGCAAGCACATGCCAATGGGTTTTTGAATACCCTGTTGAAAAGCAGCATTGATGTAACGCGGTGCATTACTCCAGGCAGTTGTTTGCCATGTAGAATGTGGTTCTAACGCTTCGCTGGCGTAGCGCGGAACAGTTGTTATGTTTGTGCCATCGGGACCAATCCAGTTGACGGTTTCACCACCATAGGCTCTTGTATAACCACCCCAGCAAGTATTTGGATTTTTCAATACAGCATTCTTAAAACCTAATGATTTTAATAGCTGCGGCAGCGCGCTGGTAAAGCAAGGTTCTTCTGATGAATACGTGGTAAACACAGCAGATGGAAAATGCTGCTTTAGCTTTTGCATACCATATTGAAATTGCCGGATAATACTTTCGCCGGAAACCGTAAATAAATAGCTCTGCGCGTACGAAGGATTGCTATATTCTATTCTTCCATTCACTGATTGATCCGCAAATAATTTACTGAATGCGGTATAGCCTTGCGGATCGTTTGCTTCAACCGTATCCCATGTTTCCGGCTCTATTTCGAGGTTGATTTTCCAGTCGGGATACTTGTTCAGTGTATCAGTTATAAACTGAGTAACCCACAACGGGTAATGTCCATAAATACCGCCATGATAGCCATCTGCAAACCATGTTGATTGCGCTGAGCTGCCATTGCTATATAATAACACTATGGCTGTTACGGAAACGTAAAAAGAGTGTCTGAACAGGCTTTGCTTTATCATCAATTTATCTCTTTAAGTAAATGTAATAAAGGGGCAAGAATGCCCCTTACTTTGATTGCTTGCTTATTATGAGAAAATTAAAATCGCTGTTATTTAATTCAAAAAAAGAAACATCAGTGATTGATTTTTAATCCATTTGCTGAACGACAATTTTGTGTGCGACCGGCTTTGCCATTTTGTACAATTCATCGCGCATATCATTCATTTGTTGTTGAATTTTATCGCGTGAGCTCTGTTCTCTAACTTCTGTGTAAGAATCTTTTTTACTGGCAACAAAAAAGTTCTTTTTCGCTTCGCTGTACACTGAATCTAACGAAGCCTGGCTGTCATTAAACAACATGCCTTTGCCATACAGATAATCGTAGTTGATCCAGAAATAAGCACGCATTTTATCTTCCAGTTCTTTGCGTTTCAACTGCAAATCCATGATGGCTTTTGCTTGTTTATATTGTGGTGTACCGGTTAATGTTGCCAAGTTAATTCCTTCGTTCAATTGTTGCGCTGTGCATTGCATTACTTCATTGCTGTCTATCATCAATGAATATTTATTTCCTTTCAAACCTTTTACCACGAGCATTTCCTGATCGAATTCTTTTACAAAAGGAATCACATCCAGCGCTTCACTTTGCTTTTGCGGATTGCCCCAAATTCTTGCTGTTGTATCAATCGGGAATGGAAGCGATTTGGCAAGGTAGGTAAATGAAAGAGTCTTATTTTTTGCAGAAAGATTTGTCAAGGTGCAATTGCCTGCTTGCACTACTTTATTTTTAGTCGCATCAATGCTAATGTTAGCAATCGGCTGGTTGGCTAACTGTTGCGCTTTTAAAAACAAATACGCCATCACAAAATGACCTGCATTGCCTGGATGAATTCTGTCAGGTCCGGTCAAAGTGTATGTCGAATCATCTTTCTGTTTTGCCTGTTCCATTGCCGTCATCGGGTGAAATAAATCAACATACGGCCAGTTGTTTTTTATTGCCGCATCTTTCTGAAAGCTGATGATTTCTTCCATCGTTTTTGATTTGCCTGGAAAGTAATTTTTCTCATTTTTCATTGTCTCATCATACGGCGAAGACGTCATCATAATCTTCTTCAGATTGGGTAAAGCGTTAAGTCTTTTTTCAATGAGTTGAAAGCTTGCGTAAGAAGTATCAACGGCTGATTTTCTTACACTGTCTATTTTGTCTTTGTGCGTGTTATACTCAAAATATCGGCTGTCGTTCATGCCGAAAGTCACGATTAAAACATCAGGCTTTTTTGCCAGTATATCACCATCAATTCTTGTATAAATTTGTTTCGCAACATCACCACCTACGCCGCCATTAATCACTTCAATCTTCCTGTCGGGGAAATGAGTGATGTAATAAAGCCAGATATAGTTTTCGTAAAAACCTGCTTCCGTAATGCTGTTTCCTGCAAACACAACTCTTTCTCCATTGGCAAACGGAGCCGGATTTTTTTGCGCAAAAAGAGAAATGCCCGGAAGAGCCAGGAGAATTACAAATAGTTTTTTCATGTTCGCTTGGTTCAATCTGTACATATACAAACCATGTATAGAATCATTGAGTTTACCTCTATTCCGGTTGCTCTATTATGTTCTAAATAAGGTAAGCGAAACGTTTTAACCGGTAAAAAATGTTTGGTTGCCGATAGTGGGATTTTGGTTAAAGTGTGACATTAGCCATAACTGTAAATGCGAATAATGCTCTGCTTAATGAGAAAAAGATTTCGTTTTTGTTTTTTGCCTTCCTGCCACCTGCGTAAAACTTTACTCTTTTCTTTTTTTATTGTTTGTGGTATGCAATCCTTTGCTTACGTAAGTCAGAGCAATTGGCGTTGGCGCAATAACAATGGTAGTGAAACATCCGCTACATGGCGCGGCAATCAGAATCAAACCATTACGGTTGGCTCTGTTGATAGTATAGTAAGGTTGCGTATTCAATTGCAAAATGGCACTGGTAGCGATAAAACAGTAAATACGAATTTACAGTACGCTTCTGCGCCTGATGGTCCGTGGCGTTATGTAACCAATTTTAAGGACAACAATGCATTTACATTAAGTAATACAAATTCGCTTGTAGCCGATCAGTCTGCAACAACACAACAGATTACTGGCTCGACGGATGCTTTTTCGCCGGGAAATATTTTTGTAAAGACGAATGAACTCGATGTGCCGATTGCGAACAGCACTACTTCAGAGTATGAATACAGTTTGCAACCCACCGATAATATACAACCTAACACGACTTATTACTTTAAAATTCCGGGGCTTGATTATTCTGTTGTATTGCCTTCTTTACAAACAACAACTGGCATCAACACAAAACAAAAAGTAATATCCAACGGCAGTTTTGAAGATAGTTTGAAAGACTGGACTTTCACAGTTGCATCCGGCGCTTCTGCAGCTACGAATATTATCGACAGCGTGCATAAAGATGGCATCAAATCCTTTGTGGTTAATGTTTCCAAAGCAAGTGTTTTAAATCCTGTAACGCTTAGCCACACTGTCTTTCCGCTATCTGTAGGTCATACTTATCTTGTTCGCTTTTGGGCATTTTCCAAAAAGAATTCTGCGCCGATGCAATTGAATTTGGCAGGAAATAAAACATTGCCTTACGATTATAAATTATACACCGGATGGCAGGAATATCAGTTTGCTTTTAAAGCTTCTGATCCAAGTGTTGCACTAAGTTTTCTCTTTCAATCTGCTACTACATATACGATTGATAAAGTAGATATTTTAGATGAAAACAACGAAGAAGTTGATGTGCCGATGAATTACATGTGGCAGAACAATCGTCCTGAAAATGAATACTCATGGTTAAGTGCAGATGGCGAGAATTCTGAGCCTTTACCTGATGGCAGAACGGTGTGGACATTCTCGGATGGTTGGTATGGTTACAACGATACAACCACAAATTCACTGAGTACACATCAATTGCTGCGCAACACTTTTGTTACGCAGAGCAAACCAAGACCAGATGGTGTGTTGAACACAATTATCGGCGGTACCGTTGATCAACCCCAGGCGCTGATGAATCCACCTGATAAAAGAGATCATGACAATTTCTTTTGGCCGCGCGATATGACGGTTGACAATGATTCATTGAAAGTGTTGCTTCCGGAAGTTATCCAGGTAAATGAAGGTGATCCATTAACCGATGGAAACCGTGAAGCAGTCGGTGTTTTTTCTTTGCCTGATCTTACGTTGCGAAGCATACAATGGATGCCGTGGCTAGATTCAACTTATTATATCGCACTCTGCAAAGCCGATGATGGATATACCTACGCATACGGCAGTCACCCGATAAGCGCTTTTGAAAATCATGCTGTTGTTGCCCGTTTTATTACGGGTCAGTTAAGTGCTACAACGCCATGGCAGTTTCTCACCGATACTGGTTGGAGCTTCGATTCACATAACAGTAAAGAGATTGCTGACGTTCAGTTGTTTTCTGTAACCCGGTTGGGAACCAACAATTATGCATCCCTATTTTTAAATCCGCTGAGTGATAAGATTGAGGTTGAATTTGCACAAAATCCCATTGGTCCTTGGGTTGGCAAAAGCATCGTCGGACAAATAAAAGGAGAGGCAGATATTCTCGCTTATTTCGGCATCCTACACGAGGAAACTGCTAGTAACGGAGTATACACTTTTTCTTATTCCAGCAATGGAACCATACCTGAAATGCTGGACGATAAAACATCTTATTGGCCAACCTATTTGAAAGCTGACATCAAAAGTCTATCGCCTTTTAACGATGCGGTTTTGCCGGTCACATTGCTTCAGTTTACTGCAAATGCCGATGGAAAACAGATAGTATTGCAATGGCAAACTACAAATGAAATCAACAACAATTATTTTCTGGTTCAAAGAAGTATAGATGGTAGAAACTGGACTACGATTGCAACGATAAAAGCAAACGCAGGTGCTAGCAATGAATATACAACTCATGATTTACAGCCATTGACTGGAAAAAATTATTACCGCTTGCAGCAGTTTGACAAATCCGGCAAGTTTACTTATTCAGATATCCGGCTGGTAACAATGTCATCTAATGCTTCGGTTATTGTTTCTCCAAACCCAACACATGGTTCCATTCATTTAATAATTAACAGCCAGGTTAATGATAAAATAACGGCTATACTTACAGACATGAAGGGGACTGTTATTCATCAGGAAATGCTTTCCGTTACTGCATCTTACAACAGTTATTCATTACATACAAACAAGCCACTTGCTGCTGGCTTATACATGTTACGGTTAAAAGGGAGCAGTTTAAATACAAGCGTAAAAGTTGCTGTGGAATAACAGTACTTATGTTTGTGTTATGCAACAAATCAGGAGATGTTTTCAGCCTGTAGAGAAACTTATCAGATACGAATTATGAAATCGGTTGCCACAATATTATTGCTCATCATAATCAACTGCTGTGTTGCGCAAACACCGCAGTTGGCGAATTACATCAATCCCTTTATTGGTGCAAGTACCAGCGCTGGTAAAGCTGGTATTTATCATGGTTTGGGAAAAACTTTTCCGGGTGCTACTACACCGTATGGAATGGTACAAGTGAGCCCGAATACCATAACTGGCGGCGATAACGGATCTGGTTATAGCTACGAGCACACAAGCATCGAAGGCTTTGCTTTTACGCAAATGAGTGGCATTGGCTGGTATGGTGATTTGGGTAACTTTTTAGTGATGCCTACTACGGGTGCTTTAAAGACTTCTTCTGGTCAACTAAGTGATGCTCCAGGCACTGGATATCGTTCCCGATACAACAAGCAAACTGAAAAAGCGTCGGCGGGTTATTATGCTGTCAATCTTACGGATTATAACATCAAAGCCGAAATGACAGCAGCACCGCACAGCGGCATGTTGCGCTTCACGTTTCCACAAAATAAACAATCGCGTATTCAAATCGATTTGGCAAGAAGAGTAGGTGGTACATCTACTTCTCAATACATAAAAATTATAAATAGCAACACCATTGAAGGCTGGATGAAATGCACGCCTGATGGCGGCGGCTGGGGTGACGGCGATGGTCATGCAAATTATACGGTTTATTTCTATGCGCAGTTTGATAAACCATTCACCAATACTGGCGTGTGGAGCGTCAATATTCCCGATACGGCAAGCCGCAAGCGGGAAGCGATTGAGAGCGATTATTATCAGCAATGGATAGCTAATGCAGCTGTATCGAAAAATGTAAAAGAGAAAGAAGGAAAGCACCTGGGATTCTATACTGAATTTGCAACCAAAGCGAACGAAAAGGTGATGATGAAAGCCGGAATTTCATTCGTAAGTATAGATGGTGCCAAGAAGAATGTAGAAGCTGAAATCAAAGGCTGGAATTTTGATGAAGTGCACAGCAATGCAGTTGCTTTATGGAATAAAGCGCTGGATAAAATCAAGATTGAAGGCGCTTCGCCGGAACAGGATACGGTGTTTTATACAGCTATGTATCACACGATGATTGACCCTCGCATCGTGACGGATGTAGATGGTAATTACACTGGCGGAGATCAAAAGATTCATCAGGCAAATGGCTTTCAAAAGCGTACTATTTTTAGCGGCTGGGATGTGTTTCGCAGCCAGTTTCCTTTGCAGACAATTATCAATCCTTCACTGGTGAACGACATGATTAATTCACTGGTAACGTTAGCTGATGAAAGTGGCAAACATTACCTTGAACGATGGGAATTATTGAATGCCTACAGCGGCTGCATGTTAGGAAATCCGGCTGTGGTTGTATTAGCTGATGCTTACATTAAGGGCATTCGTGGTTATGATGTAAACAAAGCTTATCAATATGCCTTGAACACAAATGAAAAGTTTGGTAACGGAACGCTTGGTTATACAGCTGATAATATATCAATCGCCAAGACATTGGAATATGCTTTCGACGACTGGTGCTTGTCGCAAATGGCTGGTTCGTTAGGTAAAAAAGAAGATGCTGAAAAATATGACTTGCGAAGCAAAGATTATAGGAATATCTGGGATACTTCGCATCAATGGTTTCGTCCACGCAAAGCTGACGGCAGTTGGGAACCTTGGCCAAAAGATGGTAGATTGACAGACTGGTATGGCACGTTTGAAACGAATCCATATCAACAAGGTTGGTTTGTGCCGCACGATGTTGATGGCATGGTTCAGTTAATGGGCGGTAAAGAAAAAGTAATTGCTGACCTCCAGAATTTCTTTGATAAAACGCCAACCACATTTAGCTGGAATTCGTATGATAACCAAGCGAATGAGCCAGTGCATCATGTTCCTTTTTTGTTCAATCGTCTTGGCGTTCCGTGGTTGACACAAAAATGGACGCGCATTATTTGCGACAGCGCTTATCGCAATTCTGTGGAGGGCTTGGTCGGTAATGAAGATGTTGGACAGATGTCTGCCTGGTATATTTTAGCTTCGGTTGGCTTGCATCCGGTTTGCCCTGGAAGCACGCGTTATGAGATTACAAGCCCATTGTTCACGCAATCACAAATGCAGGTGGCAAAGGATAAGAAGCAAGCTGTATTTACTGTTGTTGCAAAGAATAATTCACCGCAGAACATTTATATACAAAGCGCAAAGTTGAATGGCAAACCTTATGAGCATTGCTATTTAGATTATAATGATATCGTTGCCGGCGGAACGCTGGAATTGGTAATGGGCGCAAATCCAAACACCAATTGGGGTATTCATTAACTGGTACTTTATTATTTTCTTCACATACTTTTTTGTAGTGTAAAATATTTTTCTATTTTTATGCTCTAAAACGATTGATGATATGCCTGGAGTGATGCCTTGTTATTCCAATTATTCCGAAGAAGAACTGCTTAAATTAGTAAAGATTAACAATGATCAGCGAGCCTTTGATGAGATCTATGCACGTTGCAAACCTGCTTTGGTTGATAATGCCAGCAAGAAGTTGCAATCGCGCGAAATTGCTGAAGATTTGGTGCATGATATCTTCTTAAGTCTGTACACAAAAACAGATGTTCTTGAGTTTACCGTCTCGCTAAAAGCCTATCTGCATACGGCTTTAAAATATAAGGTGCAGAACGAAATCCGTAACAAGATGGTGCGGGAAAGACACAAGCGTTTTCTTTTTTTTAGCCCGGTTTGCAAAAACGATTTTGCATCCAACTTGGAATTTGCAGAATGCAAGCAAAAAATCGATTCTACCATTGCCGCGTTACCTGATAAATGTCGCCAGGTTTTTACCATGAGTCGCGAGTATGATTACTCTTATAAAGATATTTCGGGAAACCTCGGTATCTCAGTAAGTACGGTTGAAAAACATATTTCCAAAGCTTTGAAAGTTCTGCGTGATAATGTATTGGAATCGTAATATGGAACGGGTATAATATTAATAAAGCCATAAACAGAGACTGCTTTTTCTTCTTCTATTCTTGCCATCATTATGAGATATAAATCATTGTACTGCTTTGTTCTTTTTCTGTTAGCAAACGTATTGGTCACACATGCGCAACAGCCTGATCTGGTTAAGTATGTAAACACCTTACAAGGTACCAATTCAAAGTTTGAATTAAGTTGGGGAAATACTTATCCAACGGTGGCCTTGCCTTTTGCAATGAATACCTGGAGCGCACAAACAGGCAGGGACGGCGATGGGTGGAAATACCAGTATTTTTTGGATTCGATACGCGGGTTTCAGCAAGTGCATCAATGCAGTTCGTGGGTAAATGATTATAACGTGTATTCGCTGATGCCGGTAACAGGAAAACTGGTCGTGAGTGATGTAGAACGCGCGGCTAAGTTTAGCCATAAAAATGAAGTGGCAAAACCTAATGATTACAAAGTAAAATTTGATAACGGCATCACAGCAGAAGTAGCGCCAACCGAACGCAGCGCACACATGCGTTTTTCGTTCCCTAAAAAACAAAAC
>CAZZZH010000034.1:0-8569 GCA_964658445.1 Ilyomonas sp.
CTTAAAAGCTATATGGGTTAGGTCAATACTGGTTTGATAAGGCTTGCTGCCGCTGCCCTGGCACTCACCCCACATAGCAATTTCGTTTACACCCTTACTTACCCATTTCGATGGGTTGGCTAAATCTTTTCCTGCTTTTTTGGAAGGTTCGTCTGGCGCTAATTGTAGAACCTGTTCTTCAGTAAAGTTCAATGGAAAACCGTTATGGCCTCAATAATAGAAAAAAACGCGCTGTGAGCAAAATAGATTTGGCTGGTTCGCCTTTGAAATATGGTTTAGGGATAACTCTTTTGCCGATGCAATAGTGGCTTAAAAACTTCGTCTTATGAATCCCTCAATAAAACAAAAGCCATTTTCTTTGCACCTTACCTTAAACGAAAATGATGGCTTAATAAAATTTGGTAGTTTTTGTTCGTACTATTGAAGTATCTGCTCATATAGCTTTTTTTGTATTCTTTCGTGCGTTTCCTGTTTGCGGTTGTAAAGAAAATGGCTTTTGTTTCATTAATTCATGGCTGTCGCACGGCAAAGATTTCATTTAGCCCTCGCTTCCCCAGCAACCTTACCACAATCCCGAAAACTCCTCAGCGCACTCTCTAATTCTCCACAATCTCCAGCGCCAGTTCATCCGGGTCTGGCAGGTTGTCAAGGTCAGCCAGCGATTTATCTTTCAGCCAGGTAATGTCCAGCGATGTCTTATCCCGCGCCACAATCTCATCATACGTAAACATCCGCCATCTGCCTTCTTTATTCTCTTCTCTCCACGTGGCCGTCCGCTTATGCCGGTTCGTCGGGTTGTAGCAGTCTATGAAGTCTGCCAGATCATCCAATTGCAGTGGGTTCTTCTTCAGTGTATGGTGAATGTTCGTGTGGTAGTCATATACCCACACTTCTTTTAAAAGAAAATCCTCAAGTTGAGAAAGAGTGATTTTATTTTGCCGCATAGTTTAATTAATGTTCCAAAATGTAAAAGTAGACAGTCGCTCTCTGTATTACCAGCTATTAGAAGATATATTAATACAGATAAGATGTTCAATCATCAAACATCTAACCCCACATCCTAACAACTTTTTTATCTGCTCCAATAATCCCCATTGGCTTCTTGTTGACAACAAGAGGTAATCAGCAGGATCAATTCGGTTCCGAATTCCCCCACCGCCACACCAATCCCAGCAGTAAGATTCACTTCATTCTCATGTTGGAAAAGCTACCCGCAAGACCTTAGCTGTTGGTCAATGGCATCGCGCGCAATCTGTTCGGGATCTTGGTTAAGCAAAGCAGTCTGTTTAGATAGAAGGCTAAAACTAAAGGGTTGCAACCATGTTATGAAATTTTAGACGCTTTATCTTCTGTTGTGGCTTTTGCAACCCCTGTTCTCCTTCTCGCTCCATAGCTACTCCATTGATACTTCATACTTACTCCATACATAGTTCATGAAGAGTTCATGAAAACGGCTTGTGTTAAGTTGCCGGCTTCTGTAATTCTGGAAATAACCCACCTCGCCAACACAAGCATTACTTCCTGCTAAGGCAACCGTTTTCAAATAAAGCATAACTAACAACAGCCAGCCAATATTGGGTTCACTAAAGCGGTTCGGGTATAGGTGCACTTCCAGCAGGTGTGACGTATCTTCCGGCAGTGCGATAGACTTCTAGTTATCGTTGGGAGGTAAATCGCTTCTATCCGGTTTCCAGTCTTCTTTCGCCCTGCTTGACGCGTTCATTACGGGAAGAAATAAAGAGTTCCACCAGATGAAATATTCTCCCAATGGTTCGCCGCCAAAAAGCATTAGCATTGTTCCTCCCCTTTCAAGTGTGATTGGGTTAAAATAATTTGTAAAGAGAAGCAAGTTTTCTGCCTGATACAGCATGCCCGCTATTTCCAGACTTCCTCTCACAATGTAAATACGGCGGTATTTGGTTTAAAGATTAGGGAGTATCAAAATATATCTTTCTGAAGAGTATCAGGTTAAAATAAAAAGCATGGCCCTGCATAAAAGTTCTTTGGTTATTTCAAAACAATAGGGAAAATAGCAACTGAATAAAAATTAAATTTAAAGTTTAATCATGAATACTTTTCTTAACTTACTGCGTTCGTTATTTAAAACCGACCTACCCAATGCAATCGCATTCTACAGCAACATCAGCAGACAATTTCCGGAATCTTTCTCTCAAGAAGCTTTGAAGAATCTCTCTTGTTTTGAATAATCATTATTGTGTTGTTTGTTTTGGCACTGCTATCTCTATTGTTTGCCGCCCTGTCAGGTTTTATACAATGGTTTTAGCCATCTATGGCGGACGTTAGTTATCATAACGCTTTGTCATTCCTGTTGAAATAGTTAAGCGATCATTATATCGGCAGCTTATCAATCAACGTGCTTAATAAATTTATCTGTCTCTGACGATAATCATTTTTATAAATAAAAATCAGCACATGAAAAAATTAATTGTTTTTGATCTCGATGGCACACTGGCAGAAAGCAAAGCAGCGCTGGATGAAGAAATGGCAACGCTGTTGAGTCGCTTACTTGCGGTTGCGAAAGTTGCCATTATTTCGGGTGGCGATTGGCCGCAGTTTGAAAAGCAGGTGCTATCTCATTTACCTCAACAACAGGAGTTGGAAAACCTTTCGATATTACCTACCTGCGGCACTAAATTTTATCAATATAAATCGGGTTGGATGAAGTTGTATTCAGAAGATTTTACTGCCGATGAGAAAACCAAAATCATCAACAGTTTGCATTCGGCTTTCGAAGAATCCCACTTGACAGCAGTGAAGACATGGGGTGAACAAATTGAAGACCGGGGCAGCCAGATTACCTTCTCCGGGTTGGGACAACAGGCGCCGCTGGAAGCGAAGAAGAGTTGGGACCCTGACTTTGAAAAGCGTAAGAAAATGAAGGTGATACTGGATAAATCACTACCGGAGTTTTCTGTAAATATGGGTGGTGCTACTTCTATTGATGTCACCAAACCAGGCATAGATAAAGCTTATGGCATTCATAAATTGGAGCAGACGTTGAACCTTGCTATTGCAGAGATGATCTATGTTGGTGATGCTTTGTTTGCCGGTGGCAACGACTACCCGGCAAGAGCCACGGGAGCTGACTGTATACAGGTCAGAAATCCGGATGAAACCAAAAGAGTAGTAGAAGCGATTGTTGCTTGTTTACACAGTATTGATGAAACAAAGAAAGTTTGACAAGTAAAGGCTAGTGATAAACAAATAACAATTGGCTCTAATAGCATTTTGTAATGGCGTCGAAAAATTTCTTTCATGCAAGAAATTCCCTTTTATTAGTCAAGTATTTTTAAAAGATTTTCGCGAGTTGTTTATGCTGCTCTAATCGTTTATGCAATTTGTTTCTATTAATTTTTAATATTTACAACCTAAGCTTTTGCATGAGTTTTTTCTATAGCAATAAATTTTTCGCCATAATCAAAACGATTGAAAACAGCAGTGCCATAATTGTCAGGCTAACCCCATTAGGATATCTCTTGCTTCCCTTTTCAATAATGATTTTATTCAGCATATAAGAATGCGAATTCGCTTCTATTTCAAACAGCAATATCTCCTTGTAAAGTTTAGTCAACAGCTCTTTATACTTGGTTACATTAAATGCCTGGTCGAGCGGTTTTGTCCTGAAAATGCTAAGCATTAATCGTATCGCTTAAATAAAAAAGCCAAAGCCAGCGTTGTCAACGAATCAAGTTCTTTGACACCGGTTGGCAAGAAACCATACACTTCATTGTTACCTTCTTTATTCACAGTGTGATTATTTAGTTTGCTTTTGTAATGCTTCAAAGCCAGATACCACATCAAATAATTCTTCATCAATTGAACTCTGGCGTAAGCGGTGATATTTTTTATTCAAGTCATCCTGTAAGTCACCAATGTTTTTTTCAGCCCGTTGCATAGCATCTAAGCGGCTGGCATTCTCGCTGGCTAACGATTCGGCGCAGGCTTTAAAAAGAGAGACAAAAAGATATTCACGAATTAATGCAAGTAAGGTGTCACTGCTATTCCCTGCAACCTGAGGCAACAAGTTGGTTGGCCATTTAAGTTGCTGCAATGAAGCCTTCCATTTCTCATCTAATGGCAAGAAACGTTGCATAACCGGCTGATAACCTTCTCTGGATTTTGGTTGATTATGGAAGATGAAAAACTCGTTTATCATTCCGTTATTCCCAACCTCTTGGCTCTTGTCTAAAATCTCTGTAACAAGAGGTGTGATAACATTTACATCACTTGGTACAACATACAATTTCGCTGCAGGCAAACCCGCATCTGATAGCAGCAATTGAACACGTTCGCCTACAACCCAAATCTCTTTTTCACATTGAAGCAGGTGGAGAGATGAAGTTACAAAGTCAGCCATCGAATCATTAAAGCGTCCAACAAGTCCCTGATCAGATCCAAACACAATAGCATAGATTCGATTTTCTTTCTTCAGTGTTTTTTTATTAATGGCTTCAACCTTTTCTGCTTTGAAATAAGCAACGATACCCAAAGCTACTGTGTGGTAATAATCAGCAAGTGAGTTTACCGCCATTTCATACTGAACAATATTGGAAGCCGCCATTGCTTTCATGGCGCTGACGACAGATTTGAGATCTTTTGCACCTTCCGATTTGCTGCGTAAGCTTTCTAATGTGTCCATTACTTTCTGTTTTGATCCGGTGCCTTGTTCTGAAACGGAATCAGAATATCGCCAGCGATTTTTAGAATGGTTTTACGATCATCATCACTTAATCTTTTATCAGAAAATATTTTTTTTAGTATCTCATCGGGGAACGCTGTTTTATTTGCCAGTAAAGCCGTTTCCGCATCCTGAATCTGTTCGATAGGAATGTTATCTAACAGTCCTTTCGCTAATGCCAACAGCACGATGATTTGTTCGGCAACCGACATTTGTAAAAGCTCCGGCTGTTTTAAACATTCACGGATCCGCTTTCCATGTTCGATTGTTTTACGGGTATTTTCATCGAGTCTTGTACCAAAGCGTGCAAACGTTTCCAGCTCTTCAAACTGAGCATACGAAAGTTTCAAATCAGCAATAGAACGGTATGCCGGTAATTGCGCTTTATCGCCTACACGGGAAACGGATTTTGCTACGTCAACAGCAGGTAAAATGCCTAATTCAAACAATTTTGGTGAGAGATATATTTGTCCATCAGTGATAGAAATAAGGTTGGTAGGAATGTACGCAGAAATATTCTGTGCTTCTGTTTCAATAATCGGCAAAGCCGTAAGCGAGCCGCCTTTCAGCTCTTTGCTTAGGTGCGTTGATCGTTCCAATAACCTTGAATGAATATAAAAAATATCACCCGGAAATGCTTCACGTCCGGGCGGTCTTCTCAGCAATAAAGATATCTCGCGATACGCGCGTGCATGATGTGTGAGATCGTCATACACAATCAATACATCTCTGCCTCCTTCCATAAAATATTCTGCAATACTGGTGGCTGAATACGGCGCGATATATTCTAATCCTGGCGAATTATTTCCCTCGGCTACAACAATAGTTGTGTATTTCATTGCACCTTTTTCTGTTAGGTTCGCAATCACTTTTGCCACTGCAGAAGCACGCTGGCTGATGGCACAATACACGCACAAAACATTCTTATCTTTTTGATTGAGGATGGCATCAATGGCAATAGATGTTTTACCTGTCTGGCGGTCGCCCAAAATTAATTCGCGCTGACCACGCCCAATGGGAATGAGCGCATCAATCACCTTGATGCCGGTTTGCAAAGGCACATTTACCTCGCCACGATCCATGATTGCCGGTGCCGGACGCTCGATTGGCAAACGTCGGTTAGATGTAATAAGACCTTTGTTGTCTATCGCATTTCCCAGCGGGTCAACCACTCTTCCAATCAATGAATTTCCGACAGGAATATCCATTACCCGACCGGTTCTCTGCACTTCATCACCTACCTGTAACAGCGCATCTTTACCGAGCAGAATCACACCAATTTCATGTTCATCGATGTTGTAAGCAATGCCGAAAACGCCACCGGGAAACAGCAGCAATTCTTCAAACCCTGCACCCGGAAGACCAGACACAGTTACAATGCCTGTCGATACGCTTGTCACGACACCAATTTCCTTTGGTGTAAAAGGGAATGTAAAGGCTTCAATGGACGCATCCATCCCGTTAAGCGTATTGCCGGGAGTTTTATTTGCTTCATTTGAAACCATGTTAGTTATTTATGCCTACTCCGTTTTTTTCCGGTTCTTTCTACAACGACTCGCTTGCTGTTTCAGAGATATTATTTTGAAAAGAATTCAAATATTCAGAGAAGCTCCATGCTAGTTTATAACCATCTGTGGTAAGCTCAATGCCGCTGATTAAGTCGAGTGATTTTTTAAACTGAAGCTGGCTTGTTTCTTCGATCACTTTATTAACGGAAGCAGTAATTTCTTTTTGTTGTTGTAATGACAGTTCAAATGCGCTTCTCACCAGGATGCTGTTTGAACCGGATTTAAAAGCTTCGACGAATTTCTTTTTTTCTTCGTTGTTCAATTCACTTAAACGTCTATTAAACGTATTTACCGACTGCTCTTCAAGATCGGAAGAAGCTATGTCGGCAAGTACTTTTCTTGTAATGGCAAAAACCTGCATCTGCGTCGTTTTTGCCGTTGCCAGGTTTGTGTTTTCCTGGTTTTCTTTCGCGCTTCTTTCCAGGTTAGAACGTAAAGTATTGGCTTCGTTTTTAGCGTCTTCAAACAGCTTATCTCGCTGCACATTTACCTCTGCAACTGCTTTGTTTAATAATTCTTTTTTCTGTTGATCGAAGTCTGCGTTTTTTTTATTGAAGTCTTCCTGTTCTTGTAAAGCAGCGGCTTTTTTATCCTCAGCCTCTTTCAACTGACCTTTAATGTTTGTTTCTCTCTCATCAATGGCATTCAATATCGGCTTATACAGAAACCTTTTAAGTAACCAGACTAAGATTAAAAAATTGATGATTTGCGCTATTACTGTAAACCAATTGATTTGCATATTGGTTTTACTTTTTAGCGATGATGTAGCTCCAGAAAGGATTGGCGAAAATGAGGATCATTGAAACGACAAAACAGTAAATAGCGGTTGATTCAATCATCGCCAGACCCACGAATAAAGTTCTTGTTATTGTGGGCGCAGCATCTGGCTGTTGCGCGATAGAGCTTAAGGCTGATGATACCGATTTGCCTTCGCCCAAAGCGGGCATCATGCATCCGATACCTGTGGTAAGACCTGCCGTAATTATTGAAGCCATTGCTATCAGTGTTGTACTATCCATTTTATATTTTTAATTCGTTACCATTGGTTTTGTTTTATCTGTTTCCTTTGAATCCTGTACAGCAGCGGTAATATATACCGTGGCAAGAATGCTGAAAATATAAGCCTGTACGGTTCCGGTGAGTAAGCTAAGTGCACTCATAATAATCGGGAAAATAAAAGGCGATATGCTTAATAAAATTGCCATGATCATTCCACCGCTCATGATGTTTCCAAACAGTCGAACGGCTAAAGCAAGTGTGCGGGAAACCTCGCTGATAATATTAAACGGCAGCATGATAAACGTTGGCTGCAAATAAGATTTTAAATAGCCTTTTAGACCGCTCTTGTGGATACCAAAAAAGGGCACGGCAATAAATACACACAAGGCGAGTGCAGTGGTGGTAGAAAGGGAAGCCGTTGGTGGTGTATAACCAGGAAAAACGATACACAGATTGGCTAAAAAGATAAATAAAAATAAGGTGCCAATGAAGCCAATGTACTGCACCGGATTGTCTAATCCTACTTCCTTAATTTGTTGATTGATGCCCGAAACAATCATTTCGAGAAAGCATTGCCAGCGCGAAATCTGGAGACCTGTTTCCAGTTTTCGTGTTATCAATCCCGCAGCTATTACCAACATAAGCATTAGAGCCCACGTGGTAACAAGAGTGAGATTAATGGCTATAAAACCATGTTGCCAAAAGACGGTTTGGTCAGGACTAAGCTCCATGTAAATTTTTATTTTTTAGTTGCATTCCCTTTTTTTCATCCACCCCTTTGGTATAGTGAACAACAGCAAACCTGGCAACAACAAAACCAAGCAAACAAACAAGAAGCCGTTGCCAGTTTCCGGCACCGATAAAATAAAATGCAGTCAATGTGATACCTATGCGCAATGAGAAACTTCCCAGAAACCATATCGCTGTTTCTTTCGCTGACACCAATTTTTTTACTGTATACCAAAGACCGGCAAAAAATAAAATTCCTAATGCTATGCCTGCCACAAATACCAATATCATCATTGCGATTTCACTCATCTGTTTCGTTTTTGGTTTTATGTATTTCTCTATCTTCTTTGGTTATCCAGTGCCAGGCAATTAAAATACCGACAGACAACCCAATAATTAAAAACGTCAATGTCCAAGAAAAAGATTCAGGATATTTTTTATCCAGCCAAACTCCGAAACCCGTTCCTAAAATGGCTGGCACTGTTACCGACCAACCCACCATTCCAAACATGCCCAACCCGAACCAAACGGTTCCGTTTTTTTTCTGCTGAGTTTTGAGTTTTCTCCTCTCTTT
>CAZZZH010000034.1:8579-24104 GCA_964658445.1 Ilyomonas sp.
ATGTTTTTTTGAAGAAGGTTTTAAGTAGGAAATTTTTTGTTTTTCCGCTAAAAAAATCTTCATTATTCTTGTTTTTAGCCCGCTCCATTTTTTACTTTTTACGAAATTTATCGAAACTGTAAACGAAACCGCTTTCCAACTTTATTACAGTTGAAAGTACCTTGTTCTCTGCTTCATCGTTTTGTTGAAATTCATGCTTAACCAACTCGCTCAGTTTGCCGAGATCAACACCACCAACCGCATTGCGAACTGATACCAAAATATCAGCACCTGTCTTTACCAAAACACCATAATCAACTGCTATATATTTTATCTCCGTATCTTCTGTTTCATACTCTAAAATTCCCGGTACCAAAGCCGCTACACAATCGAGTCGATGCTGCAATAAACCGTAAGAACCCACACTTGTTTCTATTGCCATGCGGCTTACTTGTTGCAGGTCGGCAAACACACGAAACGGAAGTAATATTCTAAGATGCATTGATGTTAATAGCTTTCGTTTTATTGATTGATGAACAATAAGTACCAGCGATATTTATTTATGATAGACACAAGCTCATCCACTATTGCCTCATGCTTATCTGTCATTCAGTACAAAAAAGTCTATGCGCTTTGTTTTTCAACTTCCTGTTTCTTCACTTCATCTATTGACCCGATCATATAAAAAGCACTTTCCGGATAATCTTTAAACTCATCTGCAAGAATACGTTCGCAGCCATCCAAGGCATCTTGCAAACTCACTTCTTTTCCCTTGATGCCGCTGAATTGTTCAGTAGCAAAAAAAGGCTGTGTAAGAAACCGTTCCAGCTTCCTGGCACGGTTTACCACACTGCGATCCGGCACAGACAATTGTTCTATTCCAAGCATAGAAATAATGTCTTTTAGTTCTTCATACTGCGCGAGTGTTTGTCTTATTTTCTGCGACAGTTCGTAATGCCGTTTACCAATAATACCCGGCGTAGCCATTTTAGAATTGGACTGCAATAAATCGATGGATGGATACAAACCTTCGCCTGCTTTTTTTCTCGACAAAGCGATGGATGCTGAAAGGTGTGAAAAGGTATGAACAGCCGCCGGATCAGTAAGATCATCCGCAGGCACATACACTGCCTGGATGGATGTAATAGCGCCGGCATCTGTGTAAGCAATTCGCTCTTCCAGTTCAGATAATTCTGTAGCCATTGTGGGTTGATAACCGAGCTGCGAAGGCATTTGACCCATCAAACCTGAAACCTCCATGCCTGCTTGTATAAACCGGAAAATATTATCAATCAACAGTAATACATCACGATGTTCATCATCGCGAAAATATTCAGCCATCGTAAGTGCCGCATGACCAACCCGGAAACGCGCGCCAGGCGGTTCATTCATTTGCCCGAAGATCATGACCATGTCTTTCAGCAAATCAGCTTCTTTCATGGCGTTGTATAATTCATTTCCTTCACGACAACGCTCACCGATTCCACAAAACATGCTAACGCCTTTGTTGTGACCCACCATGTTATGAATCATCTCTGTAAGCAATACTGTTTTACCAACACCGGCACCTCCGAACAATCCCGCTTTACCGCCGCGTTCCAAAGGAATCAAAACATCAATGGCTTTTATGCCGGTAAGAAAAATTTCAGACTTTGTAGATCGCTTGCCTAACGCGGGCGATGGTTGATGCACATTGCGTCGTTCACCATCATCAGGCAATGCTTCCAGATGATCGATTGTATTGCCAAAAACATCGAACATCCTGCCCAATATTTCTTTGCCTACGGGAACCGTTAATTGCTTGTCTTTTGTTTCTACCACCATGCCTCTGGCTAGGCCCTGTGTAGGGCTTAGCGCAATGCCACGTACGCTGTGCTTATTCAACTGGGCTAACACTTCAATAGCAACTTTTTTGTCTTGCCCCGAATGCAATAAAGTATAAACAGAAGGTAGTTTATTTTTAAACCAAATATCTACAACGGAGCCTCGAACGGAAAGAATTTTTCCGTTAGATGTAACGTCATTTTCAGCGATTGTTTCCATTAATTCAAAAATGTAATAATCATACGTGTGAATTCACCAGGAAAGCAATACAAATTTTATTACGAGCCAGCATGGCATTAGTTTTTTACTACAATTCGAAAGTGTTTACTGGAAAGCTAAACTCCGGTTCAATGAACTCTTTACTGTCTTTCAGTGCATTTATAGTGATGTCTAATATAATAGCAGAATTGTCCCATTGTACTTCCTTCACATGGCTAACGGGTATCAGTACTTTCTTGCCGCCAAACCAGTTGTGTGTGCCGATAACAAAGAAGAGAAGTTGCCATGTTGCGTCATCAATAATAAAGTCACTAACATGCCCAACTTCTCCATCCAAAGCATGAACATGATAACCAATAATGGCTTGTGTGCTTCGCAGATGCGGGTCATCATCTGAATGCTTTTTTACGTTATCATCTTCAATCAGCGCCTTCTCGTCGTCCATTGAAATAGTTGGGTAAGCGATCTCCCAAACGCCACCCGCATAAAAGCCGCCGCCACCATATCTCTGCCAGGCGTAATGATCGTATAATGCAAGCTCCTGCTGGCGCGACACTGGCTTATCCGTATCGATATCCGGGCTGTTATTGACTTGTTCTTTTGTAAGATTTACGGGAAATTTTTTAGACTCGTAAGACTCACATGCGATGGCAACCGGCGAGATAAGAACTTCACGACCAGACAACCAACTTCCGGTTTTTACGACCAGGTAACGGATGACCCATTTCTGATCATCAAAATAAAAATCTTTTACTTTTCCTACCTCACCATCTGTAGCTTCTAGGGAAAAGTGGAGCAGGTCTTCGCTATTGCGTTGCATAATTTATATTTCGTTTTTATAGAGATTCAGTCCCTTTACTAATCCTATTCTTCACTCATTTGTCAGAATAACTTTCAAAGCTTTTTCTCTCGCAGCATTTTCAAATGTGTCGTAAGCGCTAATGATATTGCTGAGTGTAAAATGATGCGTGATTAATTGTTTTGCATCCAGCTTTTTTGACTGAATCGTTTTTAGTAACATGGGTGTAGTAACGGTGTCAACCAGGCGCGTTGTGATGGTTATATTCTTTGACCATAATGTTTCCAGATGAAGCGCTACGCTTTTGCCATGTACACCTACGTTTGCAATGATGCCACCGGGTGCTACCAACCATTGACAAAGCTCAAAGGTTGCCGGGATACCAACGGCTTCAATTACCGTATCGGCGCCTACGTTATTAGTGAGTTCTTTCACTCTTTCAACGGCATTCTCTTTACTGTTATTAATGACATGTGTAGCACCAAATTTTGTAGCTATTTCCAAGCGGTTATTGTCCGGGTCAATCATAATAATGTCAGCAGGTGAATAGAACTGCGCAGTGAGTAAAGCTGCCAGCCCGATGGGTCCTGCACCAACAATGACCACTGTATTCCCGGGCTGTACTTTGCCGTTGAGAACACCACATTCAAAACCAGTTGGTAAAATATCGCTGAGCATTACGAGTGCTTCTTCATCGGCATCTTCCGGTATATGATATAAGCTGGTATCGGCAAAAGGAATCCGCACGTATTCTGCTTGTGTTCCATCAATCAAATGCCCTAAAATCCAGCCGCCGTTTTCGCAATGCGAATACATGCCACGCTTGCAGTAAGTGCATTTACCACAAGACGTGATACAGGAAATTAAAACGTGGTCGCCTTTTTTAAAATTACTAACGGCGCTTCCGCATTCTTCAATGATACCCACACCTTCATGACCTATAATTCTTCCATTTGTAACTTCCGGTACATCGCCTTTCATAATGTGCAGATCGGTTCCGCAAATCGTTGTTTTTAGAATTTTGACAATGGCATCTGTCGGCTCATGAATCAAGGGTTTTGGTTTGTCTTCCCATGCTTTTTGTCCGGGTCCATGATAGACCAACGCTTTCATTTGAGTATCCGTTGTTATTGAGCTTTTATTGTCTGAGGAAAACTGTGCTTTATGTAACTTGATGGGAACTGCGGTTGTTGTCATTTGATAGTTTTAATGAGAAAGTCGAAACGCTTTCGCGAACCAAATTCTCTCAATACAAAGGTGAGTTTGTTGCTTCAGCAAAGCATTACACAATTGCCGGAAAATGTTACATCATTTATCTATTTGCAGAAGAACTTATTGAGTTGACTTAGGGTCAAGATTTAGTTGATCGATATGCCATCGTTATCAATTAATAACTCGATTGTTTCTATTAAACCTAAGTTCATTCATACCCGCTTTTTATGACGGTAGAAATCATTTTGAAAGGTTGATTGGCTGTGATGTATTGCTTTGCATGAGCCGGAATAACAATTCCTTCGCCAAGCCGAAGCGAATAGTTTTTATCGTTAATGGTTACTTCGGCAATGCCATCAATTACTTGTATAAATGTATCGAATGGTGATGTCTTTTCAGCCAATTCTTCGCCGGCATCAAATGATGAAACGGTTACATTTCCTGTGGTTTTTTTTATAATGGTTTTACTTAACACGGCGTTGGGAACATATTCACTGATGTCTACAATAATGTGTACTTTAGATTTTTCCAGTTCTTTTCCATTCGCATCCGGGTTTATGTCTTTGCTTTTCATCAGGCTTTCATTTAACAAGTAAAAGTGCATCTATTAAAAGTAAAAAGCATTACACAACTTTGGTTATTTGTTGCATGATTTACAGATTTGAACCAAAGGAAATAGATGAAAACGCGTTACACATTTTCATGTGAAGTCAGCCGTTTGTGTTTCATCTTTTTGAAAAAAGAAGGAGTTAAGCCGGTTACTTTTTTAAATTGGTTAGATAAGTGAGCCACACTGCTGTAATGCAGTTTCCAGGCAATTTCAGTAAGGGTAAGTTCATTGTAAATAAGGAGTTCTTTTGCCCGTTCAATTTTATGCGCGATGATGAAGTGTTCAATGGTGGTGCCTTTTACTTCCGAAAAAAGGTTCGACAGGTAATTGTAATCGTAGCTTAATTTTTTACTTAGATAATCGGAAAAATTAATGGACAGTGGTTCATCACTGTAATGAATCAATTCGATGATGATGGTTTTTATCTTTTCAATGAGCATGCTTTTTTTATCTTCCATCAGCTCAAATCCATATTTCAACAAAGCTGTTTTTAGTAAATTCTGTTCTTTTACTGAAACGTTTTCTATGATTTCTACCTCGCCCAATTCCACAACAGTCCAGTGATATCCCAGCTTTTCCAGTTCGGATTTTACGATCATTTTGCATCGAAGACTTACCATGTTTTTGATTAACAGCTTCATAATTGTAAGTTTCGATTAATAAGGCAGAAAGGTGAGACTAATATTTCATTATTTGGTTCTTATCAAAGATGAATAACATCGATTTATTTTATTGTCTTTGAATGTGCGGTCTTAAATAGGGTATGAAGAAAGATAATTCAAAAAAATTGAGTAGACTAAAGCGGTAGAAAACACCAGTCTTATACTATTAGATTAATAAATCAATTGTGAGACAATGAAAGAGTTCATCCCTTTGTTACTTAATTCTGTTAGTATCCGCGGTTTTCTGTTGCTAGAGGTAATTTGCAAGCTGTTTAAATTGGTTTGGTCTTGTATAGCAAGTCTTTTCTCAGTAGAACTATCAACCACAGACATAAGCTAGCATTCTTCAAATATTTTAAATGTAGGCGGTACTTGATAAATGTAGTCGTCAGCAGCATTGATTTGATTATGAACTGTGTCCGGCCAAATCAAAATCAATGAGTTTGATGCTTTATTGAGAGGATTGTAAAAGTATTCTAAAACCTAATTCAGTTAATTTTATTTTCATCTTCAGCTTGTCAGGTCTGGTTTGAACTATGTGAATACAATACATAGTAATACGACATCGCATCCAATGAATTTTCTTCTGAAAAAACTTTTACATATTGAAAGGTCCGAGAGCTTATATAATCAGAAACAACTAATAAAGTATGCTAAATATTGTCAACCATTCATGCCGTAATTCATAACTAGTTCTTCAATGAACTTTAAAACCTAATGCTTAACAACAATCTCATTTTTGCCATAAAGAGCAGAATTCCAATTATTCGGCTTATCTCCTTCTGTACGTTTTAATTCGTCTAACAATCATATGTACATACCTTTTCAGCTGGTGTCCCTTTGCGAATGTTTAGTAACGTTCTGGTCAAACAAAACGAAACATCTGAGGATGTAATGTAGAGACATAATCAGTAAAGCAACGGCAAATTCAGTACAGTTATGGATTCGCACTCTCACGAAAGAAAAACTATTTCCTAACTCAAATAAGAGAATTAAAGAATTATAATCTCCGTTGTTTTGATCCATCCTACCTTAGTAATAACATTATATAAGTCTCGCTATCTCTATTGATTTTTTCCAAAAATTGCTTATTTTAACCCTACAGGTATAAAGAGAGAAACACTTTATAGATCAGAACCGATTATCGTTTTTAATGACACAATTGATACACTAGCGCACTAAATACTTGATTACAATGGCCTAAGAATCCAGTTCCGGGCACAGCAAGGGCTTGTAAGTCTAAGTATTGCCGATTGTTTAAAAAAGAGTCACTTTTCTGTGGTTTTTACATCCGGCTGGGCGATATTGCTGATGAGGTAGAACCAAAAGTTTTGCCTTCATCTTCTTATACTCTACTTCATACTCATTTGTACAATAACTGTTATTAACTATTCAACTGGTTGCTTTTCATTATATTTACCCATGTCTCAAGTAATGGTTATTTATTTTACCCTCGTTATTTTATGGTTTCTTTTATTTAAAAGGAAAAGAAAGAAACCCAGCCACGTAATTCACTCTAACTTTTTTTAGGCTTTAGTATAACAAAGTTTATCAGTACCGGAAGTCAAGTTCGCTAATATTTCCTGGCACCTTTTATTTCTGCTCATTGTTTATTTACCTCCGGATTTACTCTTCTTTCGTTCCAAAAGGTTAGGCTATTTAGAAATTGAAATGACGAAAGATGTAGTAAAATCTTGTAATGACAACGTGGCTAAAAATTAAATTATGAAAACATCGAATCATCATTCAAAGATTTTATTCCTCAGCAGCTTCCCGCCTAAAAAATGTGGAATTGCCAGCTTCACGCAGGATTTAATCAACGCCATTAAGCCTGAAATCACAGAGGAAACCGATAGCGTAGTTTGTGCATTGGATAAAAGCACAAATGCAAACTTATATAAATACCCTGTTATCATGGTAATGGATAGTTACCAGTCTGATATATGCGTAGAAACGGCAACCGCGATTAATAAAGATCCCGCCATAAAGCTCATTTGTATAGAGCATGAGTTTGGCTTGTATGGCGGCGAATTGGGAGAATATTTACTTGGCTTCTTGGCTATGCTCGATAAGCCTTTTATTATTCGTTTTCATACGGTGCTGCCGCATCCGGTTTCCAAGATGTTAAGTATTGTTCAGGCAATCGCTTTGCTGGCAGAAAAAGTTATTGTAATGACAAAAAGCTCTGCGCGTATTATTACAGAAGACTATAGTGTAAATGCAGATAAGGTTGTAATCATTCCGCACGGAACCCACGCCAGCAGCACAGTTGATACTGATATTCTAAAAATAAAATACAGCCTTCGGAATAAACAAGTGCTTACCACCTTTGGCTTGCTAAGCCCAAACAAAGGCATTGAAAAAGGTATCTTAGCGATGAAAGAAATCAGCATTGCTATTCCTGATGCCACGTATGTTGTGCTGGGGCAAACTCATCCGAACTTGTTGGAATCTGAGGGAGAAAAATACCGCAATTACTTGCAGCAGTTAATCGAAGAAAATGGATTGCAGGAAAATGTGCGCTTGATTAATGAATACGTGCCTATCAAAAAACTGATGGAGTATTTAGCGCTGACAGATATTTATCTCTTCACTTCAAAAGACCCCGAGCAGGCGGTTAGCGGTACTTTTTTATATGCCATGAGCGCCGGCTGTCCCATCATTTCTAATTCATTTGTATTGGCTAAAGAAATGCTGGATGAACAAACGGGCGTTATTCTTACTACCCGTAAGGAAAGCGAACTGGCTGAACATGCCATTCGCATTTTGCAGAATCCAAAACTGTTGAAAGAAATGAAAAACAATGCGCTGCTGAAAACAAAAAATATGAACTGGAAAAAGATAGGCCAGACACACGCAGATTTATTCAGCGAAATAGTAGGAACCGCTGCACTAACACCAGAATTACCTGCTGTATACATCAATTAACAAAACACACGAATTATGGAAACAGCTATGGCAAAACGCCCGGCAAAAAAGAAAGCATTTGCATTTAAAGATTTGCCTGAAGTCAACTTATTTCATATCAGGAATCTAACTGATGATACAGGCATTATACAGCATGCTATCTTCAATGTACCGAATCGAAAAGAAGGCTATTGTATAGATGATAATGCACGTGCTTTACTACTGTGCGTGCTGGCTCATAAAAACAAAACCAGCGTTTCAGAAATGCCACCTTTGAACGTATATCTAAGTTTCATTCATTACATGCAAACAGACAGCGGTGAGTTTAGAAATTTCATGAGCTATACCAAAGAAGCAACTGAAGAGCGTGGCTCGGAAGATTCGTTTGGCAGAACGCTGATGGCACTTGGCTTCCTGATGAATGAAGGCCCCTCCTACCTGTTAAGCAAAACTGCAGCAGGCATTTTTACCAAAGCCTATCGTCATATCGACAACCTGGTTTCTGTACGTGGTATTGCAAATTCTATCATTGGGCTTTGCCAGTTTGTAAAATACAATTACCCTGACGACTTAAAACGTGATTTGGTTATAAAACTCACCAATAAAATGATGGTGATGTATGAAGCCAACAAGGTCGACGACTGGCATTGGTTTGAGCCCATTCTTGCTTACGACAACGCTATCCTGCCGCTTGCTTTATTGAACGCATACGAGATTACGAGCGATGAGTCTTACCAGATGGTTGCCTTTGAGGCAATGGCATTTTTAGAATCAAAAGTATTTCATGATAACATGTTAAGTCCGATTGGTAACAGGGGTTGGTGTGAACGGGGAAAGAAGACGTCGGCAAAGTTTGATCAGCAGGGCATCGATGCCATGGCAATGGTTCTTTTTTACCAGCAGGCTTACCGCATCACAGGCGATGAAAAACATCTGCAGTTGATGTACACCAGTTTTCAGTGGTTTACCGGCAACAACGATCTGCAATTGCCCTTATACGATGCTGCGACCGGCGGCTGCGCCGATGGATTGCACAAAAAAGAAGTGAACTTAAACCAAGGCGCAGAAAGCACCTTAGCCTATTGGATATCGCACATGATTGTGGCATCCGAATTACAAGCATGAAAGTAGCCATTTTAGCACCGCTTACCTGGCGCACACCGCCCAGGAATTACGGGCCGTGGGAACAAGTTGCTTCTGTATTAACAGAAGCCTTGGTAAAAGAAGGATTGGACGTTACTTTATTTGCAACAGCCGATTCTGTTACGGAAGCAAGACTGGAATCTGTGTGGGAAAAACCGATAGGCGAATACCCGGCTGATGCGAAAGTGGCAGAATGCCTGCACATCTCTCACCTTATGGAAAAGGCAGCCGAATTTGATGTAATACACAATCATTTCGATTTTCTCCCACTCACCTATTCCGGTTTAATTCATACACCTATTGTTACGACCATACATGGTTTTTCTTCGGAGCAGATTGTACCTGTCTTTAAAAAATACAATGCGCATTCGCATTATGTTTCTATCAGTAACAGCGACCGGCATAACGACCTTACTTACTTAGATACAGTCTATAATGGCTTGGATGAAACGCAATTTTCGTTTGGAGAAGGGCGCGGAGACTACCTGTTATATTTCGGCAGAATTCATCCGCACAAAGGCGCATATGAAGCCATACAAATCGCCATACAATCGAATAAGAAAATTATTCTTTGCGGGCTGATACAAGACCAGGCTTATTTTGAAGAAAAGGTGAAACCCTATTTGAATGATTCTTCTGTTGTTTATCTGGGTAATGCAAATCCGCAACAACGCAACCAGCTATTAGGCGACGCCATTGCCTTGCTACATCCCATCTCTTTTGAAGAACCTTTTGGTTTAAGTGTAGCCGAAGCCATGATGTGCGGCACGCCTGTTATTGCGTTTAACCGTGGCTCAATGATGGAGCTGATAATTGATGGGAAAACCGGCTGCCTTGTGCATAACATTGCGCAAGCGGTTGCAGCAGTTGAAAACATTACCCACCTATGCCGGTGCGAATGCCGAAGACATGCTATGAGCAAATTCAGCGGTAGTGTGATGGCAAAGAATTACATCCGTTTATACAAGCAAATCGTGCGTAGACGAGACAGTCTTTGATTGCAGGATTTCATCTAATAAATCAGCAAGCGGAACAGAGGCAAATGAAGATGCATAATCGGAAACTGCATATGGCAGAATTAAGTCTTTGCCATGAATAATAGAGCCACACGAGTACACTACATTGGGTACATACCCATCGCGTTCATCTTTATTAGGAACCAGCAATGGCTCTTCCAAACGCCCTAGCTCTATAGCTGGATTGTGCAAGTCGAATAAACTGGCGCCCAAACAATATTTACGCATGGCACCTACACCATGTGTTATCACCAGCCAGCCCTGTTCTGTTTCAATGGGCGAACCGGCGTTACCAATCTGAACAAATTCCCAAGGATATTTTGGCTGCTGCAACAAAATAGCTTCGTCCCATACAAAAAGATCATCGGAGAACATGATGTAATTATTGATATTGTCAATGCGCGACAGCATCACATACTGACCATTAATCTTTCTGGGAAACAAAGCCAGGTTTTTGTTGATGGCTGCCATGCCATGCAGCGGCGCTATTTTAAAATGAAGAAAATCGGTAGTGATAATCAGTTGCGGTGAAATAGCAGAACCATCATAAGCTGTGTAGGTAGCAATGTAAGTAAAGGTGCCGTCGTCTTCTGCAAACCTCACAAACCGGGCATCTTCTATGCCGTTCTTTTCCACTCTGGTTACAGGAAAAATAACACGTTCAGACAGTAAAGAATCAGGTGAAAACTGCAACTCGTAACTGGTGTTAGCGGCAATTAAAATCTGGTGTTTGAACTTCTTTTCCTTTGCCTCATTTTTCAGGGCTGGCAGTGCATTCTTTATAACCGTTTCAATTTCTTTATATGAAAATGAATCGTGCAATTGGTGCAGAATATCGGCACAAATTTCATTGGGTAAACCCATTTGGATTAATACATTTCCAAAAGCTGTTTTATTGTTTTTGTCCGGTTGCGTAACCATTCCTTCACTGATGAATTTACCTGTTGGTTCAAAATCAATATCACCATTTGCATGTAGTACTCCCTGCCGGAAAACAATAGATGAAATATGACTTTCGCCGGTGGCCCGGAAGCTGACGATGACGTTAAGCTGTCCGTTTTCAGTACTCAGTTGGTCAGGCGCTTCTACAATAGAAGGATTGAACAAAGCGGCTGCTTCAATCGAATATTCCATAGTAAAATAAGCACCGATGAGCAATTGCTTTGTTTTCGACAAGGTAGCAATATCTATGTCTGTCAACAGGTGTTTGATCAGCGAAAAATGCTTTAGAAATATAGCCTGAATATTTTTGTAGCGACTGGAAAACTCAGCATCGATATCATTGACTAATGCTTCTGCTGTTTCCTCCGGCATTCTTATTACTTTGCCGGTAAGCAACAGAGACCGCTCATTGCCGGTATTGAAAAAACGGGGGATAACTTTCGTATAATCGGGATTGAGCTTGATATTGCTTCGTGTTACTGTTAGTGACATTGTAAAGATCTTATAAAGATGTAAGGTAAAGAACTAGCTTGCCATTAGTCGTTAATTGTGATAACATAAGTTGTTGAGAGTAATTTCAGAGTGAGACGTTACCTTCCAACTGATACACTACCGAACAAAGGAGACCGAGAGCTTTGCGCGTATAAGGATCTACCGTGCCTTTATAAAGCCGTGTTTAAACCGTCGAATGAAGATGAAAAAAACTGTATTGATTATCGCGTTGCTTATTCATATTGCAGGTCTTGCACAAACTTCAACAAGCGGCTTGCTTAAAGAGGACATTGGCAAGCCGAAAGACATCATTACAAAATTCTTTACCCTGCAGGCAAGCGTAAGGTATGTTTACCAAACAGCGGTAAACAAAGCCGGAACTGCAGTTGCGTGGTGTGCCGATGGCAAGCAGGGACAACAGGTTTCTTTTGCTTCTCTTTCGCATCCTGAGAAGGTAATACGTGTTACGGCTTCCCAGCCTGATTCTTCGTGTAATGAAAGCGAGCCGCAATGGTCGCCGGATGGAAAAGAGATTGCTTTTTTATCGGATGCAAAGACGCACGACCAGCTACAGGTTTTTGTGGCTGATGCAACAACGGGCGCACTTATTAACCAACAACCGCTGTCTCATTTTAATGGTTTTGTATCGCACCTGCAATGGTCGCCGGACGGAATTTACTTAAGCGTTTTATATGTGGAAAAAGCCAGCCGTGAGCCTTCGCCGATGGCGGCTGAAGATAGGGCAACGGGCATCATTGATTCGATGGCGAATAATAATGTACAGCGCATTGCCATCATTAACCGGAAAACAGGAGAAGTAAAAGAAGCAACGCCGGAAGGGCTTTATGTTTTTGAGTACGACTGGTCGCCCGATAGTAAGCAGTTTGCTTATACCGCAGCGCCATCGCCGGGCGATGACAACTGGTATATTGCGAAGCTGTACAAACAACTACTTTTTACTAACGACACAACATTGGTTTATCAACCAGCTTTCCAGATGGCGGTGCCCCGCTGGTCGCCGGATGGAAAGCAGATTGCTTTTATAGAAGGGCTGATGAGCGACCAGGGCGGAACGGGTGGAGAGATCTATACCTTGTCTGCGAACGGTACTGAAAAGCCAAGAAACCTTACGCCGAACCGTGCTTCTACCCCTTCGTGGTTTGCGTGGCAGAAGAACGGGACGATTTTATTTACTGAGTTTGTAGGTGGCTCGGTTGCTATTTGTACATTGAACGTAAATAACAGCGAGATACAACGTGTATGGAAGAACGATGAATACATGCGCGCGGGTAATGAAGAGATGAGTTTGTCCATCAGTGAAAACAAAGCCGGGACAAGCTTTGCGATGATCCGGTCGGCGTGGAATGCACTGCCGGAAGTATGGTACGGCAATGCAAAAAAGCTTTCGCCCGTGACGCACCTGAATGACAGCATCCGCAAGCCGGTATTGCGCTACCAGAACATTAGCTGGACAAACGAAAAGCTGCCCGTGCAGGGCTGGTTGTTGTACCCAGCACAGTATGATTCAACCAAAAAATACCCGATGCTGGTGTGCGTGCATGGCGGCCCTGCATGGATCAGTACGCCGGCATGGAGCGCGCCGGACTTCAACACTACTGTGTACCCTCAACTGGGCTATTTTGTTTTCTTTCCCAACCCGCGCGGCAGTTATGGACAAGGGGAAGCTTTTACGCTGGCGAACCGCCGCGACTGGGGCTTTGGCGACCTGCGCGATATAGTTTGCGGGATGGATACGCTGGTGCACCGGCTGCCGATTGATAATAACCGCATAGGTATACTGGGCTGGAGCTATGGCGGTTCGATGGCGATGATGTCGGTAACGCAGACTAACCGCTTTAAGGCGTCGGTATCGGGCGCGGGGGCGGGCGACTGGCTGAGTTATTATGGTCAGAATAGTATTGATAAATGGATGAACTCGTACATGCACGTGTCGCCGTACGAAGACCCGGAGCCTTACCGGAAACAGTCTGCCATGACGTATATTAAACAAGTAAAAACGCCGACATTGGTGCTAGTGGGCGAACGGGATGGGGAATGCCCGGCGCCGCAATCGTTTCAATATTGGCATGCGCTGAAAGAGCTGGGTGTGCCGACGCAACTGGTGGTGTATGCGGATGAAGGGCATAGCTTTTATAAATGGGAGGATATGATAGATGTGAGCGTGCGGACGATAGAATGGTTTGATAAATGGTTGGGGAAGTAGGTTGTGAGGGTTGGTAGAAAATGATAAGGATTTTTGGATGATGATGTTTTGCTGGAAGGGATTTGAAGTATTGAATGGCGAGACGCTTTTTGTTTTGACGACTTCTGTTTTTATCCACTTCTCCTTTTTTCCCTTGATGGAAAAAAGGAGCAAAAAAGATCAAGGACGGCATGATCGCTCCGCGCATCCGTCCGGGCCAGCGCACCTTAGGTGTAACTGGTTGTGTGTTTTTGCAAAGCGA
This sequence comes from Ilyomonas sp., assembly GCA_964658445.1. Lineage (GTDB taxonomy): Bacteria > Bacteroidota > Bacteroidia > Chitinophagales > Chitinophagaceae > Ilyomonas. The sequence continues at coordinate 22,850 of CAZZZH010000034.1, forward strand.
TCTTTTACTGGTAATAATTTTTAGAATATTGGTTGGCAAACTTTGCTGAGTAGATATTGATTGTAAAAGGTTCGCCGGTGGGCGAACCTTTTGTTTTGATCCTTGTTTGTTTATAAAAGAAATGATGTGGTGCGGTGATGTAGTGTATGGTGATGTATCAGGCAGTGGCTATGTTGAGAGCTTGTGATTGTAGATGGATGTCTTGTTCGAGAGTTTTGCCGCGGATGAGGGTAACATCGACCTCTGCTGTTTCGAAGCCGGGTGCGGTGATGCTGAGGCGGCACTTGCCGGGCAGAAATTTTTCGAAGCTGTAAACGCCTTTTTCGTTGGTGGTGGTGGCTTTTGCTTTCTTATTGCCTTTGAGCGTAAGGGATGCGTTGTTTACCAGTTGACCGGAAGAGCTGTTGCGAATGACACCGCTGATGCCGGTGTGGTGAATGCCGGATTTGTCTACGGTGATGGCGGTGGTGTAACCCTCGACAAAGCCGGCATAGTCTTTTTCGAAAAAATTGAGAAGCAGGTTGAACTGAACAATATTGCCACGGATGGCTTTGAGGACCTTGTCTATCTGTTTGGAAATATAGTCTGCTTTGCTGTCGGCAAAGGAGGCTTTGCCAATGCTGTCTTTGAAATCGCTGGCTTGCTGCATGACGTTCGCCAGCATACCAGCGGTAACGGCGTAGGGCTGAAAGGCAGGGTTTGACAACAAGGGTGTAACCGTATCGACAAGATGGGTGACGAAGCCAACTACATCGGAATCTTTTAGCTTGATGATCTCGTTGGTGCGGTGATACACGGCTGCCTCAAGATCGTGGTCACCTGTCTTGATGGCGAATGCTGCGGTGCGGGTGCAGATGATATTTGCATTGATGGCGATCTGTTTTTTGAGGCCGGCTTTGCCTTCGGTTATGAGGCTGCCGTTGGAAAGGCGGTTGGGTACCAGGCTGAGCAGCTTTTTATTATTCAGAAAAAAAGAACCTGCTTCGACTGCGAAGGGCTGATAGAGAAGAGAGGTTTCTTTTTCTTCGGTAAGGAAGCCGGCTAAAGCCTGCGCGCGTTTGTATTCGCGCGACTGGGAACTGTTGAGAATATGCATTGGATCATTGTTTATATTCTTCCCTGTGGTTGCTGTTTACAAAATTATTTTACTTTATAAATGGTGCGGATTAAAAGGTTTTAAGGTGCGATTAAAAAGCGATTAAGCGGCGGGTGGATGAAAGCGGAATGAAGATAGAATGGAAGGAAATGATAATGG
>CAZZZH010000035.1:0-23876 GCA_964658445.1 Ilyomonas sp.
CAACCTTTTTAATTATTTTGTCTGTTGATGTATTTTGCTGATGCAATGCCTTATCAATGGCGGAGTGAGTATCAGTATGTTCTTCACTATTGTAAGGCTCTGTTATGGCATAACCATCTTTGTCTTTTATGAGTAACCAGGCGTTGTCTTCGCCTTTTTTAAGTTTAACCAAAGCAAACTGACCCTTTAGCTTTTTTCCATGTAAGATAAATTTAAGAGAGCCGTTTTCAATTGCCTCAGCGCCTGTGCCTTTGTTTTCGGGTGATAACTCGTAAGTTCCATTGTCCCATACTTCGACAATGCCCGCACCATAGTTACCTTCGGGAATAGTACCCTGAAAATTTGCATAGCTAATTGGGTGGTCTTCAACCATCATGGCAAGCCGCTTATCTTTTGTGTTTAGAGAAGGACCTTTCGGCACTGCCCAGCTTTTCAGCACGCCATCCATCTCCAGCCGGAAATCGTAGTGCAGATGCGAAGCTTTGTGGCGCTGTACAACGAAGATGAGCCTACTGTTTTTTTTGCCGGATTTACCTTCTGGTTCCGGTGTTTTGTCAAACTTCCTTTTCTCGTTATATTTTGTCAAACTCATGATGCTCTTTGTTTTTTACTAGACGAAAGACTGGCTTTTAATTGCGCCATCAGGTCGGTAGCTCCGGTGTTCGTTACCACTTTCATAGCCGACTTTTTTACTTTGCTTCCTTTTGCCTTTGCTTTAATTACTTTCAGCAACGATTCGGTGTAAGTATCCTTGTAAGTTTTAATATCAAATGGCTCCGACAACTGCTCTATTAGTGCCATTGCCATTTTCAGTTCTGCCGGTTTTATGGTGGTTTGCACTGGTGCATCGATCTCCTCCGGATTTCGTATTTCTTCTTCAAATCGGATGCCGCTGAGCAGTAAGAGATTGCCGTAAGGTTTTATTACAACGAGATGCTCCTTATTGCGCATCACAAAACTGCCTACACCTACTTTCTTTGATTTAAGAAGCGCCTGATGTAATAATGAATACGTTTTTTTTCCTTCTTTGGAAGGTTCTATAAAATAAGGATTCTCATAGTAGATGCTGTCTATCTCGTCTTCCTTCACAAATTGAAAGACATCAATAATCTTCGAACGTTCAGGACTAGCCTGTTCAAAGTCTTTATCGTCAAGCACCACATATTTACCTTCATAATCATAGGCCTTCACGATATGATCCCAATCTACTTCTTTGCCTGTATTCTCGTTTACTCTTTTAAAACGAATGTGCGAATGATCGCTCTTATCAATCATGTCGAGATTAAGCTCACTGCCCTGAACCGCACTGAATAATTTTATTGGTATGTTTACCAAACCGAAGCCGATTGATCCTGTCCAAATGGGTCGCATAGTTATTAGTTTGCCAATGTGAAAATCAAGGACTGCACCAGTAAAGTTATCCACAGGAGAGGTGTGGACAGAATGTGCGTTTCTTTACATATGCTAAAAGTCTTATTGGGAATGGCTAGCTCGCAATGATTTCTTTTGCTTGTATCTTTTGGAATTGTTTGAAAATTTACCAGAAACAAATTTTTGAGAGTAAATGAATACTGAAACCTTCTACATCTCTTTATTCTAGTTATTGATTTTGCATAGCCCAAGCGGTATGATTTAATAAGTTACATCTCAACTTAAATAAGGTTTACTTAAGCCTAAAAAACTATCTGAATTTTATTTCAACGTCCTTACCTCCATCCGGTTGATCGCGATCATCGTAGGTAAAATAATTGTTAAGGTGATGTATGATTTGATTAGAGATTTCTAATTTTAAAAATCTTTTCCGGCTGCTGCAAACTGCCAACCTCCATAACCTATAAACGACCTCTGTTTTTTATAGCAGATTAGTTTGCATTTTTAAAAACCAAAAATATGAACTGGAGACTTGCATTTACGATTTCCCTGTTGGGTTTACTGATGGCCGTTATTACTGTTTATTTTACATCACCCGCTATCGAACTTATTGTATGGTTGATTGTCCTTGTGGCCTCTGCTTATCTGGTGGCAAAGTACGCAGATGACGATTACTTTGTACACGGGCTTTTCACTGGCATTTTAATCGGCGTCTGGATTGCCGTTGCAGATACACTCTTGTTTGGCAAATATTATATTACGCACCGACAGGAAGCAAATTTAATATCTAACCTTGGTGTTACAAGTTCAGTTCACAGCACTCTTTTCATCCTAAGTCCGGCTGCTGGTCTGTTTGCAGGTAGTCTTATTGGTTTGCTTGCACTGGCAATAGCAAAAGCCATAAAACCAAAGCCGGCATTATAAGTTCACTCATTATTCGATGTGTTGAGCAATCGTGTTTAGGAATTCTCAAACCCAATAGGAGAAAGGGTTTGAGGATTTTTGCAGCGCTCAAATGTGAAAGAAAATACTGAAAGTCCGATAATTGATATTCTCTTTTAAGCATACGGCTTAGGTTGAAACAACCTTAGTGTATTATAAGCAAATACAAGCATAGAGTTATTTACTCCATCCATTTCTGATGAATCAAGAATAAACAAAGCAGAGATGAGGGTAGTTAAGTATAGTGGATACGAAACGAAGAAGCAACGAGACTTTTTCTGACATCTTTGTTCACAACCTTTGCTTTATCACATTGGTTTCTTTTCATAGTTCAACATTTTATTCGCCCAGGGAATAAAGTATTTAAAGTTTGGCGCATCGGTATGACCGCCATCATGTTGTCGCCACGCAAGCTGACCATCCAACAAGCCGGCATTCACCGGCGGCATTTTTTCCTTCAAATAATCGTTTGAGACACCAAGATCTTTAGCACCTAATAACTTGAATACTGGACCAGCAGCAATTGCCGCCATATAGCTGCCCCGATGGTCGAGCCAGTTGGCATCTCCTTTTTCGGGAATGCCATAGGAAATGAACGTAGGGCGTGGCGCACAAAGCGCAATCAACTCGTGTGCGTCAACCGGCAAATCGCAACCTGTTTTGCTGCCGAAGCTTGCTTTTGACGCCCCATACTTTATGAAGTTACCAGCCATCCAATAAGATTCTCCCGTGGCGAGGCTTTCCACCGCTTCGCCAAAATTTCGGCGCAATAACGTAGCGCCTCCTTTGCCCGGTGAGCCAATTAAACCAATGGCAAAACGCGGTTCGAAGGCAAGCGTAACGAGCGCTGTTTTTCCATATCGCGATACACCTTCAATGCCTACTCTTTTTGCATCGATTAAGCTATCCGTTTCCAAATAGTCTAACGCTCTTGCCGCACCCCACGACCAGGCACGAATGGCACCCCAATCATCCGGCTTGCGTGGCTGGCCTTTATTCACTAAACCAATAATGCCTTTGGTTAATCCATCGCCGTTATCTGCCTGTATACTATTGGGATCGAGCGTCAGGTAACCCCAGCCGGCTGCCAGTAGTTGTTCTGTAGGAGGCGCATCTCCTGTCGGTGGCGGTGCAAAGAAATTAGGACCCGCCAACTTAGTAACGGGTGAATAAGCCGGGTATTTGTCGAAGATTTGCTTAACTGCCGGGTTGGTGTTAATCATCATCTGTTTGAATGTAGCATTCAGCGTTTCCATATCATCCTGCGAAGGCTGCGCTGGTGCGGGAAAAGATGGTGAGCCCAGCATCATCAATACCGGCACAGGGCCTTTTACATTCATCGGTACCACTAATATCATTTTGATATCGACATTCAGTAAAGGATAGTCACTGTTGTCTACATGACCTACAATTTGCTTTGCTACAACCGGTATAAAGGCAGGAAAGATAAATTCATGATCTACCACTTTTACGGTCCATGTTACCTTTGGAACATTCTTCGGGATTACACCGTACACTTCTCTTTCATAATCTTCCATAATCTCAGGGCGGCGCTGTTTCATCCACATCTCCGGTGTTGTTACTTTCTTACCGTTTTTTAATGTTAGTACATCGGGCAGTTGCGGGCATGGATCGGCTTTCGTTGTATCGTAGTTGGCATGATTGGGTGCCGATTCATTACCGCTGGGACCCGGGCGCAATTCGGTGATGCCGAGCTGGTGCAGCATGTTGTCCTGGTTTTGCTGCGAAGTAAAGTTTGCCGGCTTTGGATACTTACTGCTGTCGACAGACTGACTCTGCACGGCAATGGAATAACAAATAGCCGTTGCGAATAATAAAAACATCCCTGCTTTCATGGTTCAGATTTTAATTGTTTGACTATTGTTTTACTGTGTTTGCATTCTGCCAAAAGCACATCCATTTTTCATTTATACTGATAGAGTTTTATCCTTTGAATATCCCACTTGCCAAGCTCTATACGCAGGTGTCTGCCCTGGTGGTCTTCATCGCCATTGAGGCGCAGCAAGGGCTTCCATTCTTCATTCCTGAACTCGCCTTTGTCTATAGAAAGGATGCCTGCATTGAGCGCCGTATCCTTGCAGGAAAAATTGATAAACATACCAGTTCCACCAACCAGGAATTCGTCGGGTGCGGTTTGTATAATTATCGCGCCGGTAGCATTCCAAACAGAATCGCCGCTGTGTCCATTCCAGGGCAATACATTATCGTGTGAAACAGATAGCCTGTATTTACCAAACATCAGGCTATCGCGCTTGTGTTTTTTATCTAAGAATACACCATCCATCTGTTGCGGCGTTGTCTGCGTTATGGCTGGCGTCATTTGTTCAAGGATGTGATATGTTTTTTGCAATACAATGTTGTTGTCGTCGCTGCCCGATTCAATGGCAAAGGGTGAAAAGCCTAATGAATGATAATGACCGATGGTAAAGAAAGCTTTAGCCGCATCTGAAGAATCAAAACGAATTTCGGGTATGAATAAGGTATTGTCTTCTCTAGCATACAAGTCGCACCAGTATTTTGTATCCGGGTTATAAAAATCCGGCGAAAGCAAATCAATGTTTGGCGCTGCCATCTTCCAGATGTCCAGTACAGGTGGAACCGGTCCGCCGCTGCGATAAGATGTCGGTGATATAAGCGCAGCATTTACATACATTGGGATGTCATATTCAGCTTTGCCGGCAGCTGCTACCGCATTCGTATACTTAGCGAAATGATATGCCTGGAAAACTTCGTCGGTAAGCGTATTGCTTCCAAAAACTTGTTGCCAGTTTCCCTCTGTTTTATACCCTCCTTCCCTCCAGCTTTTCTTTAGCGCCGTATCTATCTTGTTTCTGTTTTTTGCCAAATATTCCATCAGCTTATCCGGCACCGGCTGATTAAATTCAGCCAGTGCTGCTGCTGAGGTTTCTTTTTCATTGCCAATAATGCCGATTTCGTTTTCTACTTGCACCATGATGACCGTTTGATGATCTGCATCTTTCTCTTTGATATGCTTCATAAAAGCTGCAAAGGCTTTGCAATCGGTTGCCAGCGCGTCTTTGCTGAAAGCAGAAATGATCTCCACGCTTCTGCCTTGCCGGTTCGTGATGCGCGGAAACCGTTGGGTATTGGTTTTCATCCAGCCGGGCACATAGCAACTCATGCTGTTCTTCCAGGTACCAAACCAAAGCAGCACCAGGTGCAGGTTCTGGCTTGCCGCATCATTTATCAACCCATCTACCAACGAAAAATCAAACTTGTTTTCTTCCGGCTCTATGAGTTCCCAGTACACCGGCATTACCACGGTATTCAGGCTCATGCTTTTTAGCTTTGCCCAAACCGGTTGCATGTTTTCGCGGCTCGAAGCTGTGGAGTTGCCCAACTCACCGCCGAGGATGAGAAAAGGTTTTCCATTTACAATGAGTTGCGTTTTACCATTCCGGATGTCAAGATGAGGTGTATTTATTTTTTGCGAAAAAGAAATAACAGAGCAGGTTAAGAACGCGAATCCAAGCATGATCCGTTGCCACTTTATCACGCAAAGCAAGAACGTCTTCATCATTATTTTAATTGATGCTTTGTTACTGTTGTAATGTTCACCGCTTTCACTTATAATGCTATTTTATAATTGCTTCGAAAGGCGCTGCCGGCAAGCCTTCTTTATTAATTAGGTTTGGATTTACCGGCGTATCTGCCCATGCGTAACGCACATGTTTCGGCGCTTTAATGTTATCGTTCCAAAGCACTACTTTATCCCCTTCTATCTTTGCGTTTGCCCAAACAAATTGTTTGTCTTCACCTGCTATCGCAAATTCAGCAGGTGCTTCGTTGTCGCTTGTCGCTAAGCCGCTTCCGGTATTTGTAAATGATATTCTGATTTGATTGTCATCAACAGACGATGACTGATAAACGGGACCGGAATACACGACACTATCTCCATACGCAATCTTTTCAGCTGCCAAGGCAAGCCTGTCGCCCACTTCTTTTTTTCGATCAGGATGAATGTCATTCCATTCGCCAACATCAATTGCAACAGCCATTGCTGTGTTGGGAAGCGATAATGATCTTGCCTGCGCTTCGCGAAAGGCAGCCCAGCCGCTTTCGGACGGCAAATAGTTATAATCGCCAAAACCCGGAAGCTGTACAAACAAAAAAGGAAGATTGCTTTCTTTCCATTGCTTGCGCCAGTCAGTAATCATTGCTGGCTGTAGTTTCGCATACTCATCCGGCTTGCCTGCATTCGACTCCCCCTGGTACCAAACAAAGCCTTTGATGCTATAATCAACCTCAGGTGTAACCATGGCATTGTATAAGGCGGTTGGCTGATTTTGCAAAGCAATACTAGTGCTTGCATTTTGATTTGATTTATTAACCAAACCTACTTTGTAATCCCAATAACCAGTTAAACCAATCGTATCGTTACCTGCTATTAACTGGTAAGGTTTATCGGGCACAAAACCACCTTTGCCCGCATTGTTGGTAATACGTACAACAAACAGATTTTTACCCGACTTCAATACACCATCCGGAATAGAATACCGACGTTGCGGATATAAGTACGTAGTGCTGCCAACTTGTTTACCGTTGATGTATAACACATCGGCATCGACAATGCGACCTAGGAATACTTTAGCCGGAACCTGCGTCATTCTAGCCGGGACATCAACTTCTTTTCGATACCATACAACACCATTTAAGTCATGAACACCCTGGTCTTCCCAATAACCGGGAACCGCAATGCGATGCCATTCTATAGGCTGATAAGAAGGATCGAACCATTTCTCTGTTGTGCCTTTATCTTCCTGAACAGGAATAGCCTGCATGTCTGCAAACGCCTTGCGATTGGTGCTATTTACATAAGCCGTGTCTTTGTTTTTTTCAACCATTGAAAGTATAACCGGAAACGCTTTTAAACTTTCTTCACTCATCATGGCTTCGATAGGAATACCGCCCCAGCTTGCGTTGATGATGCCAATGGGCACATGATATTTATCGTGTAATTGCTTTGCAAAAAAGTAAGCCACAGCTGAAAAATCTTTTACATCAGTTGGGTTTGCCCATTTCCAGGAACCATTGGGTAAGTCCTCCTGTGGAGTTTGCAGATTAGTTGTGTTAGGAACCCAAAACTGCCTGATATCTGTGTCATTTGCGGTTGCTATTTCATCTGCATAACGAATGCTGTGCAACGCCATCTGGTGCACCATATTTGACTGACCGGCGCAGAACCAAACATCACCCACCAGCACATCCTTAAGTGTAATCGCATTCTTTCCTTTTACCTGGATGGTGTAGGGTCCGCCGGCTTGCATAGAGGGCAATTGTACCTTCCACTTGCCATCATTGCCTGTTGTTGTCTTTGCTGTTTTTTTGTTGATAGTAACAAATACTGTTTCGCCTTTTGAAGCCCATCCCCAGAAATGAACAGGTTTGTTTCGTTGAATTATCATGCTGTCCCTGATGATTCGCGGAAGCCTTACCTGTGCCTGCGCCTGATGAAGTAATAACAAACAAAAGAAAAATGAAACACATCTTTTTAAAGTCATCGTAACCATCTTATTTTACCTTTTCAGCTCTTTCGCTTGAGCCATATCGGTTCAAGTGAAATTCTTTCACACTACCATCCTTTTCTTTGATAAAATGAATGTTGAAGAAAGAAGAAGTAAGATAAAAATCTGTGTCGGAAGATGCCAGTAACGTGTGGCTTTCATTACCTGATGAAAATAGGAGTGAACCCTTCTCTTCGTTGATATTGATCTGCATTCCATTGTCGAGTTGATAAGTGCCAATATATGGTCGCAACTGTTCTTGTGATAAGCTTAGAGAAGGACGCCCAAACACTGACTGCAAGCCTCTTTCATACCCTTCGCCCTTCGTACCTGAGTGCCCGATATTGTCCAAAACGCGATTCTCCACTTGAAGATTGTTGTAATGGCGATCACTCAAAAATTGGGTAAGCTTTTGAAAGGCTGGCGCGCTGGTTTCTACTCCGCCAACACACATGAATAATTTAGCTTTTGGGTTCGATGGATTGTCGTGATATTTCTTTTCATATTGATACAACACGTTATTGTCCCAAGTAAATGCCGGACTCGCTGCAATGTAACGGTTGAACATCATTGGATGCGTAAACAAAGTATACATCGTAAACAAGCCACCCAACGAACAACCCATTAATGTTTGGTCAGCGGTATCTGCGCGATAGCTTTTGTTTATCAGCGGAAACACTTCATTTTTAATAACGGAAAGAAATGCATCTGCACCACCACTTTGCGGCAGTCGCTTTTCATTCGTTGGCGTATAATCCCTGGCTCGCAAACTATCGGGATTCGGATGATCGCCACCCCAAGTAATGCCAACGATGATTACTTCCGGAATAAATCCATCGTAGTACTGCTGACCGTACAAAGCCGTTACCAAAGGGAAATCCCATTGCGAATCCATAAGATAAACGACGGGATAGGTTTTGTTCGTTTTACCATAGCTCGCCGGCAGCGAAACCTGCAAGGCATACGCCTGGTCTTGTACATAGCTAGATGTAAAGATGAGCGTTTGCGATCCGGGAATTACGACCGGGTTATTCTGGCTAAATGATGTTATGGCAAAGAGCAGAGAGAAACATGACAGCAATCGTTTTTTCATATATGATAGTTGTTTGTCTTAACCGTTTTTAGGAGTTCATTTGCTTTAAATGTCTTTTATTTTTTGCTGGCTTCCACCACGCTGTAAAAAGCAGGCTTTGGCTGAAAGTGCCGGTCGAACAGCAAAGCATAATTGGTGCGTCCACGCACCGGGAAATTATTGAGCCAGGACTGACCATCATCTATACCCCAAAACGTAACGCGGCTAATGTTTTTCTTATACTTCAAAAACAGTTCAAATAAATCTCCATATGCTTTCGCTTCTTTTTGCGCAACAGAATCGGGAAGCCCACCGGTATATGGATTTAATTTGTCATTATAATTAGCAGAGGTGCTTACATCAGCGGTGTTGCTTGGTAAAGGATTTGGCAATACACTTAGATCCAGTTCCGTAAACATTACTTCGACACCGAGTGCACTAAACTCTTTGATGCTTTGTTCAATATCAGCCATCGGCACATCATTGATGTTCCAATGTCCCTGTATGCCAACACCATCAATGCGAACGCCAGCTGCCTGAATCTTTTTTATCAGTGCAATAGCGCCTGCTCTTTTTCTGGGTTGCTCAATGTTGTAATCGTTGTAATACAGTTTGGTATGTGGCGCTGCTTTCTCTGCCAGTCGAAAGGCTTCAACAATGTAATCGTCACCGAGCTTTTTTTCGAAGATAGATTGACGCATCGTGCCGTCTTCGTTCAGTGCTTCATTCACTACATCCCACGAATACACTTTGCCATCATAACGGCTTGCAATGGTTGTGATGTGATTGGTAAAATATTGCCGAACCGAATCGGCGTCTTGCATACGATACATAAAGAAAGGCAATTGGCTATGCCATATGAGGTTGTGAGCGTTTATTTTTAAATGATTCTTCTGCGCATAAACCACCAGCTTATCTGCCATCGTAAAATCGTATTTGTCCCAAGCAGGATGCATGATCTGCGCTTTCATTACATTCTCCGGCGTTACTGCATTAAACTGCTGTGGAATTAGTCTGGCAGCGCTTGTATCTCTTTCTTCAATCTGCGAAGTATTGATGGCAAAGCCTATGAGGAAATCTTTTTTATAAACGTCTTTTAAAGAAGGAAATTTTGATGTTTGTGCAAGTAAAAGCGTTGTATTAGTAGAACATAAAATTCCGATAATTAAAGTGTTAATTAAATAGCGATAGAGATGTTTGCTGGTCATATTTCTTTCTTCTGTTTTTAAGTTAATCGTGTATTATTAAATGTAAAAGAAGCTTCGTATAATTAGATAAGTGACGACACCGTTTTGTTCTCTATCAATGTTTAAAAAAGTTTGTGACGCTTGTATTTACACAGTTTCTTCTGTTGCTTTAATTCATTACCGCCGCTTCGGTTTGTTTGTTTGCTAGGATATTTTCACAGTCATATTTGCTGCATTCAATTTTCATTGCTTCACTTGCCAAGTGATAAGAAAATATGCTGTCTGATAATATAAATATAGCCGCAATGCAATTTAAAGATACAATCGGTTGCATTGATTTATAAAATCTGAGATAAAATTTATCGGAAGTCAATTGATTTTAGATGGTCTGTCGGTCAATATAGAGTTTAGTATAATTATTTCATTTTACAAGCTTTCATAAACAAGTGGTGCTAATAAATTGTAAAGCCAACCTGCATATACAATATAGTGGCTCAAAAAATAATACCTGAACATTTATTGCAAAAGGGCACGAATAAAAAGTATGGCTAAACAAACAACCTGTTAATTTCTGTTTCGCAGGAATAAGTGTAAAAATTACCGATAATTTCAACATTTTGCTTGCAATCGGTTGCATCCATACTAAAAAGCTCTACATTAGCACATCGTTAGCGTTGCTGTGGATTCAGGAAGATAAGATTGCTTGATAATAAAAACGATTGTAAAGAAGAAGGTTATGATGGTTTCTTTCTGAAGCACATTCCACGATAATTTTTGTATAAATCTGCTCAATCACACTGGTATCTATGAAAGCAAAAGCAGAGGGATAATTATCAGATTAAAGCTTGTGTCGTTGGTAGAGGAGCAAACCTTCAAGTTGCTAATCTATTGTATAGCCACTGCGTCTTAGTATTTAAGCATAACTAAGAAAAAGTAGTAAGCAGAGAACAACAGTACTAAAATTTAGTCGGGCTTATATAGAACTGAAAGAATTATTCAAACCAAAAGATGAAACCAAATGTATTATTCATACACTCCATGCATCTGAGTGGAAATTATCGCGTAATAACACCGCAACATCATTAATCAATACACTAATTATACTATGAATTATATCATATCAGGAAGACGTTTTTTGCTTTGTATTGCTCTTTGTTTATTAGTACAGTTTTCTTTCGCCCAGAATAAAAAGTTTTATATCTTCTTATGCCTGGGTCAATCCAATATGGAAGGCAACGCGAAGATTGAAGCGCAGGACACCGTGAATGTTGATCCTCGTTTTCGTGTGATGGAGGCAGTGGATTGCCCTGACTTAAACAGGACAAAAGGAAACTGGTATACTGCTATGCCGCCGTTGTGTCGTTGTCATACTGGTTTAACACCGGCTGATTATTTTGGAAGAGCCTTGTTAGAGAATCTGCCAAAAGGCGCAAAGGTCGGCATCATCAACGTTGCGGTGGGTGGTTGCAAGATTGTGTTGTTTGATAAAGACAACTACAAAGCCTATGCTGACACAGCGCCCGTGTGGATGAAAGGAATGATCAAAGAATACGACGGCAATCCATATCAACGCCTCGTGGAGATGGCTAAGCTGGCGCAAAAAGATGGCGTTATCAAAGGAATTCTTTTACATCAGGGCGAATCGAACACAGGCGATACGACTTGGCCACAACAAGTGAACGTTGTTTATAACAATTTGTTGAACGGTCTGAATTTGAGAGCATCCTCAGTGCCATTGCTTGCCGGTGAAGTGGTGAATGCAGATCAGGGCGGCATTTGCGCCAGCATGAATACCATTATTGATAGTCTTCCGCAAACTATACCAACCGCGCACGTAATCTCATCTGCAGGTTGCACGGTGGCTGGCGATCATCTTCATTTCAATGCTGCCGGTTATCGTGAACTGGGCAAGCGATACGCGGCTGCCATGCTGCCTTTATTAGGTTATAAAATGAAAGAACAATAACCGTTTTTATTCGCTCATCTATACAATATATTCCAAAATGATATTGGCAAAAAAAGTTCACTTCGTTACCTGTTATTTATTCTTTGTTGCTGCAATACTTGTGTCAAATAACTTACGCGCACAAGATTTCATCAAACATTCGCCACCCGGTTTTGATTCTGTGCAAGCGAACATACCGCATGGAAAAATTGATACCATTACTTACACATCAAAAACAGTTGGCACTTCAAGACGAGCGTTAATTTATACACCACCGGGTTATTCTAAAATGAAAAAATATCCGGTGCTGTATCTATTACATGGCATTGGCGGCGATGAGAAAGAGTGGTACTCACAAGGTCATCCGGAAACGATACTGGACAACCTGTATAAGCAAGGCAAGGTAGAGCCAATGATTGTGGTGTTACCTAATGGCAGAGCCATGAAAGATGACCGCGCTGCAGGCAATATTTTCGACAGCGCCAAGGTGGAGGCATTTGCAACGTTTGAGAAAGATTTACTCAACGATCTCATTCCTTATATCCAGCAACATTACCCGGTGTATGCCGACCGCGAACATCGCGCTGTAGCTGGCTTATCGATGGGTGGCGGACAATCTCTAAACTTCGGTTTGGGCAACCTTGATAAGTTTGCGTGGATTGGTGGTTTTTCTTCGGCGCCTAATACCAAAACACCTGAAGCGTTATTACCCAACCCAGACAAAGCAAGACAACAACTCAAACTCCTTTGGATATCTTGTGGCGATGCAGATGGTTTGATGTCATTCAGCAAGCGCACGCACGATTACCTGGTTGCGCACAACGTCCCGCATATTTTTTATGTTGAACCGGGCGTGCATGATTTTAAAGTTTGGAAGAATGATTTATACATGTTTTCCCAACTTCTTTTCAAACCCGTTGATGCTTCCAAATTCAGTCAATACAGCGTATTGGGATTGCCTGCGGAAACGAACATCCGCAATGCAAAATACCCACAGATATTGCCCGATAGCCGCGTGATCTTTCATGTGAAAGCGCCCGATGCACAGAAGGTGCAAATTGATTTGGGTAAGAAGTACGACATGGTGAAAGACACGAGTGGCGATTGGGTGGCAACCACTGATTCCATCAGTGAAGGGTTTCATTACTATTCCTTATTGATAGATGGCGTTGCGCTGTGCGATCCTTCCAGCCAAACTTTTTATGGAATGGGACGCATGGCAAGCGGCATTGAAATCCCATTTGCCGGAGGCGATTATTATGCACAAAAAGAAGTACCGCATGGCGATGTCCGCATCAAAAAATATTTCTCACCCCAAACCCGCTCCTGGCACGAGATGTACATCTATACGCCACCCGGATATGATTCCAATACAACAGCTAAATATCCGGTGTTATACATCCTGCATGGCGGTGGCGAAGACCAGACCGGCTGGGCAACTCAAGGCAAAACAAACTTCATTTTAGATAACCTGATTGCTGAAGGAAAAGCCAAGCCAATGCTGGTGGTAATGCCTGATGCCAATATCGGTGGCGGTGGCTTTACGCCAAGTGGTATTGAAACATCCATGAAGATGTTTGAAGGCGAAATGAAGGGTGCCATCATCCCTTTTGTTGAGAAGAATTTTCATGTTATAGCTGATGCCAATCATCGCGCGCTTGCCGGCTTATCGCTGGGCGGAATTCATACGTTATATACGGGCGTCAACAACACCGATCTGTTCTCTTATCTCGGTGTGTTTAGCTCTGGTTGGATTGTACCGATGATGAATGATGTTGCTGATAAACAGTATGCTTTTTTGAAAGAGAACAAGGATAAAATCAACACCCAATTAAAAGCTTTCTGGATATCGGAAGGCGGCAAGGAAGACATTGCTTACAAGAATGGGCAAATCATGTTGGGCAAATTGGATGAGTTGAACATTAAGCACACTTACTACGAATATCCGGGTGGTCATACCTGGCCCGTTTGGAGAAACGATCTGTATCATTTCGCGCCATTGTTATTTCAACAATAAATTGTCATAAAGATCAACAGACAAACAGCAACGAATTTCTCATTATCAACACACGATTGAAAAGTAATAAAACCATCTAAAGACTTACATATGAAACTATCAAGAATCGCCATTTTATCGTTTGCCTTGTTAGCAGGAAAATCCGGCTTTGCGCAAACTACTGTTGCAGATGATTTCAAACCTTCATCACTTAATCAACCCGGACAGGAATACCCGCAAGTGAACTCCCAAGGCTATGTTCGGTTTCGCATTGTAGCACCTGCTGCCGATAGCGTGAAAGTGAGTCTGGGCTTGGGCGGACGAGGCGGCACTAAACTCACAAGAGGTGCTGACAGTGTTTGGACGGGAACCACGGAAGGTCCGATGGATGAAGGCTTTCACTATTATCATCTCAATGTTGATGGCGGTACGTTTAACGATCCCGGCACTGCCAACTTTTATGGCTCTACGCGCTGGGAAAGTGGCGTTGAAATACCCGCACATGATGCAGACTTTTATGCACTGAAAGATGTTCCGCATGGCAACGTGCAGCAGATTTTGTTTCCTTCCAAAAGCACCCATACATCACGCCGTGCTTTTGTGTACACACCACCGGGATACGACAAGGACAAGTCAACAAAATACCCGGTGTTATATCTTCAACATGGCTGGGGTGAAAACGAATATGCATGGAGCAACCAGGGACATGCGAACCTCATTATGGACAACCTGATTGCCGAAGGCAAGATCAAACCATTCATCATTGTGATGACCTATGGAATGACGAATGAATTAGGCTGGGGACATTTCAAAGATTTTAAAATTGATTCTTTTCAAACCGTCCTTGTAGATGAATTGATACCTTATGTGGATGCTAATTTCCGCACGATGGCTGACCGGGCGCATCGTGCCATGGCAGGGCTATCTATGGGTGGTATGGAAACGCATATGATCACACTGAACAAGCCTGATGAATTCGGGTATTACGGTTTATTGAGCGGTGGTATTTATACACCTGAAGAACTCCAGGGAAAGACAAAGCCCAAGCTCATCTTCATCAGTTGCGGCAGCCGTGAAAGTCCTGACCGTATCAACGATGCTGCTACCAAATTGAAAGCCGCCAATTACAACGTGGTTTCTTTTGTTTCGGAAAACACAGCGCACGAGTTTTTAACCTGGCGCCGTAGTCTCTATCAGTTAGCGCCGCTGCTGTTTAAATAAGTGTAATCCTATTTTATTTCAACGAATGAAAACTATTTATACAGGATGAATCTTGTAAAGAAACTATTGAGTGTTGTTTGCTTTGTTCCTTTTGCGATGCATGCACAACAAATCATTCCGCTATACCCAGACAGCATTCCCAACGCAAAGCGAACAACACTGCCGGATATGCCGCAAAATCCTTCTGAAGGCTTAGTGCGGCGCACTATTCATCCTACGCTGGAAGTTTATCTGCCACAAAAAGAAAATGCCAGCGGAGCAGCCGTGGTGGTTTGTGCCGGCGGAGGCTATAGCGTAATTGTTTATGATGGAGAAGGTGTGCAGACCGCAAAAGAATTTGCGAAGCATGGTGTGGCGGCTTTCGTGTTGAGATACCGCCTGCCAAACGATTCGTTTGAAGTCAACAAAACAATTGCGCCTTTGCAGGATGCACAGCAAGCTATCAAGATGGTGCGTGATAATGCAAATAAATGGGACGTTGACACGGGCAAGGTTGGCATTATTGGTTTCTCTGCTGGTGGGCATCTCGCAACCACTGAAGCAACACATTACCAACAGGCATTCATTGCCAACCCAAATAACACCAGTTTGCGACCCGATTTTTTAATTGCAGTATATCCGGTGATCAGTATGCAGGATAGTTTGACGCATGCCGATTCAAGAAAGCAATTACTGGGCAATAATCCATCTAAGGAAACTATTGACTTGTATTCAAATGAATTGCAGGTAACCGATCAAACGCCGCCAACATGGATCACGCATGCGGCTGATGATAACGTGGTGGATGTTGATAACAGCATCCGGTTTTTCGAACAACTCAGGCATCATAAAGTGCCCGTTGAAATGCATGTTTATCCGGCGGGTGGACATGGTTTTATCTTTCGTCAAAAAGGCTGGATGGAACCCTTGTTTCTATGGATGCGAAACAACAAATGGATCAACTAAAGGAGCGCTTTATCAAACCAATCTCAACAAAACACAACGAACACATGAAAGGGAAAACAGGATATAAACTGACTTTAAAAAAATGCTTTTTAATAGCATTAACAGCGGGTTGTATTGCCCAGGCATCTTTTGCGCAAACACCCACACTCACGCTTGATTTTTCGGCACCGGGTGCCAATGTGAGTCCTATGCTATATGGATTAATGACGGAAGAAATCAATCATGCCTATGATGCCGGTTTGTATGCCGAGCTGGTGCGTAACCGCATCTTTAAAGATAATAAAAATACACCGGAAGGCTGGAGTTTGATAAAGGATGATTCTTCTTCGCAAGCCAACATTAAACTGGTGGGTGGAACGGAAGAAAACCTGCCTTTTGAAGAACGCCGCTTAGCCATCAATGGCGCGCTTTCTACCTGTTTGCGGTTAACGGTTGAAAAAGCGGCTGGTCGCGTGGGCATTGCCAACGAAGGCTATTGGGGCATGCCAATAAAACCTTCTACGGCTTACAAAGCTTCCTTCTACATTAAAGGCACTGCCCGCAAAGAGCCGTTCCGCTTCCCTTGGGAGCCAAAACCAACTACACCGAAGCTGCCCGATATTGAGAATAATACAGCAGGGTCCATCACTGTCACTTTAGAAAGCAATGATGGCAAAACGGTGTATGCTTCGGGCAACATTAACCTTGAGAAAAATGACTCTTGGAAAAAATATGAATTGACATTAACGACAGCTTCCAACACAACGCCAACCAAGGATGCACGATTAGTGATTTCAACTAACCGAGTTGGCTTGTATTACTTCAATTTGGTGTCTTTATTTCCACCTACTTATAACAACCGTTGGAATGGTAATAGAACCGACCTTATGCAGATGTTGGTGGACATGAAACCAAAGTTTCTTCGCTTTCCCGGTGGTAACTTTTTGGAAGGTCCGATGATCACCGATGCCTATCCGTGGAAAACCACATTAGGACCTTTGGAAGACCGTCCAGGGCATAGAGGTTCGTGGGGTTATCGCCCAACCGATGGTATGGGCTTGTTGGAGTTTTTAGAATGGTGTGAAGACATGGGCGCTGAACCGCTGTTAGCAGTGTATGCTGGCTATTCATTGCAAGGCGACCATGTAGATACAGGTCCGCTGCTAAAGCCATATGTTGAGGATGCGCTAGACGAGATTCAATATGTGATGGGAGATACCACCACCTATTGGGGTGCGAAACGCGCGGCAGACGGGCATCCGGCGCCATTTACGCTTACTTATATAGAAGTTGGCAATGAAGATTGGTTTGACATCACGGGCAGCTATAATGGTCGGTTTACGCAATTCAGAAATGCCATTGAAGCAAAGTATCCGCAACTCACCTGCATCTCAACCATCGGCGATGTGCAATATCCGGATCTGAAAATCACGTCAGGCAAAACGCCGGCTGTGGTGGATGAACATTATTACCGCAATTCATGGGAGATGTGGGAAAATGCTTCGCAATATGATAAGTACGATCGCAATGGACCCAAAATTTTTGTTGGCGAATGGGCTACACGCGAAGGTGCGCCCACCACGAATTTGAATGCAGCCCTTGGCGATGCGGCATGGATGACAGGCATGGAACGCAACTCCGATTTGATCATCATGTCGTGCTATGCGCCCTTATTTGTGAACGTAAATAAAGCGACTGCTACCGCGCCCAAAGCGTGGCAATGGGATTCTGATTTGATTGGCTATGATGCGTTGAATAGTTATGGCTCACCTTCTTATTATGTGCAGAAGCTATTCAGTCAATATTTGGGAAACAAAATAGTGCCTGCTACTGCTGTGAACGTGCCGGTTCAAAACCGACCACTCAGCAAAGAAGACAGTTCAAAAGGCATCAAATCCAAAACGGTTCCCACACTTTTTTATTCAGTAACGATGAATGATACAACCGGCGCTGTTTACTTAAAAATGGTGAATACAACTGCTAAAAAACAAGCAGTTAAAATCAGCTTAGATGGCATCGGTAAAGTATCTCCTGAAGCAACATTAGTCGTGGTAAAAAGCAGTAAGCCTGATGATACCAATTCAATAAGTGATCCGGTGAAAATAGTTCCGGTTATTTCTACGATAAAAGGTATCAGCAAAAGTTTTACAAGAAGTTTAGATCCTTATTCGGTAAGCTTCTTACAACTTCAGACAAGCAAGTAACAGTGATAGTTCTGAGCAACAAGATGAGATGAAAAATGAACCTTTTTCACCCACCAGTAAAAAGGATGATCTAGAGGAGTAAGCCATGATAATCATGAAAACAAAGCGAGCGAAACAGATCAAGATTGCATGTGTTGTAATCAGTACAATCGTTTTTACAAACACCATTGTAAAAGCACAGGAAAGATTATATCACAATGAATTTCCGTTAAGCGATGTAACGCTGCTGGCTGGTCCTTTCAAAACCGCACGCGATCTTAACGTAAAGACTTTATTGGAATATAAAGTTGATCGTTTGCTCGCACCTTATCGTAAAGAAGCAGGATTAACACCTAAAGATTCTTCGTATAAAAACTGGGATGGCTTAGATGGTCATGTGGGTGGACATTATTTATCAGCCTTAGCTATGAACGCTGCAACAGGTGACGCGCAATGTAAGCAGCGCCTATTGTATATGATCGCCCAATTGAAAGAATGCCAGGAGGCGAATACAAAAAATCATGCTGACTGGGGAATTGGTTATGTGGGTGGCGTGCCTGATAGTAAAGCCGTATGGACATCTGTACAAACCGGCGATATGAAAGCGTTTCATGCCGCTTGGGTGCCTTGGTATAATGTGCACAAGATGTATGCAGGTTTAAGAGATGCCTGGTTGTATACGGGCAACGAAGATGCGAAAACATTGTTTGTAAACTTTTGCGATTGGGCAATCAACATCACGAGCCATTTAAGTGATGAACAAATGCAATCAATGCTGGATACCGAGCAAGGTGGAATGAACGAAGTGTTGGCAGATGCATATGAAATGACCGGCAATAAAAAATACATCGTTGCAGCCAAACGTTTCTCACATCATATGTTGCTGGATACTATGTCGGAAGACAAAGACAATCTGGATAATAAACACGCTAATACGCAAGTGCCGAAAGCCATTGGTTTTGCCAGGATTGGCGAGCTAAGCGGTGATAAAACATACAATGAAGCCGGCGCTTTCTTTTGGCAGACGGTAACCACCAACCGGAGCCTCGCATTTGGTGGCAATAGCCGCCGCGAATTCTTTCCCAGTGCGGCAGCCAGCACAGACTTTCTCAATGACGTGGAAGGTCCGGAATCATGCAATTCTTACAACATGCTGAAGCTAACAGAAGATTTGTTTAGAGAACATCCTTCTGCCAGGTACGTCGACTATTACGAGCGCACGATATATAATCATATTCTTTCTACGCAAAATCCTAAAACCGGCGGCTACGTATATTTTACGCCCGTTCGTCCGCAAAGTTATCGCGTGTATTCCGCCCCCAACGAAGCGATGTGGTGTTGCGTAGGAAGCGGTATGGAAAATCATGGCAAGTACAATGAACTCATTTATACACATACCGGCGATTCGCTCTTCATCAATCTCTTTGTGGCTTCCGAGTTGAACTGGAAAGAAAAGGACATCAGGCTAAGACAGGAAACTTCTTTTCCTTATGAAGAAAAAACAAGACTGACCATTACAAACGGATCATCGCCGTTAACACTCCTTGTGCGTTATCCGGGTTGGGTGAAAGACGGTGCTTTACAAGTCTTGGTGAATGGTAAACCGGTTAGTTACGCTTCACATCCCTCTTCTTACATCGCTATCAAACGTACATGGAAAAAAGGTGATGTAGTAGAAGTTGCATTGCCCATGCACAACACAATCGAGCATTTACCGAACGTGCCTTCTTATATCGCCATCATTCACGGATCTATCTTATTGGGCGCAAAAACCGGTACCGAAGATTTACGTGGTTTGATAGCTGATGACAGTCGTTGGGGACATATTCCAAGCGGTGAAAAATTGCCGTTGGACAAAGCTCCGATTTTGATAAATGATGACGTTCAGTCGCTGACTAATGACCTGGTGCCTGTGGCTAATGAACCGCTTCACTACACGTTTAAAGATGTGAAGATGGTAAACCCAATCAATGTAACACTGGAGCCTTTCTACAGTATTCACGATGCGAGATACATGATGTACTGGATGGCGCTAAGCAACGATCAATATAAGACATATTTGGACTCCATTGCAAGTGATGAAAAAGGACGAATGGCTTTGGAAAAGCGAACCGTTGATTTTGTTGCACCCGGCGAGCAGCAGCCCGAAGTAGATCATGCTTTGCAAAGCGCTCAATCAAGAAAAGGCTTCGCACAGGATAGGTCTTTCCGCGAAGCTTCTAATGGTGGTTACTTCAGCTATCATCTAACAACAAATGGCAAAACCAGTCTCAGTTTGTTAGTCCGATATTGGGGTGCAGAATGGGGTAGCCGGAAATTTACCATTTATGTAGATGACAAAGAGTTAATAACAGAAGATAATAGCAACAAATGGAACCAGTCTAAATTTTTTGATGTGGAGTATTCTATACCAGACACAATGTTGAAAGATAAAGGCAGCGTCAGGATTAAGTTCCAATCAATGGAAGGCAGTGCTACATCACCGGTATATTATATCCGTTTAGTTACAAAAGAAACAGCCGATCAGTCAGCTGCCCGTTGAGTTATCAGTAGCAGATTGAAAAGAATAAATAACAGGAATTGTTATAGCACATGAGTAAAAAACATAAATGCATTCTTTGCTCCTTTTTGCTGTTAGCCATGCACACGTTTGTGTCATCTGCACAAAACGTACATGCCGACAATGACAATGGTACTTACACCAATCCATTGATTTCGGCTGACTTTCCCGACCCTGATGTTATCCCTGTAGGTGACACTTATTACATGGTTACGACCACCATGTTTGTGTTTCCTGGTGTAACCGTTTTGAAGTCACACGATCTTGTAAACTGGGAGTATTGCGGCAATGCAGTTTCTCGCTTTGATTTTAGCAAATGTTATGATTTAGATAGTTGCAACCGGTATGGTCACGGGCAATGGGCAACGAGTATGAAGTATCACAACGGTAAATTTTATTTGCTGTTCATTACGCTCAACGAAGGTGGTTTCATGTGCACGGCAGATAAGGCGGAAGGTCCGTGGCACATTACGCATTTACCGAAAGGATTTTATGATCCGGGATTGTTTTTTGATGACAACGGCAAGGCATATGTAGCACAAGGTTATGGCAAGATTTCTATCACCGAAGTCAATGATAGCCTGGAAGCCATCGGTCCAGATTCATTGGTATTTACTGGTAACATCCGCGGTGGTTTGGAAGGCACGCATGTTTACAAGATCAACGGCTATTATTATCTCTACTGTACTTACGGCGGCAAAGATGGAATGCAGGTAGCGTTGCGTTCTAAAAATATCTACGGACCGTATGAACAAAAGCTGTTGATGTATGATACTACGCAAGGCATCAACTACGGCATACACCAGGGCGCGTTGATACAAACACAAACAGACGAATGGTGGACAATCTTGTTTGTTGACAGTGGTCCGTTTGGTCGCTTTCCATCCTTGCAGCCAGTGCATTGGGAAGATGGTTGGCCGATGCTTGGCGTGAATGGGAAAGCAGTAACTACTTATCGCAAACCAAACGTTGGCAAGACCTATCCCATCAAAGACTTTTCAACTTCAGATGAATTCAATGGGGCAACATTGGGCATGCAATGGGCATGGAATCACAATCCCGATTCTACCAAATGGTCATTAACACAAAAGCGAGGAGCTTTGCGGTTAACGACGGTAAAACCTGCTGCCACATTACGGGAAGCGCAAAACACGTTAACGCAAAGACCATTTGCAAAACATGATACTTCGCAACCGACCATTGCTACCACTAAGATGGATGTGTCGCACATGAAGGATGGAGATGTGGCAGGATTAGCTCTATTTCAAGATCCTTATGCATTTATCGGAGTAAAAAAAGAAGGAGACAAGTCGTATTTAGTAATGATGAACAATGACGAGACGATTGACTCCATTGTGTTATCATCATCCACTGTGTATTTGCAAACCATTGCTTCAAACGCATCAGCAAAAGCCACATTCGTATACAGTTCAGATAATAAAACGTTCAAGCGTTTGGGTAATGAACTGATGATGAAATTTAGTCTCAAAATATTCACAGGAAATAAGTTTTGCCTGTTTAACTATCCCACCAAAAAATCCGGTGGATATGTTGACGTTGACTGGTTTCGGGTTTATTGATCACTGATACATTTTGTGTAATCATTTTTGGAATAACTAAATACGCTTTTGCTATGAACATGCAACCGATTGCTTTCTTAAAAAAGATGGATCCACGGGTGAGCTTCCCTTTACTTATTACTTTTCTTACCAATGCAGTTGGACCATTAGCTATCAAAAAATAATCATCAAAAGAAAATACAATGCGTTGTTATAAGCTATATAGTCTTCTTCTCCTATTGTTGATTGGGTCAGCAAGTGTATTTGCACAAAACCCGCTCATTCACAACATGTTCTCTGCCGATCCTTCAGCGCGTGTATTTGGTGATAGTGTGTATGTGTATCCATCGCATGATATCCTGGCAACGCCGGGGCATGGGCGCGAAGGTTGGTTTTGCATGGAAGACTATCATGTATTCGCTTCAAAAAATCTAACTGATTGGAAAGATGATGGCTTGGTGGTAAGTCAATACAACGTTCCTTGGGCAAAGCCCGATGCCTACAGCATGTGGGCACCGGATTGTATTGAGCGCAATGGAAAGTACTATTTCTACTTCCCTACCGCACCAAACGATACAAGCTATGGAAGAGGCTTCGCCATTGGTGTGGCTGTGTCTGACAAACCTTATGGACCTTTTGTGCCGCAACCAACGCCCATCAAAGGTGTGCATGGCATCGACCCAAACGTGTTTATTGATAAAGATGGTCAAGCGTATCTCTATTATGCGCAAGGCAACCTGTATGTTGCCAAACTGAAAGAGAACATGACGGAGCTGGCATCAGAGCCAATGATCATTCAAAACCTGCCGGACAAAGGTCTAAAAGAAGGTCCGTATCTGTTTGAACGCAATGGCATTTATTACTTAACCTATCCGCATGTGGCTGATAAAACAGAACAGTTGGAATATGCAATAAGTAAAAGCCCGACGGGACCGTTTACAGTTACCGGTGTGATCGTGGATGCAACACCTGACTGCTGGACCAATCATCAATCAATGGTTCAATACAAAGGGCAATGGTATTTGTTCTATCATCACGATGATTATTCGCCACAGTTTGATAAAGCCCGTTCAATCCGTGCTGATAGTTTGTTTTTTAATGAAGATGGCACCATTCGCAAAGTGATTCCCACATTGCGCGGCATCGGTGTTACCAAAGCTTCTGATACCATCCAGTTAGATCGATATAGTAAGTTGAGTGGTACAGGTTCTTCTGTTTCCTTTTTGGATACAGCCGACAAATTCAAAGGCTGGCTTTTGCAATTGAATGGGAACAATGCTTGGGCACAATACAATACCGTTGATTTTGGAAGCAGGAAATGGAGGACGATTTCCGTCCGTGTAAAAGCAAATGAAGGCGGCATAGTACAG
>CAZZZH010000036.1:0-5647 GCA_964658445.1 Ilyomonas sp.
CAAAATGGCACATAAAAAAAGCAGCCTGGCTTCTGCCAGCATCAATACCCTCATTTCCGCCAATACGCATATCATAGCCAAACTCTGCCGCCTGCTCCACTATTTTCAAAACACCGATCCCGGTTTTGTAGAAGGCTTCCGCGCAGCCACCGCTGCCATCAATACTGGCACCCATCACAGTGGCATCAGGGGCATCGTCCTCAATAGTTTTTCAGAGCAGCCGATCGAAAATGCAACGATTGAATTCGTAAGTAAAAAGGTTAAGAAAACAACCAAAACCGGCGAAGATGGCGCATGGCAAATTATCAATTGCTATACAGGCGAATGGCAGCTCACCATCACAGCTCCCAACTGCAAAAGCGGGGTGGCAGATGTCACCATCATCCGTGGTAAAATTCTTGAGTTCAACATTACTCTTCAGCCACAGGGCACCGCTACAGCTACAGCCTGATGTCCTTTTTGCCCGCCAGGCAACAGAAACGAAACAACATACAAACTCCCACGGCTCACACGTATAGCTCAGCATAAAAGAGGCGCTAACTAAAACGCCTCTTTAAGTTCCCACAATCATATTCCAACTCTCAACATCGTACATCCAACCGCCAACCCTTTTTCGCAAAACTTCTTTACTTTCCTCCCCAAATAAATCAGGCTTCCTACATTAGTGCCCCGAATGTTATAACACACCGATATGCAAGCTGTCGTCTTCAATTTCTCCCGTTCCAGCATCAACCAGGTAAGAGAGGCAATTGCTCTTAAAATAGGCTACCTGCTCTGCAACAATTCCATTACCGCAGGCGATATTGGTTACTATATTGTGGCGGATCATTTTCTTGCCGACTTGCCTCTCGCAGGCAAGATCAATATGCTGTTAACTTATTACGCAAGCGACCCCGATTCAATGGAATATTTACATAACGCGCAAAAACTGCTAAAGCAGGCCGCCAAAATAAAACATAAGGATCGCCAGCAAATCATTGCGCAAAAGATGTGCGAAAAGGAGATCATTGCCAATTGGGAACGTGTACTGAACGGCCATCTCGAGCACGTGAAGGAAACCGGCTTTCATCAGTTGCAGCAGTTAAGAAAAGAAGACGCAATTGTTTTTTATCCTATGAAAACGAATTCCGAAGATCTGCAAGAGCAATACATCACCGCAAGCGATCTGCTCAGGCTCAATCTCTTTGATATAGACGAAACTTTTGAAGAAGATTCCACGCAGCTTTTTTTCCTTTCCGTAGATTTCGACAAAGAAGCTCAGCCCGCGCCGGTTATCTATTCTGTCACCGATGAAGAAGCAAAAGACATCACCAATAGTTACCTGCAAAAAGTGTTTACGCTTCCTTATATTAACGATCTCAGTGCTGCTGAGCTGCAAATGTTGCGTCGCCAGTTCAGTAAGGACGATGTCGACTTCCTCATACAGGCAGACGGGTGGATAAACGCTTGTTACAATGGCGAAAACACCGGAGAAAGAATGGATTTATTTATCCAATATCTAATGCCGGCCGCTGCACTCCTGCAGCAGCAAATAGAAAGCAACGAACTGCTCCGGTGGCAACACAAGAAGTACGATCCTTCCATGCGTTTAGAAGTCTGGATGGGCGAGGTGCCCGTATGGCTGTTATGGCAGTATTATAAAGATTATAAAGTAATAGAAGAAAATACCTGGAGCAAACTGGAAGAAGCAAAAGAAAGCGAAGAATTCAAAGGCCAGCGTTGGCCCGTAATGATGCTAAAAATGTCCGACCCCGAAACCACCGAAGAAGAAGACCAGGAAATAAAAAGCACAAAAAAATATCTCCGGATTGATTAACAATTTTTCACCCGCGTGCACTATATCAGATAGTGTCCAAACAAAAGTGCTCAAACCAACTGCAAGCAACAAACAGCTCAGAAAAATCATTTAAGTGCTACACTTAAACCATCAAGGTACAAAACCCCTTCACCGCAGTACCACCAAAGTCCAATTGAAATACCGCGCACGGATGTGATGCATATCATCCGTGCTTGAATTTCTTTGCTACTTTCTTTTTTCAAGAAAAGAAAGTAGAAGATGACAGTATTATAAAACGCTTTTTTATCAAGACGTCCATAAGGTCTCCAAAGATTCAACAAAAGAATCTCTGCCAAAGCAAAGCTTATCACTACAACACCAACTCCGCCATCAACCTACCCAATGTTTCACCCGCATCAACACACAATCCCGGATGAACCTTTGATGTCTGTATAATTGTACTCCGCGAAGCCGTAAGCCACCGAAACCGAGATGCAATGGGCAGCTGCGCAATCGGTCCTCCATCCTTATTCCCATGGCAAATCTTGTCAAAGCCGCGAATGCGTTCTGCCAGTTCCCACACGTCGATGTCTTTGCACAAAGCTTTCAGCTTTGCTTCGTCAAGGTTATAATGCAGTTGCAAAAACCGTTGCGAAGCGCAATACAAGATCACACCTACATTGGCAAACTCTTCCCGCTCCACGCGCGGCACTATGCGAATCACCGCATACTCATACAAGTGTTTGGGCATGGTGGGCTTCGTTTATAAAGATCAAGGAATGAGAAAGTCTTGTTGTAAGAAAGTCAATATAAACCTTGCGCTTGTCACTTGCCGAAACATCCGTTGGCTCTGCAATGTCTAACCATTCATCCGGCACAAGGTTCACAATATTTTGAAGCACTTCAGAACTAAGCAATGAATGAAATTCTGTATCCACTTCATTCAACTGCGTTGCATAAGGAAGCAGCACATGGTCTTTAATCTGTACAAACGGTCGCTTACTTTGCTCTTCCATGTTATCCCACGAATGATGAAAATACAACGCAGCCCCATGATCAATCAGCCAAAGTTCGTTGTGCCACATCAGCATATTGGTATTACGAACCGTTCTATCTACATTCATCACAAAAGCATCGAGCCAAACAATCTGCGAAGCCAGCCTTGCATCAACGGTATTCACCACCGGGTCGAAGGTGTGGGAACCTTGCAGGTAATGCAGCGCAAGATTCAATCCTGTACTGGCTTTCAGCAGGTCCTGTATCTCTTCATCGGGCTCGGTTCTGCCAAAGTCAGATGCCAGGTTTGCGAAGACAAGCTCAGGCACTTTCAAGCCCAATTCGCGGGCTATTTCACCCACAATCAATTCAGCAATCAACACTTTAATACCTTGCCCTGCGCCACGAAATTTAAGCACATACAGGAAGCCATCATCGGCTTCCACAATGGCAGGCAGCGAGCCGCCTTCACGCAGCGGTGTTACATACCTCGTTACGTCAACAGTTCGTATTTGCAATGAATTTTCATTCATGTGGTTTCTCTTTTATTGTATTGTTATCACAGCTCAATCTTTGCCCCAAACCTTGAACGGAGCGTCGCAAGAGACGATCAACCGGAGCGTTACCGCCCGTTCCATCATGGCTGCTCTGCTGTTTTGTATTCTGTATTTTCCCCCTTCCAGCCTGTCGCAAACATCACATAAATTCAGGTACAAACAACTCATAAAAAATCCCGCAAGCTGCGGGATTTTTTCTTTATTTTTTCTTTACGGTTGGCGTTATCCAGTTGTTCCCATCCCTTGCAATCAATGCCTCTGCGTCTTCTGGTCCCCAGCTATCCGGCGCATAGTTTGGAAACGAGCTGGGCGCGCGTGTTCCCCACGCTTCTATGATGGGCATTACGGCTTTCCAGCTCGCTTCTACCTGGTCGGCACGAAGGAATTGCGTAGCGTTACCTTCCATTGCATCAAGTAGCAAAGTTTCATAGGCTTCGGGTTGCTCCTTGCTGTCTTCATTATAGTTAAACACCATGTCAACGGGCGTCAGCAACATACTTTGTCCCGGGCGTTTGCTTTGAAAGCGCAGCTTGATGTCCATATCAGGTTGTATGCTGATGGTAAGCCGGTTTCTGCGCCAGGTTTCCGCTGCTTCTTCAGGGAAAGCATAGTGCGGTGCAGCCTTAAAAATAATGTTGATGACGGTTGTTTTATCGTGCAAATATTTGCCGGTGCGAACATAGAACGGCACGTTTTGCCAGCGCCAGTTATCGATGTAAAACTTAACAGCAGCAAAGGTTTCAACGCTGGAATTTGGATCCACATTTTTTTCTTCGCGGTAGCCTTTTACTTGCTCACCTTTCATCCAGCCATCGGTGTACTGGCCGCGCACTGCCATCTCGTTTACTTCATTCTTATTCATCTGCCGGATGGCATTCAGCACATCTACTTTCTTATTGCGGATTTCATTGGCGTCGAACGAGATTGGCGGCTCCATTGCTACCATGCACATCAGTTGCAGAATGTGGTTCTGCACCATATCGCGCAACGCACCGCTTTGTTCATAATAGCCGCCGCGGTCTTCCACACCTACCGTTTCGGCAGCGGTTATCTGCACATGGTCAATGTAGCGGTTATTCCATAACGGTTCTAATAATGCATTGGCAAAACGAAGTGCCAAAATGTTCTGCACGGTTTCCTTTCCTAAGTAATGGTCAATGCGATAAATCTGGTCTTCTACAAACATGCTGTTCAGCAACTTGTTCAGTTCTTTCGCGCTATCTAAATCGTGTCCAAATGGCTTTTCTACAATGATGCGCGTAGCATCAGAGGAAAGTTTTAGATCAGCTATTTTCTTAGCAATGTCCGGCACCAGTTGCGGCGCCACTGCCATGTAGAAAAGGATGTTTATTTTTTCGCTGCCCCACTCTTGCTGCTTTTGCTTAATGAACGCATCTATCTTATCAAAATGCTCGTCTTTTTCAGCATCCATTTGCAGATAATGGTTGTTCTTCGAAAACTCTTGCCACTTGCCATTTCCATCGTCTTTACGCCGCGAAAAATCTTTAATGCCTTGCAGCAAATGCTCGTTGTATTTATCGTCGCTGTAAGCGGTGCGTCCCAGCCCTGCAATGGCAAACTGAGCGGGCATAAAACCATCGAGATAAAGATTATATAAAGCGGGCGTAAGCTTACGGTTGTTTAAGTCGCCGCTGCCGCCGAAGATGAATAAAATAGTAGGCTGCGGACGTTTGTTATTATTTGTTGCCATGATGAATATTATGGTGGTAATTTTTATGTTACGAACGTTCAAAACTCTGATGAATCGTTCCTTGCGACGCTCCGTTCAACTACAGAATAAGAATTGCACTTTTATGAGTGTGCTATATCGGTCTTCTTTTAAACCGACTTATTTTCTTCACTCATCCAGCCCGTATGGAAGATGCCCGGCTTGTCTATTCTTTGATAAGTATGCGCACCAAAGAAATCGCGTTGTGCTTGTATCAAATTGGTCGGCATGTTCTCCGTTGTGTAAGCATCAAAGTAAGCCAAAGCGCTCATCAATCCACCGGTTCCGATGTTGATGTCAATGGCTTTCTTTATCACATCGCGAATGCTTTTTTCTTTGCTTTTTACAATCTCTGCAATGCCTTTATCTAATAATATATTTGACAATTGGTTTTCGTTATTTTGATAAGCTTTATACAAATCATTTAATAACAAAGAGCGGATGATACAGCCGCCGCGCCAGATCTTCACTACGTCGTGCAGCGGAATCTCCATCTTCAGTTCGTTGGAAGCCTGGTACAACATAGATAATCCTTGTGCATAACACATAATCATTCCGAAGTATAACGCATCGCCTGCCTGAGCACTA
>CAZZZH010000036.1:5657-23794 GCA_964658445.1 Ilyomonas sp.
GTCTTTGTCAATGTCAATTTTGTTCACATCATTCTTATACAATTTCGCTGCTTCTATGCGCTCTTCTTTATAGCCTGATATGGTTCTAAGGGCTACTGCTGTATCAATTGTTGGTATGGAAACGGGCAAATCCATCGCATCCTGCGATGTCCATTTTCCTGTTCCCTTGCTACCAGCTTTATCAAGAATTAAGTCTACTAACCTCTTATCAGAATGTTCATCCTGGTCATCTTTCTGCAGAAAAATATCTCTCGTTATTTCTATCAGGTAAGACTGCAATTCGCCATCATTCCATTTTTCGAAAACATCATGCAGCTCGTCGTTATTCAATCCCAGCCCGCGTTTCAGCAAATCATACACTTCGCTGATAAGCTGCATAAAGGCATACTCAATGCCGTTGTGTACCATTTTTACATAGTGTCCTGCGGCATCTTTGCCCATATAAGCTGTGCAAGGCTCGCCGTTTACCTTGGCTGCACAAGCTTCTAATATGGGCTGCACATTTTTAAAGGCTTCTAAGTTACCACCCGGCATCATGCTTGGACCCGTGCGCGCACCATGCTCGCCGCCCGATACACCCATGCCCATAAAGTTGATGCCTTTGGGTTCTAAGTATTTTATGCGTTTTAAAGTATCTACATAATGTGAGTTGCCGCCGTCAATCACCACATCGCCGGGCTGCAGCAGCGGAATAAGACTTTCAATCACATTATCAACCGGTGCGCCCGCTGGCACGAGCATCATAATCTTGCGTGGCGTCTTCATGCTCTTCACCATTTCATCCAATGTGTTCACGGCTTTTACTATTTCCTTTGCATCGGACGCTCCGGCTTCCAATGCCTGACCTTTGGCTACATCTTTATCGAAGCCAATTACCGCAAACTGATGACCTGCTATGTTCAACAGCAGGTTGCTTCCCATTACACCCAAACCAATCATACCGAAATCGTACTGAACGTTGTTTTCCATAGTTGGCAAAAATTTTAAAGAGGCAAAGATAGAAGGAAAGCACTTGACACTTACCAATGAAAATATACTCTTCTTGTCTCTGCCGCAGATGATTTGTTTTTGTTGATGAAGGGCAAAGAAAAAGTCATGCCGCCTTAAAGAAAAGAAAGCATGACTTATAAATAGAATAGAAATATCACTCTACTATCCGCAGCTTCGCATAGTTCAGCATAATTTTTTTCTCGCCGTTGTGTTCAAACTTTACCGTAGCCACCGGGTTGTGTGCACTGCCTTCCATCTTCACCACTTCACCAAAGCCAAACTTTTGGTGCTCTACTTTTTGCCCTGCCTGCAGTCCGGTGGTATCGCTGGCAGCAAAGTCAGGCGACGGTATATGATTAATCATTTGCGGCTTTGGCGCAGCGGGCAGGTAAGATGGTTTACTGCCTTCCGGCTTACGTTGTGGCGCCGGCTCGAAGCCACGGTGCATACGCTGAAACGCAGTGCCCATGCTACTTACATTGTTACTGTTTCGGGCACCGCCACCGGCGTAGGTTCTGTCCACATACGGCTCGGGCAATTCTTCCAGGAAGCGGCTGGGTTCGTTTTGTACAAGGTTTCCAAAGCGGTAGCGTGCATTTGCATATGTGAGCCACAAGCGGTCTTTGGCGCGCGTTACGGCGACATAAAACAAACGCCGTTCTTCTTCCAGTTCTTCACGTGTGTTTATGCTCATGGCATTGGGAAACAAAGTCTCTTCGATACCACCGACAAACACACATCCAAACTCTAAGCCTTTGGCAGCATGTATCGTCATAAGTTTTACCACATCGGCATTCGGGTCTTTGTTGTCATCGGCATCGGTAAGCAATGTTATCTGTTGCAGGTAAGCGCCGAGGCTTTTGTCACCTACTTCGCCTTCTTCATTCGCCGGGCTTTCTATCCATTCCTTGATAGAGTTCAGCAACTCCTGTATGTTTTCATACCGCGCTAAGCCTTCAGTCGTTTTATCGTTAAACAGTTCTTTTATCAGGTTGGTATGTTTGCCAATCTGCTGGGCCACATCATAGGCATTGTGCTTCTCCAGCAGGCTTTGAAAATACTTGATCATCGTTACAAAGTTCTGCAGCACTTCCAGCGTTCCGGCTTTGAAACCGAATGCGGATGCGTGTTCCAGCACTTCATACATGCTGATGTTTTTTTCGTTGGCTATGATGACTGTTTTCTCTATGGTTGTCTTGCCGATACCGCGAACCGGGTAATTAATGATACGTTTTAAGGCCTCTTCATCTTTTGTATTTACAATTACGCGCAGATAGGCTAAGAAGTCTTTGATTTCTTTTCGCTGATAAAACGAAACGCCGCCGAAGATGCGGTAAGGCACACCCATGCGGCGCAGGCTTTCCTCAAAAGCGCGGCTCTGTGCGTTGGTGCGATAGAGAATAGCAAAGTCGTTGTTGCGGTAATGGTTGCGAAGCTTTTGTTCCTGTATGCAGTCGGCTACAAACTTACCTTCATCGTTGTCCGTCATGGTGCGCACAAGCTTTATCTTTTCGCCGGCGTGGTTGTCTGTCCACAGCACTTTTGGTATCTGTCCCTTGTTGTTTTTGATGACCTCGTTAGCAACGTTCAAAATACTTTGGCTGCTGCGATAGTTCTGTTCCAGCTTCACCACTTTTACATCATCATAGTCTTTCTGAAACTGCAGGATGTTTTCAATTGTTGCCCCGCGAAAACTATAAATGCTTTGCGCATCATCGCCCACCACACAAATGTTTTCGTGTATAGCCGCCAGCAGTTTACTAATCTGGTACTGCACCGGGTTAGTATCCTGGTACTCGTCTATCAGAATGTACTTAAACTTGTTCTGGTATTTATACAAAACTTCAGGTATAGTGTTCAGCAGCTCATGCATCTTTAGCAGCAAATCATCAAAATCCATTGCACCGTTTTTGAAACAACGCGCTGCATAGGCTTTATAAATCAGCGCAATGGCAGGACGATTAGTGCGCGCATCTTCCTGTTGCAGGTAATAATCCGTTGCATACTCTGCAGGGCCTACCAGTGCATTCTTCGCGGCTGAAATGCGGTTGTGTACAATGTTGGGCTTGTAATGCTTGTCGTCTAAATTCAGTTCGTTAATTACTGTTTTTAGCACCGAGCGGCTGTCATCTGTATCGTAAATGGTAAAGCTTCTGGGGTAGCCAATGCGGTCTGCTTCGCTACGTAAAATTCTTGCAAATACGCTGTGGAAAGTGCCGATGTATAAGTTGCGCGCTTCGTTGCTGCCCAGCATCCTGCCAATGCGTTCTTTCATCTCCGCTGCGGCTTTATTGGTGAAGGTTAACGCCAGTATATTAAATGCATCCACATCGTGTTTGCCCATCAGCCAGGCGATGCGTGTGGTCAGCACTTTTGTTTTGCCGCTGCCGGCACCGGCCACTATCATCAACGGACCGTTTACATGCGTTACAGCTTCGCGCTGCGGCTCGTTCAATCCCTTCAGTAAATCTTCTACATTCTGCATCCAACAAAGGTAAGGCGACAGGTTATGTGTTGGAAAAGGAATGGGTGCCGGGCTAAAAATTTTTAAAAACCGCAACAGACACAACTGCCCGTTTGCCGCGCTGCCTGTTGTTTTCTTAATTGGAAATCAGTTAAGATAAACTTTGGTCAAGTAACAAAGGGCTAAGTAAATGTCCTTAATGAAAACACTTGTTTCGCCGCTTCATCAAACAAAAATTTATTATGAAAACAAGAATTTTACTTGCAGGCGCTCTTTCGTTAAGTTCAATTTTTTCTTTTGCACAAACAGAAAAAGGTGATCTCCAAATCGGAGGAGGCCTTGGTCTGGCTCATCAAAAAACAGATGATATTCCTCAGGTTAGCTCTGCCCAGAAATATACAAGTATATCTGTATCACCCTCCATTGGAAGGTTTTATGCAAACAACAAACTTGCAGGCATCTTTTTAAACTTCAATTACTACGAAACTTTGTATAACAGTAAAAATATTGACCGCGTGTTTGGTGGCGGTTTCTTTATACGACAATATCAGCCCATTTTCAAATCGTTATACCTCTTGTTCGACGAACGGGCAAGATTTAGTTATAATAACGGAATTGATATTTTATACACACAAACAGGACAGGAATTTCCGAGCAGATATCATGGCGTTAGTGCTGGTCTTTCAGCCCAGGCAGGATTGGCTTACGATCTAACAAAACGGATACAGTTAGAAACCTTAATGAACAACCTGTTGTATGCAAGTTTCGCGCATTACAACACTGGCAACAATTATTATATCAACAGCAGCCTTGATGGCAACACCTTTGGAAATATACTGTTTGGATTTCGGTACAATTTACAATAACGATTTATTATTGCCCCACATTATTACAAACAAAAGAGCCTTCCTAATAGAAGGCTCTTTTGTTTGTAACCGTGACCCCGCAGAGACTCGAACTCTGGACCCATTGATTAAGAGTCAATTGCTCTACCAACTGAGCTACGGAGTCAGTTGCCGTTTGTATAACGGGCGGCAAAAATAGTAGAATCTGCAGAAACGCGCAAGAGTATAAAGGACTTAATTGTAAATCCTTGGCCCGACTTCCTTTCATACATACAATTTAGTATGATTGTTGAGAATAGAGACGCAGGTTTCTAAATGCACAATGAGTAATTAAAATTATACGTATGGACAATACAAAGAATCAATACTTCTCGAAAACAGACACGGATAAGGTTACGGTGACTAACGAAGAATGGAAGAAAATTTTGCCGGGAGATGTGTATCATGTGGCACGCCAGAAAGGAACGGAACGACCTTATACCAGCCAGTACGAAGACTTCGATGAGATCGGCACGTACTATTGCGCAGTCTGTGGCAATGCCCTCTTTAGAAGCGATACTAAGTTTGAAAGCGGTTGCGGATGGCCTTCTTTTTACGAGCCCATAAGCAAAGGCTCTGTTATTTATGAAGTCGATAACACTTACGGAATGCGCCGCACTGAAGTAATGTGTGGACGCTGCCACTCGCATTTAGGTCATGTGTTTGATGATGGTCCGAAGCCAACCGGTTTACGGTATTGCATTAATGGCGTGGTGCTCGATTTTGAAAAGGCAAAGGAAGCCGAAAAAAATTATAATGCTGAGAACCCTGCCAAATAAACAGATTTAATTTCGCAAAAAGAAGAGACAAAGCCTGCCCGGTTTTGTCTCTTCTTTTTTACAGAAACCGGTCGATGTGAATATAGCTTCCTTCATTGTGAATAACTTTCTTTTCGTGTGCTTTTGCGCCTTGCTTTCGTGGTGATAAAAAAGCTTCCTCTAAAAGTTCGGCTTCGTCGTTTCTTTTCTCACATTCGCTCTTCTGATGCTAACTTTTTGCTAAAGGAATTAGCTTTTCCTTTATCTTTATTAAGCCAACAGAAACAAGACGAACAACACCAACTAAATAATTTGCCATGGATTTCAATATAAACAAAGACCGGAAAAACAGGAGAAAACCATCTGTAGACGTTAGCACAATGATGTATGGCAAGGTGCCGCCGCAAGCTAAAGAATTAGAAGAAGCGGTGTTGGGCGCTATCATGCTGGAGAAGACTGCCTTTGATGCGGTAATCGAAATTTTAAAGCCTGAATGTTTTTATGTAGATGCTCACCAACGCATCTACAATGCTTTTAAAAGTCTTGCCGATAAATCGATGCCTATTGATCTGCTAACAGTGGTGGAAGAGCTGAAGACCAAAGAAGAGTTGGATATGGTTGGCGGACCGTATTACATAACCAAACTTACCAATGCAGTTGTATCTAGCGCCAATATTGAAACCCACGCCCGCATTGTATTGCAGAAGTTTATTCAGCGCGAATTAATACGCATTAGCGGCGAAATAATCGGTGATGCTTATGAAGATAGTACCGATGTTTTCGACCTGATGGATGACGCGGAAGAAAAGATATTTCAGATCACTAATAACTTCCTGAAAACCGATTATCGCGAAATGAGCAGTGCGCTTGCCGAAGCCATCAACCGAATAGATGAACTGCGCACAAGGCAGGAAGATATATCGGGCATTCCCAGCGGTTTTCCTTCTATGGATAGAGTTACTTACGGCTGGCAAAAAACAGATTTAATCATTCTCGCGGCGCGCCCTGCCGTTGGTAAAACAGCGTTTGCACTAAACCTTGCGCGCAATGCTGCGTTGAACAAGGTTCGCCCTACGCCGGTGGCTATGTTTTCTCTGGAAATGAGCGCCGGGCAATTAGTACAACGTATTCTTTCTGCCGAAAGTGAGATTCCATTGGAGAAGATTTCGCGTGGTAAAATGGAAGATTACGAATATCAGCAACTGCATTCAAAAGGCATCAAGCGATTGGAGCAGGCACCCATTTTTATTGATGATACCGCAGCGTTAAACATCTTTGAATTTAGGGCAAAAGCAAGACGTTTGGTAAACAAACATAAAGTAGGATTAATCATCATTGACTACCTGCAACTGATGAGCGGCAACAGTGACCGCAATGGCAACCGTGAGCAAGAGATTAGCACCATTTCCCGCAACTTAAAAGCCTTGGCCAAAGAACTTCAGGTTCCTATCATTGCCTTGAGTCAGTTGAGCCGCGCTGTAGAAACAAGAAAGGAAAGCAAGATGCCACAGCTGAGCGATTTGAGAGAGTCGGGAGCTATTGAGCAGGATGCCGATATGGTCATGTTCATTTATCGCCCGGAATACTATGAACAAATGGCAAACGAGATGGGCGAGAGTACGCGTGGCGAAACGCACATCCGCATTGCCAAGCATCGTAATGGTTCATTAGAAACCATTAAGCTGCGGGCTTTGCTGCACATACAGAAGTTTGAAGAATGGGATGGCGATGGCGGCTTGCCGCCAGGTGCTGGCAACTGGAAGCCCTTGCCTGTCTCGCCTTCGGGCTTAGACGATGCATCGGGTGGCAGCCGGTTGTTTATTCAAAAAGGTAGTCGTATGAACGATGGTGAGTTTGATGATGGCTTTGGTGGTGGTGATGTGTTTTAAATTTGAACAGGTAATACTTACAATGGATTATTATATTCGCTTGTCAAAAAATTCTGTTTGTACCATATCCTGATCTCTTTGGCATACAATCAACAAGGCATACTATTATGGCTTATATAGATTACTATAAAGTTCTCGGCGTTGAGAAAAATGCTTCGGAAGAAGACATTAAAAAAGCGTATCGCAAACTGGCAAGGAAACATCATCCCGACCTGAACCCCAACGATAAAGAAGCCCATAAAAAATTTCAAGAAATTAATGAAGCCAATGAAGTATTAAGCGACCCCGAAAAGCGCAAGAAGTATGATGCTTATGGCGAGAACTGGCAGCATGCTGAGCAATTTGAAAATGCCCGTCGCCAGCAAAAAGAAACTGGCGGACAGCAATATTATTCCGGGGGAGCATCTCCTTTCGGCGAAAGCTTTGGCCAAGATTTTTCAGGAGACGACGAAGGCAATTTTTCATCCTTTTTCGAATCGCTTTTTGGTAACCGTTCGGGCAGCCGGAAACAATCGGCTTACAAAGGGCAAGACTACAACGCTGAACTTCATCTCACCTTACAGCAAGCCTATACAACACACCAGCAGATGCTATCTGTAAATGGTAAGCAAGTGCGCATAACCGTACCGGCAAGTGTTGCCGATGGGCAGGTCATTAAACTAAAAGGCTATGGCGAGCCGGGTGCAAACGGCGGACCGGCTGGTGATCTGTACATTAAGTTTGTAATAGGCGAAGATGCTAACTTCAAACGGTTGAATAGTGACCTCTACACGACTGTTCAGCTTGACCTGTACACAGCAGTTTTGGGCGGCGATGCAATGGTTGACACACTGAATGGTAAAGTAAAGCTGAAGGTGAAACCGGAAACACAGAACGGAACGAAAGCAAAGCTGAAAGGCAAAGGTTTTCCGGTGTACAAAAAAGAAGGTGAGTTTGGCGATCTGATCGTTACTTATAATGTGCAGCTTCCCACTCATTTGACCGAACAGCAGAAAGAGCTATTCACTCAACTATCAAAATTATAGTCTTATGCTCGAAGATGTTATCATCATTGAAGAATATGGCAGACAAACGCATATCGATATCCAGTTCATCAACCAGCTTGGTGAGCACGGCTTGATTGAAATAATGATGCAACAAGAAGTGCAATGCATTCCTTCCAGCCAATTGCCACTGCTCGAAAAATATACGCGACTGCATTACGATCTTGATATTAACATAGAAGGTATTGAAGCTATTTCACACCTGCTAAAACGCGTAGAAACGATGCAGAACGAGATGGAAAATATGCGGAGAATGCTTAGATTGTACGAGCCGCTTTAACTTTGGAGTCACGAAACTCGTTATTGATAAATTGCAAGCAAGCCTTCCGGCAATATCACGTGAATTTCTTTTTTCTTCCGGTCTATTTTTTCAATTGTTTCTTCGTGTAAAGGGATGAAGGTCTCTTTGTTAAGGTGCATTGTTTTTAATAAAACCTGGTGTGGTTGCTCAATCACTTCTTCCACAATGCCGAGTAGCTTCTTTTCTTCGAAAATAGAAAAACCAAGCAAGCCGATTGAGGAGGTTTTGCCAGCCATTTTTTGAAAGTCGGTTTGTGTAAGCCATACGGCTTTTTTTATAAAACGATGCGCCGCTTCTTTCGTTGTTATGCCTTCCAGCAGTACATAACTTTCAATGCCGTCTTTGGCTTTTGCCCGTTCTATGAAATAGGGGAGAAGGTTGCCTTTTGTTTCTTCTACAAACAGGGCTTCCACATCTTTAAAATCAGATTTCTTTTCCAGCCCGTGTTGCACAATCACCTCGCCTTTTATACCAAATGTGGCAACAATTTTTCCGATCTTTATATAGTCCATGTTTACTGTAATTGATTGTTGTTAGTGGCTATTTGCAGCTTGCCAGAAGCGCTCGGCAAATGAAAATTATCAATCACTTTCCCCATTGCCACAGCAAATAATCGGGAAACGATTTAGCCCAGGTAGCTACATTGTGCATACCATCTGATAGCTCCATATACTTAATAGAATCGTCTTCATAGCCCTTCAGCTTCAATTCTTTTATAATGTCAAGCGTATCGTCAATCGAATCGATAATGCCGTTATTGTTTCGGTCAGCCAGTTCATCCAAAACACCGCATTCGAAGAAAAAGCGAAGCCAGTCATACTTTGGAAAGCTGCGTATCTGAGCGTGCATAATGCGGTCTGTATCATCATTGTAAAGCCTGCCGTAACCACGGCTGCGCCACCAGAACGAACCGCTAAAAGCAGCCATGCTTACAAACTCCTGCGGATGGTTCAGCACAATATCCATAGCACTTAAACCGCCTAACGAAAAACCAGCGAATGACTTGTCTTTAAACGAAGAAATATGATAAGTTTGAGTGATATATGGCAACAGTTCCTGCAAGATAAATTTTGCATACAAATCTGCCTTTGCACCCTGCCCTTTACAATTGAGCTGCCGGGCAGTACCATATTCATTTTTTCTATCCGTTCCGCAATGGATGCCGACACAAATTAAAGGGTCGATAGCATTATTGTTATACAATTCAGAAAGTATGTCCGCAAAAGGCATGACAGGCAAATCCTGACCATCATTGATGAGTAATAAACTGAGATGGTTAAAACCGGAATCGAAATTGGGAAGATAAATATCTGTCAGCACTTCGCGGTCTAAAAGTTGAGAATACAGGGAATTGCTTTTTACTATTACCGAAGAATCCGTTCGTGTCTCGTTCATCATACAAAATTCAAAAATAGCAAACACAGGTATCGTTTTCGCTGAAAAGTTTATATCAATTTGAGATTTGTTTTATTACTTTGACGCGTACCGTTTTATCATTTACCAATTTTCAAAACATAACACATGAAAAAAATCGGGATCCTGTTTGGAAAAGAAAGAAGTTTTCCGGATGCCTTTATTGAGCGCGTCAATAGCAAAAACATAAAAGACATTACCGCAGAGGCAGTCAGTATTAATAAAGTGGTTCAGGGCGAAGCAACCGATTATACTGTTATCATAGACCGCATCAGCCAGGATGTTCCCTTTTACCGGGCATATTTAAAGAACGCTGCCATTGGTGGAGCTGCTGTTATCAATAATCCATTCTGGTGGAGTGCGGACGAAAAGTTTTTCAACAATGCTCTTGCGGTAAACATAGATGTGCCGGTTCCTAAAACGGTTATCCTTCCCTCATACCAGTTGCCCGACGATACCAGTGGCGAAAGCTTTAGCAATCTTGCCTACCCAATGGATTGGGAAGGTATGTTTAACTACGTTGGTTTCCCCGCATACATGAAGCCTTTTGCCGGCGGCGGCTGGAAGAATGTTTACAAGCTAAACAGCATTGAAGAGTTTTATGAAAAGCACAAAGAAACCGATCAACTTGTGATGTTGTTACAGGAAGAAATTGTGTTTGAAGAATATTACCGGTGTTACTGCATCGGCGGTAAGCATGTTCGTGTAATGCCCTACGAGCCGCGCAACCCGCATCACCTGCGCTATGCAGCCAGTTTTACTCCTTCAGAAGAAAGATTAAAATATCTGGAAGATATCGTGCTTCGAATCAATAAGTTTTTGGGTTATGATTTCAATACTGTCGAGCTGGCATTGCGTGGCGATACCGCTTATGCAATTGACTTTTGTAACCCGGCACCCGATGCCGAACGCACCAGTGTGGGCGAAGAAAATTTTGAATGGGTAGTGGAGACAGCCGCTAACTACGCCATAGAAAAAGCGAAAAGCTGGAAGTCTGGTAAAGACAACCTTACCTGGGGCGAATATGTAAAGAGAAGCTCTGCAAAGAAGAAGCTGTATCCATAAAAATCTGGTACTGGTGTTAAAGGTATAGCTGATTGTCTTTACATGTTATACCTTACTTATGTAGTGCAGGCTTCCTGTTTCAGAATAAATACAACATATATTTTAAACCATAGCAATGTCGCATCTGAATTTCAAACATTTTACACTGGGCGTAGAAGAGGAATACATGGTTATTAATCCCGAATCTCGCGAGCTGACAAGCCATGAGCAGAGGATTGTAACAGAAGGGCATAAGGTTCTGAAAGACAAAGTGAAGGCAGAGATGCACCAGGCCGTGGTAGAGGTAGGCACAGATATTTGCCAGAATATTGAAGAAGCTTATCACGATGTTTTCACGCTGCGCAATACTATTTCGCAAATAGCCGGCGACCTCGGTTTTTGGATAGCAGCTTCGGGTACGCATCCGTTTAGCAACTGGCAAAGCCAGATGATAACTGACCATGCGCGATACAACCAGATTGTAAATGAATTGCAGGAAGCCGCCCGCAGCAATCTCATCTTTGGGCTGCATGTACACGTAGGTATGGAAGACCGAAAGATGGCAGTTCATATCGCTAATTCAGCGCGCTATTTTCTGCCACATGTGTATGCCCTCAGCACTAACTCGCCGTTTTGGGAAGGCAGGCAAACGGGCTACAAATCGTTCCGCACCAAAGTGTTCGATAAATTTCCGCGTACCGGTATTCCCGACTATTTTGAAAGTATTGAAGCGTACGATAGCTATGTGAACCTTCTGA
Source organism: Ilyomonas sp. (assembly GCA_964658445.1). Taxonomy (GTDB): domain Bacteria; phylum Bacteroidota; class Bacteroidia; order Chitinophagales; family Chitinophagaceae; genus Ilyomonas. Next base: position 17,202 of record CAZZZH010000036.1, read on the forward strand.
TTAAAACCAACTGTATTGACAATGCAAAAAAGATATGGTGGGATTTGCGGGTACATCCTTTTTTTAATACAGTTGAGTTTCGCATCTGCGATGTGCCAATGACGATTGATGAAACCATTGCTATCGCAGCTTTGTTCCAGGCAATTTGCGCCAAGCTGTATAAACTGCGAAGCCAGAACATGAACTTTATCATGTATCACCGTACATTAATCAATGAAAATAAGTGGCGTGCAGGAAGATATGGTATAGACGGAACTCTGATAGATTTTGGTAAGGAACAGGAAGTAAATACACGCGTTTTAATTTACGAGCTGCTGGATTTTGTAGACGATGTTGTTGACCAACTAGGCTGTCGTACTGCGATCAATTATGTAAAAAAGATGATTGAAAATGGAACTGGTGCCGACCGGCAGCTCACTGTTTTCAATCAGCGGAAAGACATGAAAGATGTGGTTGATTATGTACACAGCCAGTTCCTGGTTGTTTAATTTTAAACAAATAACCTTTTTAAAAGCTGCTCAAAAATTTTTGAGCAGCTTTTTTTTAAATCTATTGGGCAAATTGATTTATGAGTTTTGTCATTTCGGTTGGCACGATTTTACACTTATCAGTTTACAATAAATTATTCTTTATGAAAAAATGGATGGTTGCCATTTTGTTTTTGGCTTTTGTTGCCGGCGAAACAAGTTGTGTTGTACGTGTAAGAGAACGTCGTAACCCGCCTCCGCCTCCTCGCGCACGTGCAGTAGTGGTTTATTAGGTAAATAAATAGTTGAAATCGGATGCTGATTTTATAATATGAGCTGATTTTGTTTGGGTTAAAAACATTCAAATCGCTGATTTAAAAATTATAGAACAGCTACTTTAAAAACTATCAAACACAATCGTTTAACCAATAAAATATTTTCAATCTTTTGGTGAAGCGTTCGATATTTTTTAAAGAAAGATTTTTTAATAATCTATTCGAGGGCATGTTGATTTGGCGCTTTGGTAATTAGTTCTACTTTTAACCCCTGTTTTACAGGTATTGATTGTAACACAGTTTTATCGGGCCTCTTCGATTGCTATGAACATAACAAAGACTCCACCAGCCATGGTGGAGTCTTTGCCTTTAGAGAATAAGCGGTGTTTTGTAATCTACACCAATAAGCTCTTACTCTTTTATACTATAGACCTTCATCACTTTCAAAAGCACTCCATTGCTCCAGCCAAAACCGTCCTGCGATTCATATTCACCGCCACCGCCTTCGATTTTTGCGTTCTCCACATTGTATTTCTCCATCATTTTCCCGGTAGTATGAAATACTCTGATGTTAAGCGCCGCCCAGCGTTCCGCCGCTGTTTTAGCTAGCTCGTGTTGGTTATAATCTTCCAAACCTTTAATACTAATCCATTCCAGCGGAGCCCAGCCATTAGGCGCATCCCATTGCTCACCAGTGTTTTTCAAAGTGGTGACAAAACCACCATCCTTTAAAAATCTTTCTTTGGCAACAACTGCCGCCGCATTAGCCTGCACTGTAGTCGCCACATGGAAAAACAAAGGAGAAAGACCCAATATGGTCATTTCCGGACTTGTTTTTTTCGTGACAATGCTATAATCGTAATACCAATGGCTTTTTGAATCCCAACAATATTTATTAATGGCAGCTTTACGCCGGGCGGCCAGCGCGTTATAATATTTCGCTTTCACAAGGTCGCCCGTTTCGTTGAAAGATTTGGCAAGCGTCAGTTCAAGATGGTAGAGTAGTCCGTTTAAATCAACCGCAACAAAATCGGTAACATCAATCGTTGAAATATGTTTGCCATCAGCAAACCATCGGCTGCTAAAGTCTGTGCCGCTTTCTGCCCCGGACCGAAGATTTTTGTAAAGCATGGCACGGCTGCCTTTGTAGCTGATGCCAAGAGTTGAATCCTGAACAAAAGACTCTTGCCGAGGACGCACATCTGCATCCCAGTAGCGGTTTAGTATACTGCCGTCCGGCATCTTTACCACATGCTGGGTAGGCGCGGTTTTATCCATATAATAACTATACTCCTTCAACATAGCTTCCTGGTAAATTGCATACACCTTGTTGCCCTGCTGCTGTGCCAGCAGATCGAGCATCATAGAAAAGTAAGGTGGCTGCGACCGGCTCAAATAATACGTGCGGTTGCCGTTTGGGATGTGCCCGTAGGTGGTAAGCATGTAGGCGAAATTTTTGATCATGTTTTCCATTATTTCATACTCGCCGCTTTCCTGCAGACCCAGCATGGTAAAGTAAGAATCCCAATAATAAATTTCGCGAAACCTGCCACCCGGAACAATGTAAGAATAAGGTAACGACAACAATGAACTGCCTTGTACAACGCTATCCGGCTTGCGTTCCAGCACTTTCCACAGTTGCTGAATATGCGTAACTACACTACCGTTCTTGTCTGACTGGTACGTACTAGTGACGCTAACTGGCACCTGAAAATTTTGTTCTACAAAGCGAAGCAAAGAAAAACCTGCAGCCGAATCTTTTTTTATTTGTAAATAGTCAGCGACTATCGCTTTCGGGTCGCGCTTAGGTATGCAGTCAGCAAAGGTTTTATTGTCTGGAAAAACCTTGCTCATTTGTACATCAATAAATAATTGACCATAAATCTTATCGGGTGTTGGCGGAAATTGGGCAAAGCAAGCAGAGGAGAATAAAAAGCAGGCAATGATAAAAAACCACTTCTTCATATAGCAATGTTTGTTAGACGTAAAGAAAAGAAATATCGGAATATAAAACGGAAGCAAATCAACAAAACTGCAGACTGTAACCTTTTAAATAAAAAGACATTTATAAAGATGTCGGCAGTTTAAAAAAGAAATAAAAGAATAATGACAGTCAAATCAAATTTAAGTGCATCCCAAAATCTGTAAAGCTCTTTCATTCCGTAAGTGAGCCATCAAAAAAAGGCGCGAGAATTGCAGAATAATAAAAAAAAGAAATTCATTATCGCACTTTTACAAGACAAAAAAAGTTTGATACCATTTTACCAAAATAATCTATACTGCACCCGGCAAAAAATCGTTTCCTGTCAATAGCCATTTATTGCCATCTGTAATCATAGTTTTTTTGTAATTTGCGCTGACCGCCGCTCCAATAAATCAAAATATCTCATTTATGAAACAAATCTTTATTCTCTTGGTTGCTATTCTGGTTGCCGCAACTGCTTTGCATGCCCAAACAGCTACCATTAAGCTCGTCCAGTTTTCCGACAAGTACACGTTTCCACTTGGCGTTGAAAACTGCGGCGATAGCCGCTTGTTTATTGTGCAGAAGGGCGGGCAGATCATTGTCTGCGATTCCAGTGGTACCAAGATGGCTACTCCATTCTTAGACATCAAAGGGCGGGTAAAATCTACCGGCGATGAAACCGGTTTGCTGGGGCTGGCATTCGACCCGAACTACAAAACGAACGGATTGTTTTATGTAGATTATATCGACATGTCGGGCAATACTTCCATTTCACAATTTAAAGTAACTGCCAACCCCAACTTGGCTGACAGCAATAGCGAGAAGAAAGTTTTGCAGATACCGCAGCCTTATGGCAACCACGTGGGTGGCTGCATCCGGTTTGGCAAAGACGGATTGCTCTACATTGCCTCGGGCGATGGAGACGGCGCAGCACCCGGCGACCCGAACAATTACGCCCAGAACCCAACGCTTTTATTAGGAAAAATACTGCGCATAAAAGTAAAACCCAATGGCACGTACGCCATCCCTGCTGCCAACCCGTTTGTCGATTCTGCCAACTACCGGAAGGAAATATGGGCAATCGGCGTACGCAACCCGTGGCGCTTTAGCTTCGATGCGGTAACCGGCGCCCTGCTGATGGGTGATGTGGGCGAGGCAAGTTATGAAGAGGTAGACCTTCAGGCTGCCGGCACTAAAGGCGGGCTAAACTATGGATGGCATTGCTACGAGGGAAACCATCCTTATAATACCACCGGCTGCAAACCCATGTCGGCTTATGCAGCACCGGTTTACGAGTACACCCACACCGGCAGCCCTGTTGCCGATTGTGCCATCACCGGCGGTTTTATCTATCGCGGCAGCAAGTACGCCGACCTGTATGGCAAATATTTCTTTACCGATTTCTGTAGCGGCGTCATCCGCACGCTTACGTTTAAAGGCACGGTGGTAAAAACCGAAGCCTTGGCGTTGAACAGCAATATTTACTATGCACTCACTTCTTTCGGCGAAGATTATAAGCACGAATTATACGTGGTCAGTTCTGCCGGCGGCATTGTTTACCACATTACCTCGGCGGCTACGCTTACCGCGCCAAAGCAGGACAATCCTGTCTCAATGGTGGTTTACCCCAACCCGGCGCCCCAGCAGTTTTCGGTTAAGTACACCACTGCCAAAGCCGAAGCCTGCGTGCTATCGGTGTATGCCGATAACGGACGGCAGGTATATAGCGAAAACAAAACCTCGCTTGCCGGCGACAACATCTGGAACGTGAAGCTGCCCGCTTATGTCAGGGGCAATTGCTACGTAATGGTATCGTCTCTGTCGGGCGATGTGATACGGCAGAACCTGGTGGTGAGATAAAGAAATCATCTTCTTATAAAAAAGCATAAGGTCCGCAAGGGTCTTATGCTTTTTTCATTTGGTGAAGCCGCCATTGCTACTATTTCCCAAAATATTTTTTTATGAAAAACAGAAGTCGAAAAACATATTTTCCGTAAACTTGCTACCGCAAAAAAACATCAGCGCTTCGCCGCCCCGCGCCGCTGATGACTTCATGAACAGGCAGACCAAATTATTTGCTACCGCATTGCTACATACCATCCTTCACACCTAGCCGCTACCTCTGCGGCTGCCACGTTTTTTTCTCCGATGGCTAAAAATGGCGTTCTGCAACGCTCACAGAGTGTTCTGCGAAGGTCAACGAACGCTAAACGGTGGCCGCAGAGCGTTAAATGACGGCTGCAGAATGCCAAACAGACTTCGTAGAGTGTCAAACGAACGCCGCAGAAGAACAAACGGCCAGCGCCGAACGCTAAACGGCGGCCGCAGAACACTAAATAACGTTCGCCGAACCTGGAACGGGTATCGATTCACAATCATTTCTTTTTAATTAAATCTATTTAAAAACAACAAAGTATGGCAGATTATATTCCGCAAAGCGATGCCGACCTGTCTATCTGGCTTAACAATTATTCTAAAACGCTTCCTACCTACGCCGCCGCCCTTGGCCTTAGCGATGATGACGTAGTGAACGCACAGAAATGGTGTAAACTAATTATTGATGCCATTGCGGCCAGCACGGCAGCGCAGGCAGCCGCGAGGCAGGCGGTGGCCGATAAAGAAACGTCGATAACTACCAATGTTCCGCTTCTACGCGAAGGCATTCAATTAGGTAAAAAAGGAAAAGGGTATACGGAAGCCATCGGCAAGGCGCTGGGCATTGTCGCGCCGGGCGATACGCCCGATTTCGACGCGTATAAAACGGTGCTGAACGCACAGGTATTTCCGGGTCATGTAACGGTGAAGTTTACAAAGAAAGGTGTGCAGGGCGTTAACATCTATGGCAGGCTAAAGGGCGAAAACAACTGGACAAAGCTGGCGTACGATACGTTCAGCCCGTATGTAGACAATCGCCCGCTAGGCACTTCCGGTGTACCCGAAACGCGCGAAAACATGGGCATTGGCGTGGTACACGATGCCGAAGTAGGGCAGATGAGCGACATTGTGCAGGTGGTATTTGGCGGATAAAGAAAAGCAAGAACGACAGATGAACATCGTAGCGGTAGGAGGTGGCAGCAACCTCCTGCCGCTTTTTTATACACGGGCGGTGCGGCTGCATTCTTCACCTGTTTCATTAAAATAACTAAGTTCGCCGCATAAGCCATTTGTTTTGTTATGAAAAAAATCATCGCACTCGCTGTTCTTCTTGCATCCATCCATCTTAGTTATTCGCAAACCACACTCTCGCCTGAAGAGCTTTGGAAACTGGGCAGGGTAAACGCCATCGGTGTTTCGAAAGACAAGCAATACCTGGTGTATTCCGTATCTACGCCCGATGTGGCGCAAAACAAAAGCAGCACGAAAACCTACCGCATCCCCGTGGGCGGCGGCGGCGCAGAACTGATCAGCAATGCCGATACGCTGGTGTACAACAACCATACATCGCCCGACGGCAAATGGAAAATTATGGACAGCGAAGTAAAAGTGATGAAGGTGTATAGCAGTGATTTTTATCCTGACCTTACAAAGAGTAATGCGCAGGTATACAACTCACTCATGTATCGCCACTGGGATACCTGGGAAGATGGTAAGTTCAGCCATGTATTTGCCGCTATGACGGGCGATACTGTGAAGAAAGACATTATGGCCGGCGAGCCTTACGATTGCCCGCAGAAACCTTTTGGCGGCGATGAAGATTACATCTGGAACCCCGACAGCCGCCACATTGTGTACGTAACCAAAAAGAAACAGGGCACTGAGTATGCCATCAGCACCAACACCGACCTGTATGAATATGATGTAACAACAGGCACCACGAAAAACCTAACCGAAGAGATGATGGGTTATGATGTGAATCCATCCTTCAACAAGAAAGGTGAGCTTGCC
>CAZZZH010000037.1:0-23074 GCA_964658445.1 Ilyomonas sp.
AAAACGGATTTCTTCCGCTCATTATTCCCATTGCGCTTACTTGTGTATTAATCATGCCTGCCAATCTTTCCAACGCATTGCTTACAGGCGCCACATCACTGATATTATTATTTATCGGTCGTGTTCACATTAAGCACTTATTACTTGTTATAGCGGTGGCTTTATTGCCAGTTTTATTAATCGTAGGTATTGCCATTTCTACCTACACCGGAAAGACAACAAACGGAGTAAAAGATGTATCGAAAACAAAGATGTCGGAAACGCTTACTTCGGTAGGAAGGTTTGGCACTTGGGTAAGCCGCGTACAGGATTTTATTTTCGCAAAAGACGATGCCGTTCCTTACCAGGTGCAGCAGGCAAATATTGCTATCGCCAACGGAAGTATTTTGTATGGATTAGGACCGGGCAACAGCCGCCAGCGCAATTTTTTGCCACAAGCTTACAACGATTTTATTTATTCAATCATCATTGAAGAATATGGTTTGTTAGGTGGCGCGTTTATTATTTTTATCTACATGATTTTTTTATTCCGCTGTATTAAAATTTTTAAACGTATGCCTTATGCATTCGGTGCGTTTCTCGCACTGGGCTTAAGTTTCAGCATGGTGATACAAGCATTGGCAAACATGGCGGTAAACGTAAACCTGACACCGGTAACGGGTGTTACGCTGCCCTTGGTAAGCATGGGCGGAAGTTCCTTTTTATTTACTTGTGCCGCAATTGGCATTATACTTAGCGTGGCAAGAAATGTAGAGCAACTGGAAGGAAAATCTATAGCCGCTAAACCAGAAGAAGATGCAACCGTTCTGAAAGGAGTGATGCAATGAGCGCATAAAAGATGAACTAAAACAAACACTCCAACATGACTGATTCTTTAAACAAAACTTATACACTTTCTAACTCTCCTTCCGAAGTTGGAAGCAAGCGTTTTATCATTGCAGGCGGCGGCACAGGAGGTCATATTTTTCCGGCTATCGCCATTGCAAATGCACTAAAAAAATTGCAACCATCTTCCCAGTTTCTTTTTATCGGTGCGAAGGGAAAAATGGAAATGGAAAAAGTGCCGCAGGCAGGTTATGAAATAAAAGGTATTGACATTGCGGGCTACAACAGGAGCTCGTTTCTGAAAAATGTTTTTCTTCCGTTCAAGCTTATCAATAGCTTCTTCCAGGTTAGTAAATTGATTAAGACGTTTAAGCCTGATGCAGTAATTGGTGTAGGCGGTTATTCATCGTTTCCAGTATTGCGATATGCACAAAAACAAGGCATCTCCACATTCGTTCACGAGAGCAATTCGTTTGCAGGCAAAAGCAATATTTTATTGGGCAAAAAAGCTATAAAAGTATTTGTAGCGAATAGTGGAATGGAACGTTTTTTCCCTGCCGAAAAAATAGTTGTATCGGGAAATCCGATACGAAAAAGCATAGTTCAGATCGACATTACACAAGAAGATGCATTGAAATATTTTAAACTTCAGACAGACAAGAAAACGATACTCGCTATTGGCGGTAGCCTCGGTGCCAAAAGCATTAACCAGGTATTGGCTTACCACATTGGTGAATTGCCCTCACTAAATGCACAACTGATATGGCAAACAGGCGCCACAACAGCGGATGCTTACTTACAAAGAGGTAGCGGAAAACCCTATGTATGGGTGGGCGATTTTATAAAAGATATGGACAAAGCTTATGCTGCTGCGGATGTAGTTGTTTCGCGCTCTGGCGCGATGTCGGTGGCTGAACTGTGTGCTACTAAAAAAGCCGTTGTATTTGTTCCGTACCCACATGCCGCTGAAGACCACCAAACTGCAAACGCACAATACTTGGCAGATAAAAATGCAGCCCTGATAGTAAAAGATGATGAAGCGCCTGGCAAACTGTTTGGAACCGTTACTAGTCTGCTTTTTAATGAACAAAAGCAGGAAGAATTAAAAACCAACATAGCTAAACTGGCGGTTACGAATGCCGACGATGTAATTGCGAACGAAATCCTGAAATCCTTATAAAGTAAAGAAAGTATGAGCCAGGATATTTATTCTTCTTCACCGCTGCTAACACAGGATATCAATATCAACAGTGTTTATTTCATTGGGATCGGTGGCATTGGGATGAGTGCACTGGCGCGCTATTTTAAGAGTAAAGGAGCAATAGTAAGCGGCTACGATAAAACCCCTACCCCACTAACAGATGAGTTAATAGAATCTGGCATTGCCATTCATTTTGAAGAAGATATAAACCTTATTCCTAAGGATGTGGATGTAGTAGTTTACACACCGGCGATTCCAAAAGATCATACCGAGTTTATTTATTATAAAGAGCACAATTATATTGTTGTAAAACGAAGCGATATTCTGCAATGGATTACACAGAATGCTTTCAATATTTGTATTGCCGGAACGCATGGAAAAACTACCATTACCACAATGACAGCACATGTCTTGCGCGATAGTGGATATGGCTGTAATGCTTTCCTGGGTGGCATTTCAGCCAACTACAGCACTAACTTTTGGAGCTGTGAAAACAATGTGGTGGTAGCAGAAGCAGATGAGTACGACCGCTCTTTTTTAAAGCTGGTTCCTGATGTGGCTGTAATCACCGCAATGGACGCTGATCACCTGGATATTTATGGCACGCCGGAAGCCGTCGAAGATGCTTTTATTCAGTTTGCAAAACGCGTAAAGCCAGGTGGATTTTTACTTACAAAATATGGCCTGCACCGGAGTAAAGAACTGATGGCAGATGAGCATATCACTTATCATTTTGATGATATAGCGGCGGATGTTTTTGTGAGAAACATCAGGGTAGAAAATGGCTCTTACTTGTATGATGTTATCAGCAGGGCTTGGCAGTTGCAGGATGTGGTTCTGCACATGGGCGGGCTACACAATATAGAGAACAGCATCGCCGCTATTACCATTGCGAAGCATCTTGCTATTGATGATGAAAAGATTAAATCTGCTATCGCAAATTTCAAAGGTGTTAGAAGACGATTTGAATACATAGTAAAGAACGAGCAGCATGTTCTGATAGACGACTATGCACATCATCCGGAAGAGTTAAGAGCTTTAATAACCGGTGTTCGCAGCCTGTTTGCCGAAAAACTTACAGTTGTGTTTCAGCCACACCTATTCAGTCGTACAAAAGACTTGTATAAAGAATTCGGAAAGGCATTGAGCATGGCTGATGAAGTGATTTTATTACCTATTTATCCAGCCCGCGAGTTGCCGTTGCCGGGTGTAACCAGTGAACTTATTTTTCATGAAATAAGCATCAGCAACAAAAGAATTTTATCAAAGGAGATTATGCTGCAAGTTATTGCATCCGAACAACCAAAGCTATTAGTGATGTGTGGCGCAGGAGATATCGATGCACTGGTTACACGCGCAAAAGAAGCTTTACTATAAACATGCTTAAGAAGCGAATTATATTGTCTTTATGGTGGTTGCTGGCGGTTGTAGCGGCAGGTTTGCTATTAGCGGCTGCGCAGCAAAAAAAAAACATGCTGTGCAGCGATGTCAAAGTAGAGATTGAAGGTAATGAAGAGCATGTCTTTGTTGATGAAAACGACATTATCAATAAAATAAAAGCCAATGGTTTTGAAACAGGAAAAAAGATCAGCGACATTAACTTGCGTAGCCTAGAAAGAATAATCAAAAACCAGCCCTGGATACAAAAAGCAGAACTCTTTTTCGATAACACGAATACGCTTGATATAAAAATAAAAGAACGGGAGCCCTTAGCAAGAATTTTCACGCTGGAAGGTTCTTCTTTTTATATAGACAGCAGTGGAATACGGCTGCCGCTAAGCAAAGATTATTCAGCACATGTTCCGGTGTTTACAGCTTTTACTTCAAACAAAAAAAAGCTATCAAAGCCTGATAGTTTGCTATTGAACGACGTAAAAAATATTGCCTTGTATATACACCAGGATTCATTTTGGAATGCTCAGATATCGCAGGTTGTCATCACACCACAACGTACGTTTACACTTATACCGGTGATAGGTAACCAAACGATTATTTTAGGCAACGCGGATAGCCTTGAATCAAAGTTTAATAAGCTCTATGCATTCTATCAGCAAGTGTGGACGAAAGAAGGATTAGAGAAATACGAAACGATCGATGCTTCATTCACCAACCAGGTTGTGGCAGTAAAAAGAAATGAGCCAAAGCCTTATGTAGACTCGATTTTAGCGCAACGCATTGTGCTGGCTCTACGTTCGGGTGTTGATATACTAAAAGACACATCCTACTTATTTCATGGTGTTGATGCTATGCAAAAAACGACGACTGACACAGTTCACAACGCAGCTTCATTACATCAAAATAACCAGCAGCAAAAAAGACAGTTATAGAATGGCAAAAGAAGGAAACTGTCAATTAAAATCGGCTTAAAAAATCCAAGAATCAGTCAATAAAATGGTTGAAAGTAACAATGCCAGAAACAAAAAATAGTAGACGGGCAAAGGAAAATGTGAAGAAAAAAAATCGTTGCATCTAAATGTTCACGAAATAATATTTTACGAATAAATAATGTTGTATTTGCATGTTACAATTTCTTGAAAAGACAGAAGCAAAAAGGCGAATCCTGCATCCCTGCTAATGATTTTTGATGTTGTGTTTTAGCAGCAAATCTTAGATTACTTATATCAGTTTTTGCGCAGCAGAAGTAAGAGTGACTACCTCTTATACAGGCTGTGATGCCATAGAGAAAATGTACAACCCGTGAACAGCTTTTTTTGAATGAGAAAACAACTAAAACACAATTTATATGAATGTAAATGAAGCGCCAATTATTGTTGGTTTAGATATTGGCACTACCAAAATTGCTGCGATTGCCGGCCGCAAAAACGAACTAGGTAAACTTGAAATTTTAGGCTTCGGTCGTGCCAATAGTAATGGCGTTCAACATGGTCAGGTTTTGAATATCGACCAGACCATAAAAGCCATTCAGCACGCATTGATGAATTGCTACGAAAGCAATCCAGACCTCGAAATTAAAGAGGTGTACGTTGGTGTTGCGGGTCATCATATTAAAAGTCTGCAAACACGGGGTGATATTGTAAGGCAGGATAGCGAAGTTGAAATCAAGAGAGAAGAAATTGAACAATTAATCGACAATCAACGCAAGACATTTATCCCTGCTGGCGATCAGATTATTGAAGTCATTCCTCAGGATTTTCATGTGGATAATTTTCAAAACATTAAAGATCCCGTAGGTTATAACGGCGTAAAAGTGGGTGCTAATTTTCACATCATCACCGGCGATAGAAATGCCATCCGCAATATCAACCGGGCTATAGAAAGAAGTCATCTCAAAACAAAAGATCTTGTACTGCAACCATTGGCTTCAGCGGCTGCGGTAATGAGTGATATTGATATGGAAGCTGGCGTAGCCATATTAGATATTGGCGGTGGCACCAGTGACCTTGCTATTTTTTATGATGGCATCTTGAAACATACAGCGGTTATTCCTTTTGGTGGTGAAAATATCACTAACGATATACGCCTGGGACTTGGAGTTTTAAAGAGCCAGGCAGAAGCTATGAAGATGCAATTCGGTAGTGCCTTGGCGAATGAAGCACAGGATAATGCTTATATCACGATACCTGGAATTAAAGGCATGCCTGCAAAAGAAATCAGTGTGAAAAATCTCGCTAATATTATACAGGCACGCATGAGCGATATACTTGATTTTGTTACTTATCACTTAAAACAGATCGGTCTTGAGCGAATGTTAAATGGTGGCATAATTCTTACAGGTGGTGGCTCGCAGTTAAAACATCTGATGCAGCTTACTGAATACACAACAGGTTTAAATGCACGTATTGGATTACCGAATGAACACTTATCGCCTAACCACATTGATGAATTGAAAAAGCCAATGTATGCAACGTGTATAGGACTTATTTTAAAAGGATATAGCGACTACGAAAGCCAGAAAAAAGAGTTTGACAATTCTTTCGTGCGCATTACAGAAGTACCGCAGATGCTAAAGAAAGAAGAGCCGGCTTTTGTAAAAGAAACAGCCGTTTTCACGCCTGCTGCACATTCAGTTGATGTAAGCAAACGGAAAAAAGGATTGAATTCTTTCTGGGATAAATTTAAAGATAGCATCATCGACTTGTTTAAAGAAGAAGGCGATACAGAAATGAAATAAATGAATCGTGAGAAGTGCAATCAATATCACACTTCCCACAACAACTATAACAAACAACTAAAACACATTTACCATGATTCACTTTGATATCCCGAAGCAAAAGTCTTCCATAATAAAAGTATTAGGTGTTGGCGGTGGCGGAAGTAATGCCGTAAATTTTATGTTTGGTGAAGACATTGAAGGTGTTGATTTCATCATTTGTAATACCGATGCCAAAGCACTGGAGCAAAGTAAAATTCCAAACAAGATTCAGTTAGGACCACACCTTACACAAGGTTTGGGTGCAGGAGCAAATCCCGAAGTAGGAAAGCAGGCAACTGAAGAATCGTTAGAAGAGATCAAACGCATCCTGGAAGTGAATACCCGCATGGCTTTCATCTGTGCAGGTATGGGTGGCGGAACCGGTACAGGTGGTGCTCCTATCATCGCTAAAATCTGTCGCGATTTAGGCATCTTAACCGTAGGTATTGTTACTACACCATTTCCGTTTGAAGGTCCGCGTCGCAATGCACAAGCCGAAGCAGGCATTAAGCAACTGGAGCCTTATGTAGATACACTTCTGGTTATCAGCAATGATAAACTACGCATGCAGTATGGCAATTTGAAGATGCGTGAAGCTTTTGGAAAAGCTGATAATGTTTTGGCAACTGCGGCTAAATGTATCACCGATATTATCAACAGCCGCGGTCACATTATTGTTGACTTTGCCGATGTATGCACCGTTATGAAAAATGGTGGTGTGGCTATCTTGGGCAGCTCTGCTGTGGGTGGTGAAGACCGCGCCCAGCGTGCCATTGAAGAAGCCCTGAATTCTCCATTGTTGAATGATAATGACATTAGTGGAGCGAAGTGGATTCTTATCAACATCAACAGTGCAGAAGGCGAGAACGAATGCACGATGGACGAATTGGAAACCATCAACAATCATCTGCGCTCGCAGGCAGGTGAGTTCTCTGATGTTATCGTCGGTATGGGATACGATAATTCGCTGGATGACAAAATTGGTATCACGCTCATCGCTACTGGTTTTGAACAAAAAGATCCGTTTGCAAAAGCGACGCAACTTGCAAAGCAGCAACAGCCAAAACAAGAGAAAGTTTTGATGACGCTGAACTCAGATAATGAAGCGCCGAAACCTCCTGTTGCGCAGGCAAAAGAAGAGAATCCATTGATGCCAAAGTTGTCTGAACCGGTAGCAGAAACAAAGCCTTATGTTACGGTTACGCAGCCAAAAGCCATTACGCCAGCCGAAGATGAAAATATGGTTCTGCGGTTTGATTTCATACAGGATCCGCAGCCTGTAACTCAGCCTCAAATTGTTGCCGAACAGCCGGAACATTTGCGTATGGAGTACAAAGAAAAGCCAGCGGTGCAACCGGTTTACCAACAGCCATCGCAACCAGTTTATCAGCAGCCGGTACAACCCGCCTTTCAGCCGCAGCAAAGTGGAAGCTTTTTAAACAAGCCTTCCAACATTTATGCAGAAGCTAAAAAGCCGCAAACTATTGCGCAGCAAGGTTTTCAGCCACAGCAGCCAGAGGTGTATAGCCAACCGCCAGTGCAGCCTTTACAATCTATGCCGCCGGTAGAAGCGCAACCGCAGCAACCGGTTCAGCCGCCGAAAACGGCAAAGACATTTCCGCTTGACCCGGAAGAAGAGGTGCAGTTAGAACTGGTGATAAAACCCAACACAGGAACGCTTGTAGCACAGCCACCGGTTTCTAGTGATTATAACATGGAATCGAACGAGGAGATGGAGAAAAAAGCACGTGCTCAACAGCGCGTAGCCAAGCTTCGCAATTTATCGTTCAACATGAACAATGCAGAAGTAAACAGCGAGTTTGACAGCGTTCCGGCTTATGTACGCCGCAACATGGAATTGTATGGGAACAGCATTAACTCTGGCGCCGAAAATTATTATAGTAAAATCACGGTGAAGAAAGAGGATGGAAAAGACTCCAACCTCTCTACATTAAATACCTTTTTAGACGGCAAGAAACCCGATTGACATTTGTATTAAATCGTGTTTTTAGTTGTATCTCCCCGGTGGTTTTCTACCGGGGATTTTTGTTGACAACCATTCTTACAATCATTTATCTTTAACTAACAAAACCATCTTTCATGAACCAATCTTACTTGTCTGCCTTTGGTAAACTTATTCGCCGCATTGAAAACTTGCACAATCAACTACAACATTTGTTTGCACCCGGTATTGCAGATGTTTGTTACAAAAAACACCAACTGCAAAAGCAATACGAACGTTGCTTGAAAAAGCTGGCTCATCTTATCTCGCCGGTTGTAAAAGCAGGCGCAGTATTGGGATTGACAACAATTTTAAACACATCTGCACCGGCGCAACAACAGCCGTGCAGCACGTTTCATAATGCAGTATATAACAATCCCATCAAGCGGGTTGCCTTGCCTTACCTGGGATTGGGAAAGCCTGCATTTGTAGATATAGATGGCGATGGTGACTATGATTGTTTTGAAGAATATTATACAACTTCCGGCCATACACACATCGGCAATATTGTTTTTCTCCGTAACAAGGGAACCAAAGAAATACCCTATTTCGTACAAGACGCAGCCAGCGGTTTTCCTTCCACGCTCGCCGTAGATTTAGGACCTTATCCCTTTAAAATTGATGGCGCTGTGTTTGCCGATATGGATGGTGATGGCGACTACGATTGTATATTAGGTGGGTATGTCGGCGGCTTTCAAAAAATAATTTATTTCGAAAATACAGGTACTAAAAAGAAGCCTGTATTTGTAGAAAGAGACGGTGCTGCTAATCCATTTTCTTTTGTTTATGGTTATTACGGCCTTTCTTATGCACTTGCCGACATAGATAGTGATGGAGACTACGACCTTATTACTACCAATTATTATGAAGAAAGAATTTACATAAACACAGGCACTACTCAATCGGCCAATTTCTCAGACTTTCAAAACGTTTATGTTGGCATAGGTGGTCATGTTTCTTTCTACGATTGGAACCAAGATGGCTTGATGGACTTTTTTATGGGCAGTGTTTATAACAAAAATGTGGGTACGCCTACCTATCCGATATTCCAAATCAGTAATCAGGGGCCTCATCTTCCACCCTATTTTTATCTCCAGCAATTTACCGACATCAACAATGATGGCTTTGTAGATGCTTTTAATGAGTATGGCGACTTTGCCACCACCTCACCAGATGCCCTGATTAAAGTGGACAGCATCAACAACATTCTACAAGCGTATCCCAAAAAAGATTCTTTTTCTTACCGCTGGCAACGAAACGGCAAACAAATACCCGGCGCCACTGCCGATCATTATATACCCAAGCTGCCGGGCATGTACACGATAGAAATAACGGGCAGTTGCGGCACCGGTGTCTCCTATCCATATGCCTATAAAACAACACAAAAAACATTGACGGGAGAAGAGGAAAACAGCCTCATTGTATCGCAGATAGTTGCTAGTAAATCATTGCACAATGCTTCGATAGTAGCCTATCCAAATCCATTCACCTCTTCATTTGTGTTGCAGTTGAATGCCGGTGCAGACTTAAGCAAAACAACCATCCGCATTACCGATATTTCGGGACGCATGGTACAAACCATCCAACCCAATTCTTACACCGTGCAGCTTGGCGAAAGCTTAGCCAAAGGTGTGTTTGTGGTGGAAGTAAGGAAAGACAAAACGGTGGTGTATAAAGGAAAGATAGTGAAGGAATAAAGAACGTTATGTACTTGTAATAAATATCCCCGGTCGCCATGACCGGGGATATTTATTTTATAGAATCGGTGCTGCTTATCGCCAGAACAGTTTCGATTTTATCGTAAAAAAACGGCATTCATCTATTGTGTTGCGTGGTTCGCCTGTTTTAAGTTTTTGTGAAAACGGTCCTCTCCTACTTTTACTTCATAAATAAAAAGAGTATGGTGAAATGATACACTCAAGCCTGGCATGGCTGCTACATCCCGTTACGTTAAGCAAGCCTGTTCAGCACATTGCCAGCACAAATTAGCAGCCACTAATTGGTAATAAAAGCTCCCTTCTTTAAGGTTGTTTTGAGTAGCCCCGGTAAGCGGTACCGGAGCTTTTTGTTGCATAAGCTTGCGCTTGTTCTTTATTTGGTAAGATTGATTTATTCAACTAAACATTGCGCCTGTCTGCAAGACTGTCTTACTCTATCGCCAAGTTTCCCGACCCACTCCGCCAATTGTCGGAGTGGGCCGCTAAGTTTCCCGATAGCCTCCGGCAAATGTCGGATGGCATTGCTGTTTTTCCCGATAGGCTTCGACGGTTGTCGGAGTATATCGCTGTTTTTCCAGACACACTCAGACAATTGTCGGAGTGTATCGCTAAGTTTCCCGATGGCGTCCAACGATTGTTGGAGGCTATCGCTATATTTCGCCATATCATCCGACACTATTTTAGGCTAATCAGAACCGTAAACCACCACGAGAAAACGATCAGCAGTCTTCCCGGCTTAAAATCCGATTAAATTTTCCAGCCGCTCTTTTCTATATTTTACCGGGTTATTATTTTTATTCTTCAATCTGTAAATAGTCTTCGCTTTTAATTACAACCAAATAAACTATCGTATGATTCAGCCAGAAAGCTTCTTTGGAAATTTATTTTCCGATCCGAAAATCACCACCACACGCCTCTCTGCCTTCGCCTCAGATTTTGTAAACAATATGACGGCGGGCAACGACAAAGATCAATAAACAGCGCTTATCACGCTCCTGAGCGAACCGTTGCAGGCAGTAAGAACCGAGTTGGGCGATGTAGCATCTTCACTTGCTTTTCAAAAAGGCACTACCAAAACCAACGATGAGGTTATGAACACCTTTATTGCTACGCTGCGCAGCAAAGCCGGTGTGATTGCCGATATCTTCGGGGGCGACCAAACGCCGCAATACATTGCTTTTTACCCGCAGGGCATTCGCCAGTATACCAAGGCCAACAAGGCTTCGATGCCTACGCTTAAGCAACAAGTGTTTAAGGCGGCAGAAAAATACAAAGCCGATATCGGCGGCAAGCTTGCCGGCACACTGATGGCGTTTGTAAGCGACTGGCAGAAGAGCCGCGATACGCAGGAACAACAAAAAGGCGATGTAAAAGACAACCGTACCGACCGCAGCCAGAACCGTATACTACTGGAAACCGCCCTGTGCCAGGCGCTGCATACCATTGGCAGTATGTACCCGGCACAGGTAGATGCCTGCCTGGCGTTGTTTAGTTTTTCGTTGCTGTACCCGCAAACCAAGCACAAGCACGAAACCTTCAGCAATACATTGTTGCAGCCATCCTCGTCTGATGTGGTGGTAAACCGGACGTTTACCGATACCTATGAGTTAGGCATTCACAATACCGACGATAATGCACCGATTGCTGCATGGCTTGCGCCCGATGAAAAAGAAGTTTATCCCGGCAATGGCGTAGCCGTGCAGCCGGGCAAAACAGTGAATATAAAACCCTCGAAACTGGGTGATTTGAAAAATACATTTCTCCGCATCATCAACCTGAGCGATGTGAATGAAGGCAGCTATGAGGTAGAGATAAATTAGGTTTACCTGGATACCTGTTTTTTTAGGTTTGTTTTGCCGGCAGTAGTCTTACTTACCGGCTTTTTTATATTTTCATACAAAAAATATTATGAATTATGCACCCGACGGTTATCATACCGTGATACCTTATCTCATTGTTCCGAATGCTGCGCTGTTTATTGAATTCACAAAGAAAGTGTTCCAGGCAGAACTGGTAAACCAGCACATGCGCGATGAAACCATCATTATGCATGGCGAAGTAAAAATAGGCGACACCACCATCATGTTTGCCGACAGTACACCGCAATTTGCGCCGGCACCTGCGCCTTTTTTTATTTATGTAGAAAATGCAGACATTACCTATGCGCTTGCCTTGCAGCAGGGAGCCACCGTCGTCACCGAATTAGGCGATCAGCAGTATGGCAGAAGCGGCGGCGTAAAAGACCCGTTTGGCAATACCTGGTGGATCACGTCGATGCTGTAGTTGCTCCTGTATAATGAGGTGCTTTAGGCAAGAAATAAAGAAGAAAAGGTACAGGGCAGGTTGCATAAGTTATTATCTTTCGCCACGAATTGTGGTTGCTTATGAAAGGCTTGTCGCTACTCGTTTTTTTATCCATTGCTTTCTCTTTATTTGCTCAAAAAAAGAATGCCGCTTTCCAGCTTTCCATTCATAAAACCACATCGTTACTCACCATCGATGGCGTAGCAGATGATGCTGCCTGGCAGGTGGCAACACCCGCGGATAATTTCTTCATGGTATTGCCCATGGACACGAGCCATGCTACGGTAAAAACGGAAGTAAAAATGACGTACGACGACAGGTACCTGTACCTGCTGGCTGTGTGCTATAAAGCCGGCCGCGGCGTGAACATGGTAGAGTCGCTGCACCGCGATTTCAACTTTGGTAAGAATGATAATTTCCTTGTTTTTATAGATCCGTTCGAAGACCAAACTACTGGCTTTTCATTCGGTGCCAACGCCGATGGTGCACAGTGGGATGGCACTATGTACCAGGGCGGCAGCGTCGATTTAAACTGGGATAACAAATGGCTGTCTGCTGTAAAAAACTACGATGACAGGTGGGTGTTTGAAGCCGCTATTCCATTCAAGACATTGCGCTATAAACAAAACCTCATGCACTGGGGCATCAACTTTAGCCGCAACGATTTAAAGACGACTGAAAAGAGCAGCTGGGCGCCGGTTCCGCGGCAGTTTCCAACGGCTTCTCTGGCTTATACAGGTACGCTTCTCTGGGATGCTGCGCCGCCCGAGCCGCACAAGAATGTATCTATTATTCCTTATGTTCTTTCGAGCACCAATAAAGACTTTACCACCGGTAAAACATCCGGCATTTTAGGCCGGGAAGGCATTGATGCGAAGCTTACGTTCTCCACGGCTTTGAACCTCGATCTTACCGTACATCCCGACTTCTCGCAGGTAGAAGTAGACCAGCAATTAATTAACCTTAGCCGGTACGAATTATTCTTCCCCGAAAAGCGGCAGTTCTTCCTGGAGAATGGCGATTTGTTTGGCAATTTTGGCTATGCCGATATCCGCCCGTTTTTCTCCCGTAGAATTGGCTTGAATGTGCCGATTAATGCGGGCGCAAGACTAAGCGGCAAGCTCAATAAAACCCTGCGCATCGGCGCAATGGACATGGAAACGGCTGGCAATACAGACGGAGGCGCACCGGCAGAAAACTACGCGGTGATTTCGCTGCAGCAAAAGATATTCAAGCGCTCGAACATCGGCTTTATTTACATTGATAAAACCGCTGTCGATTATCATCCGTTTCACAATGACAGTACGGGAACCGTTTACCCGCAATACAATCGCAACCTGGGCTTGGAGTATAACCTTGCCTCTGCCAACAATGTATTTACCGGCAAAGCTTTAGTGCTGAAATCGTTTTCGCCCGGAAAAACGGATGATGATATAACACAGGCTGCCAACCTGCAATACAGCAGCCGCAAATGGTTGATTTACGGACAGTATGAATACGTTGGCAAAAACTACAATGCTGAAGTTGGCTACGTGCCGCGCACCGATTTTATAAAGCTAAACCCGCAGATAACAATATATTTTTTCCCGAAGCATGGACTTATTCTCACGCACGGTCCGCAGCTAACGATGTCTTATTTTTTTGATACCAAATTTCGCAGCACCGATCATGAAAATGTGTTTGCGTGGTTGTTTGCGTTCCGCAATAAAAGCACGTTATCGCTGGTAGCACAAAACGATTATGTGCGGCTGCTTCGCCCGTTCGATCCTACCAATACAGGCAAAGACACATTAGCAACAGGCAGCGTTCATCATTATAATCTTGCCGGTTTTGATTATGTATCGCAACCACAGCACACCATTACCTATGCAACCTCTTTGCGGTGGGGAACGTATTATGATAACGGACACATCTTTAACCTTAGTGGTAGCCTTGGTTACCGCATTCAGCCCTATGTAAATATCAACCTGGCAGCGGCTTACAGCAACCTTATGTTGCCACAGCCCTGGGGCAATGAACACTTCTGGCTTATTGGACCGAGGATAGATCTTACGTTTACCAATACGCTGTTTTTTACAACGTATATTCAATACAACCAGCAGGCAAATAATGTAAACATTAACGCACGTTTTCAGTGGAGATACAAGCCTGCGTCTGACTTATTTATCGTTTATACCGACAACTATTTCCCATCACCCTTTACGGCTAAAATAAGAGCACTGGTGATAAAGCTTAATTATTGGTGGAACCCATAAAGCAGTGAAGCTTTAAATAAATGCCCTCTAACATGAGATCATACTTCTTTATCTCATGTTAGAGGGCAGTGTATCTTTTAAAATAATTAATCCAGCTTCAATACGGCTAAAAAAGCTTCCTGTGGCACTTCTACATTTCCAATCTGGCGCATGCGCTTTTTACCTTCTTTCTGTTTTTCCAGCAGCTTGCGTTTACGGCTAATATCGCCGCCGTAGCATTTCGCCGTTACATCTTTGCGCATCGCGCTGATGTTTTCACGGGCAATTACTTTAGCTCCGATAGCAGCTTGTATAGCAATCTGGAATTGCTGGCGCGGCAATAGCTCTTTCAGCTTTTCGCAAAGCCGGCGACCAAAGTCCTGTGAACGGCTGCGATGTATTAAAGCGCTCAGTGCATCTACCTTCTCGTTATTTAGAAGGATATCCATTTTCACAATGTCGCTTTCGCGGTAGTCGATCGGCGTGTAATCAAAAGAAGCATAGCCGCGTGTCTGGCTTTTTAATTTATCGTAAAAATCAAATACGATTTCAGTAAGCGGCATTTCAAAAATCAGTTCCACACGCGTTGGGGTAAGATAACTTTGGTTTAATAAGATGCCACGCTTGCCAAGGCACAACGTCATGATGTTTCCGATATAGTCGGGAAGTGTAATGATTTGGGCGCGGATAAAGGGTTCTTCCAGCCGGTCGATCTTTGTGGCATCGGGCATTTGTGCAGGGTTATTTACAATAATCTTTTCGCTTCTTGTTGTGAATGCGTGGAAGCTAACGTTGGGAACGGTAGTGATAACCGTTTGATTAAACTCGCGCTCCAAACGCTCCTGGATAATCTCCATGTGAAGCAAACCCAGGAAGCCGCAACGAAATCCAAAACCCAATGCCTGCGAGGTTTCCAACTCGTAGGTTAGTGAGGCATCGTTCAGCTGGAGTTTATCCATACAATCGCGCAGCTCTTCAAAATCTTCCGTTACTACGGGAAAAATACCTGCGAAAACCATAGGTTTTACTTCTTCAAAACCATGTATCATTTCGCCGGGCTGAGAAGCCAGCGTAATGGTATCGCCGACCTTCACTTCCTTGGCATTTTTAATACCCGTAACGATATAACCTACATTGCCAGCACTGATCTCGTTGGTCGGTTGGAGTCCTAGTTTTAATACGCCAACTTCATCTGCAAAATACTCCTGACCGGTAGCAACGAGCTTAATGCGGCTGCCTTTTTTCAAGGTGCCGTTAAAGACTCTGAAATAAGAAATAATACCTCTGAAACTATTGAAAACGCTATCGAAAATCAATGCCTGAAGCGGCGCATCCACATCACCTTTGGGTGACGGAATTCTTTTTACAATTGCCTCCAAAATCTCTTGCAGACCAATTCCATTTTTCGCACTTGCCAGCAAGATATCTTCAGCCTTACAACCGATCAAATCCGTAATCTGGTCTGTCACTTCGGCGATCATCGCGCCATCCATATCGATCTTGTTGATAACCGGAATAATTTCAAGATCGTTGTCAATAGCAAGATAGAGATTGGAGATGGTCTGTGCCTGTATACCTTGTGTTGCGTCAACGAGTAGCAAAGCACCTTCGCAGGCAGCTAAGGCACGGCTTACCTCGTAGCTAAAATCTACGTGACCAGGTGTATCAATTAAGTTGAATGTATAGGTAACATTGTCTTGCTCGTACAACATTTGGATGGCGTGACTTTTTATCGTGATACCTTTTTCACGCTCAAGATCCATATCGTCGAGCACCTGGTTCATCATGTCTCGCACGCCAATGGTGTGGGTATGTTCTAAAAGGCGGTCTGCCAGCGTGCTTTTTCCGTGGTCGATATGGGCAATGATGCAAAAATTCCGGATGTGCTTCATAAAGGTGACAAAGATAAGAAAGCGAGGGTGAGAAAGTTTCTTTATGGCAACGGCAACAGATGAATTAAAGTAACTAGTTAGGCTTTGCAATCAGCACTATTAAGAAAATAAATGTTTGTTCGGCTATGATTTTTTTCAATTATCGCGAAGTTTAGATTGCAAAACAGTGACACGTTTCGTAAAAGCAACCAGTTCATCATGCTGCTGTTTGATGAAACTATTGTCTTGTAATTTGCCGAGCACTTCATCCATTTCTCTTTCGTTCTCGTAGGTCATTTTGCGGAACGGATTGGTATAGTCTTTTTCGCGCGACGAATAAATGGCAGCAACAATCTGCTGTTTTGTTTCGAGTGCTTCATCCAGCCATTGCAGCAACAGATCTGTTTCAACATTCTCTGCCGGTATTTCTTTTATCTCAAACAAAGAAGCCAATGCATGCTCTTGCTTTTGCGAAGGATATTGCTCTCCCTGTAAATAATACCAGCGATGTACATCCTGCCAGTTATTGATATCGCCGTCTTTAATGCCTGTTTTTAGCTTGTGTACTTCTTCATCCGGTATTAACTGTCCACCTATGTTCAACCACTGTTTTCTTTCATGGTTGTGTAAGCCATCTTTCCAGTTGGCATCGTTTGCCAAACATTCTTCGCATAATACAATCAAGTGGCTAATACCATAATAAGCTATCATACTTTGGAAGGCATCATAAGCCTTTTGCACTTTGATAAGCACTGTTTTTCGCTTTGCATTTTCAAAGCCGGGCGCCACAATTTCCAGGTGGTTAACTTGTTCATCTTTTTGTTGTAACAATGCTTTGCCTTTGGCTTTGCATTCCTCATCTGTGGGTAGCGCGTCATCGCTTTGTTTATACCAGGCTGCGCCGGTTGCGGTTTCCAGCAGCGCTAAAGAAGCGAACATCTCATTCACGCTGTCCGGCGCGAGGTAATCATTCTCCAGCAACTGAATTTTTTCAGTTCGCTTATCGCGGTCGGCATACTTCCAGCTATTGCGCGCCAGCGCATAGAAGTTGTGTAAAAACCAATAAGCTGGCATCACAACCAGCCTGTCTTTTGACGCATCTATACTCACGAGCGAGAATGGTATAGGGATGTTCATTTCGTACGCATAATCGCCTTTGGCAAGAATAGTAAATGAAGCCAGTTTTGTATTGTGTTTAATGCTTACACACAAGCCCGGCCAAAAGCCCCGACCGGCGATAAACTCACCATCTGCACCGCGCGAGTTGTGGTTAGAACCAATGGTGGCTCCGGCTGGTATGTTGCTTTGACCCATTACTACAGCTGCGCATAAAAAGGAGTTGTTGTGATGTTGTTCGTGTGTAGGAAAGATTAATGAATTTAAGACTTCGCAACAGGAGATGGTGGCGTTATTCCCGAGATATGAGTTAATTAAGCGAGCACCATACTTCAATTGCGAATGCGATGCCATGATGAAGCGGACTGCCTTTACACCATAAAAAATACGACAGCCGTAACCGATGATGCCGTTCACGATTTCGCAGCCTTCACCTATCTGCGTTTTGCCTTCATCGCCGGAGTTAATAGTAAGATTTTTTAGTTTGTTCGCGCCTTTTATGTAGGCATCTTCACCAATCAAAACATCTTTGATAATATTGCTGTTTTTGATAACGGTCCTGTCTCCTATTGTACCATAATAACCACGTGGAGAAGTGAACTCGTTCTCGGTAAATAAAGCGAAGCGCTTCATAAGAAGTTCATCTTCGCGATAGCGGCTCCAGAGCCAGGCATCGCCGGGCTGCATACCGTTAAAAGGCATCACGCGGCGGTTACCATTTTCGTTGGCAATCTCGAGCCAGATACGGATGCTTTCCGGCTCGCCGTCTTTCACAATGCCGTTGCCAAACTTTGCGCGGTCCGTGGTTATCAACTCGTCTACATTCGTAATCATTACTTCGCTTCCAATGATGTAATGCGACAGGTAATGGACATTTTCAATCGCTACATTATCGCCAAAATCGGAAGAGATAATTGTTGAATTGTATAAGCCAACGGGAAGACTTACATCGCTGAAAGAAAGCACAACCTGCTCTAATTTCCCAATACGGACCAAACCATAAAACTTACAGTTCTTTACCAACTCAGGGTTGAAAGCATCAGACACAAGAATGTGATTCCAGTTGTCGCTGGTGTTTCTGTTGCGCACAAGCACTTCTATCTCATAAGCTGTGAGACAGCGGTAATTGATACCACTACGGTTTTGCTGGTTGCGGAGGTAATATTCGTCCTTTCCTTCGGGTAAATATCCGCCATTGATAAAGCCATAGCCGAGCGCCTGAACCTTGCTTTTTACAATAATATTCTTCGCCATCAGCGTGCTGTTTGAAAAGAGGCGAATGTAATGAGTTTCGCTGGTGAAAAGGTTGAATATGAGAAGGTTTGCAAGGCAGATGGTTTTTATTCATTCCTAACTGGCTGACAATGACAGGCGAAACAGAAACAGGCTATTTCCGGTTTTATTTTTGTTCATAGAGTTTCAATATTATCTTTTTGATAGTCTGACTTTTATCAACAGTAATGTTCTACTTTCATTTTTGAAAACCATTTCACCATTATGCAAAGCAATCGAAACACCACAACAGAAGCTTCGGGAAAGACGAAAAAAAGTTCATCTTTTTCACCGCGTGAGTTAATTATGTACCATATGGAAAATCCGGATGAACCTATTACTGATGAAGACCTACGAAACCTGAATTTAAAGAAACAAAGAGTGATAGATTTTGTAGCAGATGAGTTTTCGCGCGGAGAATAGAGTCTTTATTTTGATTGAAAAAATTTGCCGCTCTACTCAATTAACATTGATACAAACAAACTTATTTTTTGGAGAGCCTGAGAACACAATCGTTCTATCTGAAAGCATAGAATAATTGAAAGCAAGATTGAGCCTTGTAAAGAGTTGATAAAATAATAAAAGAAGAGCCGATGAAGTTAAATAACCATCGGCTCTTCTTTTTAAAACTTTTTGCGTTATTGCAATCTCACCTTAGCTATATCTGTGAGAACTCAGTTGGTACTAAAAACGTAGAAGTAATTTTTGAAACAATCTTTGCATCGGCATATTCTGGAATGGCTTTTAGCTTGTTCCACGCTGGGCTGCTTCCAAACGCTTTCCAAGAAGCGTCGTGCTCATTCATATCGGCAAACTGCAGCATGTAAGTAAGGTTGGGTCGCGCTTCTCCAATCAAACTTTCGCTGAAGAAAACCGGATGAAAACCGGTCTGTAAAAACACGTTTATTTCTCCCGCATCATTAAACATTTCTATCTTCTTTTTGCCGGCTGCTTCGCCCGAGCTTTCATACCGCCTCAGTTCAAACATACGCGTTTTAGAAGCTTCCGTTTTTATTTGCGGATACAGCCGAAACGCATATAGCAACGAGCTTTCAATACGATCGTAGGCGGGCGATGCAGCGGGTGCATTAAGGTAGGCATCTGCCGCTTTTACATAAGCATCGTCTTTTAATAACTTATCTGTGCTGGCAACAAACTCTTCGATAGACTGATAAGGAACAAGAACAAAGAGCTTGGTTTGCCCTTCAGGTTTCATTTCTCTAAAAACACCAACGTGCTTGCTGCCAATTTTGTTATAGGCGGCTATGGCTGCATTTTGATAATAATCTTCTATTAATTTCTGCTGTGTTGCATCTTTTAAAAGATAAGTTCTTAACTCGTAGTACTCTCGGCCTGCGGCTTTATCACTCTTATTTTCTGCTTCTGCTTTTGATTGCACCAGGGTCGTTATTGAACCGGCAAGCAATGATGTTTTTACAAAAGAACGTCGTTTCATGTAGCTGTTGATTTGCAGTAAAAGTAATCGGAATTTGATTCACTGTCCTTTCGCCACAAAGATGGCGAACACTAAGTTATTGTTTGTTCTGCGCGTCTTTGCAGCGAATCATTACATTATAAATTTCCCGGTATAGCTTTCCGCTATTTCTTTTATACCAGATGGAATGCCGGCATACACCAACTGCCCGCCTGCATCGCCAGCTTCGGGTCCTAAATCAATCAGCCAGTCAGCATTCTTGATGACATCAGTGTTGTGCTCGATAACAATCAATGAATGACCTTGCTCTATCAAGGCATAAAAAGACGTAAGCAGTTTATCGATGTCGTGGAAATGCAAACCTGTGGTTGGTTCATCAAAAATGAATAACACTTTACCGGCTGATTTGCCTTTACCAAGAAACGAAGCGAGCTTTACACGCTGCGCTTCACCACCGCTTAGTGTATCGCTGCTTTGCCCGAGTTTGATATAACCCAAACCCACGTCCTGCAGGGGCTGCAGCGCTTTGGCCAATGTTTTTTCTTCTTTAAAAAAAGCGATGGCATCATCCACGCTCATCTCCAGTACATCGTAAATATTTTTCTCTTTATACCTTACCTCCAGTACTTCTTCTTTAAAACGTTTGCCGCCGCAGACTTCGCAGGTAAGATGCACATCGGCAAGAAATTGCATCTCCACAATCTGCTCCCCTTCGCCTTTGCAGGTATCGCACCTACCACCATCAATATTGAAAGAAAAATGTTTGGTTTGAAAGCCCCGCATCTTGGATAACGGTTGCCGTGCATACAAGTCCCTGATTTCATCATAAGCTTTGATGTAAGTAACCGGGTTGCTTCGCGATGATTTACCAATCGGGTTCTGGTCAATCAATTCAATCTGCGAGATGTCATCAATGTTCCCGGTGATCGCTTTGTGAAAGCCAACTTTGTCAGCAAATTCACCTTTCAGTTTACGAAGTGCGGGATATAAAACCTGTTTTACCAATGTTGTTTTGCCACTACCACTTACGCCGCTAACCACACACAACACATTCAAAGGAAATTGCACAGTAATGCCCTTTAAATTGTTGTGCCGCGCGTCTTCTACAACCAGACTTTTTGTCCATTTGCGGGGTTGTTTATTGAGATCAATTTTTAGTTCGCCCGTCAGGTATTTGCCGGTTAAACTTTCCGGGTTGGCAACAATTTCATCATAGTTTCCGGTGGCAATTACTTCACCTCCAAGATGAGAAGCCAAAGGTCCCATATCAATAATGTAATCTGCTTCGCGCATCATCATCTCATCATGCTCGACAACAACGACAGTGTTGTTTAAATCGCGCAGCTCTTTCAATACTTTAATGAGCTTTTCCGTATCGCGTGAATGCAAACCGATGGAAGGTTCATCAAGTATGTATAACGAGTTGGTAAGATTGCTGCCAAGACTTCTGGTAAGTTGAATACGCTGGCTTTCGCCGCCGCTTAATGTGTTTGCCAACCGGTTGAGAGTAAGATAGCCCAAACCCACGTCCACCAAGGTTTGCAGCCGTTGTTTGATTTCGATTAAGATGCGTTTGCCAACCTGTTGCTGATGTTCGGTAAGCGTTAATTGCAAAAACCATTGCTGCAAGTCTTTTATCGGCATAACGCAAAGCTGGCCAATCTGCTTCTCATCAATCTTCACATACAAAGCTTCAGGGCGAAGACGGTATCCTTTGCAGGTAGGGCATAATGTTTTACCCCGAAAACGACTTAACAAAACGCGGTACTGAACCTTATATAAATTTTGCTCCACTTCCGAGAAAAAATCATCAACACCCTGCACGGTTGCATTGCCTTGCCAAAGCAAATTATATTGTTGTTCTGTCAGATCACAAATAGCCGTATGAACCGGGAAACCGTAAGCGCCCGAAGCCCTGACAAAACGATCGCGCCACTGACCCATTTTATCTCCCTTCCACGGTGCCACAGCACCTTCGTAAACACTCGCTTTTTTATCAGGAATAACAAGATCAGGATCGATGCCAAGCACCATTCCAAAGCCTTCACATTCGGGACAAGCGCCATAAGGATTATTGAACGAAAACAGGTTGGGTACCGGCTCTTCAAACTGAATTCCATCAAGCTCGAATTTATTACTAAAGTGTGTAAGCTTGCTGTCAATCTCCAGATACATTTCTCCCTCGCCCTCATAGAAAGCAGTGTTGATAGAATCGGAAATGCGATGGATATCATCTTCATCAAAATCCTTAGCCACAATTCTGTCGACCAAGATATAAGTTGCTGGCTGATCGTTATCAGTTGACACTATTTGTTGCAATAAATCTTCTTCGTTCAGCTCCAGCAGGTCTTCTATGCGCACCGGCTTGCTGTCAATGTACATTCTCGAAAAGCCTTTCTGCACAAGGATGTTTAGCTCTTCGCGGGGTTCGCGTTTCGCATGTTGCTTAAATTTAACGATGATGATAATCTTGCTTCCTTTCGGCAGATTCTTTATCACGTTTACTACATCCGTTACATCATCTTTCTTTACTTCCCTGCCACTGACAGGTGATATGGTTTTACCAACACGGGCATACAGCAAACGCAGATAATCGTAAATCTCAGTCATGCTTCCAACCGTGCTGCGCGGTGTGCGTGTGATGACTTTTTGCTCGATAGCAATAGCCGGACATAAACCTTTTATATAATCCACATCGGGCTTGTTCATTCTTGCCATAAACTGCCGCGCATAGGCGCTTAAGCTTTCAGCATAACGGCGCTGCCCTTCCGCAAATAAAGTATCGATGGTTAAAGAAGATTTGCCGCTGCCGGAAACACCGGTAACAACAATTAATTTATTGCGGGGAAATACAACATCAACATTCTTCAGATTGTGGGTTCTTGCACCTTTTATCTCAATGTCGCGTTCGGTAAGTTTTGCTTCGTTTTTTTTAACAGATGC
>CAZZZH010000038.1:0-15721 GCA_964658445.1 Ilyomonas sp.
AGTAAGCATGGAATAAATTGGCAAAAGCACTGTCTTTTAGTATGGCAATTCAATTCCCGACTTGCTTTTACTGCAACCTATTTAAGTGTCGATCGCATCGTCTGTTTTGCTCAACGGTGAAAGACATTAGCATCCATGCTTATAAATGCCAATTCCATTTCTTTCCCCGGAAATACACACCTGTATCCCCACATTTTTATTAACAAAATGGTACAAACGCATTCTCCTAAAACCTGAGGAATTGTCTTAAATTTGGGAAGAAACATTACATAAAATATTTACAATTTGACAGACACAATTATTAACCTCGAAACGGTAAATCCCATAGAATTCTTTGGGGTAAACAACCGCAAGCTGGACCTTCTTAAGAAGAAGTTTCCCCTGCTGAAGATTTTGTCTCGCGGCACTCAGATCAAGCTTAGTGGCGCGCCCGAACAGATTGACCAGGCAAAAGAAAAGATCGACCTCGTTGTGCAGTACATGGAGCGCAATGGCGACCTCAGCGACAATTATTTTGAACAGATCCTTGGCGGCGATGATGCTGAAACCATCGACAATTTTGTGGACCGCAATCCCAACGACATCCTGGTATTTGGTCCCAACGGCAAAACCGTTCGCGCCCGTACCGCCAACCAGAAAAAGATGGTAACAGCAGCCGACCGCAACGACATTGTATTCGCCATCGGACCGGCTGGTACAGGTAAAACCTACACCGCGGTTGCCCTTGCGGTTCGTGCCTTAAAGAACAAACAGGTAAAGAAGATCATCCTCACACGCCCGGCGGTAGAAGCAGGCGAGAACCTTGGCTTTCTGCCCGGCGATTTAAAAGAAAAGATCGACCCTTACCTGCGCCCTCTCTACGATGCGCTGGACGACATGATACCTGCCGATAAACTTGGCTATTACATGAGCACCCGCACCATCGAGATTGCGCCGCTGGCTTACATGCGGGGCCGCACTTTAGACAATGCGTTTATTATTCTCGACGAAGCGCAGAACACCAACGACCTCCAGTTAAAGATGTTCCTCACCCGCATCGGCGCTAATGCCAAAGCTATCATCACCGGCGACCCTACGCAGGTAGATTTGCCGCGTAATATGCAGAGTGGTTTAAACAAAGCTGCCCGCATTCTCCGCAACATCGATGGCATTGCGCACATTGAGCTTGACGAAGAAGACGTAGTGCGTCACCGCCTTGTAAAAGCCATCATCCGGGCTTACGATAAAGACTACTACGATACGGCTGAAGCCCAGCCCCAGCCACGGTTGCAGGTTAGTAAAGAGCAGAAGTAAAACTTTGAAAAGTTATATACAAACGAGCCATCCCGCCGCAGGCGGATGGCTCGTTTCATTATTGCTAATTTTAAACAGCAGCGGTCTCGTGGTAAAAAAGCAACAGTACAACAAAACAGAGCAGATAGCATAAGCTATTTATCTACCGGCTGCGATGTGCTGTCGTTAAGTTTCCTGATAATGCCGAACGATAGGAGCACCCACACTACACCAAGGCAAAACCCCGCCATCACATCCGTAGCATAGTGCACATTCAGCACAATGCGGCTAAGCCCGATAGCCACTGCTAACAAGAACAGCAGAATAACCAATAGTGCCCGCATCGCCACTGGCAGCCGGCTCTTCCACACTAAGTAGGCCACTAAGCTGCAGAAAATAAAAGACGACAGCGAGTGCCCGCTCGGAAAGCTGTAGGTAGCAATGCCTTTAATCAACGGCAGTTCGGGTCGCTGGCGGTGAAACACCTGCTTCAGCCCCGACATCAGCAGGAAGCTGCTCGACCCGATGATAAAAACCGCAAGTGCAGAGCGTTTCTTTTTTTGAAGCAATAATAAGAGCAACAACACGCCATAAGCCGGCAGCAGGAAAGAAGCAGAACCCAGAAACGTAACGTGCTGCATCAGCGCGATAAATGCCGGCGTGCTGTGCGACGCCACAAAAAGGTGAACCTTCACATCAAATTCATCCTCCTTCCCGCCAAGTGCAGCATGGGCAGCCAGCGAAAACACCAGCAGCGCCATCAGGAACAAAGCTGCCACTGCCAGCCATTCTGTAGAGGCGGCTTTCCACCATTTGCCCGGGCGTAGAGGATTGCGGGTTTGCATTATTCCTATCTGTTAGCAATCAAAATATAGGTGTAATTAAAGCATACCAAATTACTACCCCGAAAAATGATACAGGAACACAACATCGCCGGAAAACGCATGTTTCGGCTGGTCTTTTATTTCCAGTTGGATATAGAGTGTAGCCTTCGTTATCCCTCTTAGGTTCACAATACTTTTTAACGACACCCGGCACCGTACCTCATTGTTCACCAGTACGGCTTGCCCAAACCGGATCTCTTCTATCCCATAGTTCACCTCCATCTTCAGGTTGCGCACATCGCATACCTGTTTCCAGAAGTAAGGCACCAGCGATAGTGTGAGGTAGCCATGCGCAATCGTCATTTTAAACGGGCTTTCTTTCCTGCACCGTTCCGCATCGGTATGTATCCACTGGTGGTCTAAGGTTGCATCTGCAAACTGGTTGATCTGTTCCTGCGTTATAGCATGCCAGGGCGATACGCCAATCTCTTTACCCAGGTGCGAGGCAAATTCTGCATGAGTGTTGATGACTACCATAGGAGGCTAAGATAGGAAATGATTTATTTTCTGCAGCCTATCATATAAAATTAGCATCGCGCGCAGTGTTTGGCTATCTACCGTACCAATGTCTTGTCTGCGTTGCAGCGGGCTCCTGGTTTGCTTTGTATCGACCAGACAATCTGTTGCGCAATGAAAAACAATAACGCATCAATCCATCAAAGCAAAGAAAAAACACAAACGCCCGGTTAGGTTCGCATCGAGCTCCAACGCTTTGGTTTCAGGCTTCTGCGCAAAAAAAGAAACATATACCTTCTCATCTTAGCTTTACGGCAGTAAACAAAAATTTCATGTTATATGGCGATAATAGAACCTGAAAAAAGAGATGTAGAATACCCGGCGCAACGAAAAAGATATTCATCTCCGCTGCGGTTATGGCATTGGGTCAACCTGCTCGTTATTCTTGGCTCTCTCCTTACGGTTCTTATCAACAGCACCCTGCTCGATGGGAAAGAAAGCCCTGCGTTTATACAGGAACAATTGCAGAAAGCCGGCGCTACGGTTACAGAGCAGCAAGCCAGGGCAGCCGCGCATGGAATAAGGGATGAAGTGTGGCAGATTCACATCTATTGTGGCTATACCTTGCTGGGGTTATTGCTGTTCAGGCTGGGCTTAGAGTTCTTCCAGCTTGCAGACCAGAAGCTCATCTGTAAAATAAAAGCCGCTTACCATCGCTGCTTCATCATCCGGCAGGATAGAAAGCTGGCAAAGCACGAGCTGGTGGTCAAACTGCTCTATGCCGCCTTTTACCTTATGCTAATGGTAATGGCAGTTACCGGTTTGTGCATGGTGTTCGAAGACGATGTTCCTGCCTTAAAGAACCTGCATTTCATCCGCAGCATTCATTCTTTCACTATGTATCTCATTCTTGGCTTTATCCTCGTGCATATTGCCGGCGTTTATTTAGCCGAGCGTAAAGACAGCAAGGGCATTGTATCCGATATGATCAATGGGGGAAGCGAATAAAAGAACACTTCTGTTTCGTTCAGTAGCAGAGTACAGCGGGAGCCGCTTACGCCGGGTATTCCCTTATGGGTAAGCCCGCTAGCGCAGTAACATTTATACCTTCCTGTACCAATGTCCAAAAGTCAATGAGGATGCAACAAGCTGGCAAGGGTTACTGATAAGTTTCATTCACAATGTTTTTAATCACAGCATCCAGCTCTTCCGCACTCTGTATCATCATGTCTATCAGGTTATAAATTCCTGCGTCCACTTCCATTTTACTTAAGATATGGGCAATGCCCAGGATATTCGCCAGCGGTCTCCTCACCAGGTGCGATTGTTGAAAAGCAATCGTCTTTAATTGCTCATTTTTTTTATCCAGTTCCGTTACATCATATCCCATACAAAAGATGCCTTCCAGCTCGCCTGCTTCGGTGAAGCCGGCAATAAATTCCCATTGGGTAATAATGTAGCCGCCCTTGCCGTCGTGCTTGCGTATAGTGGCAGGGAAAGCGCTGCCGGGATGAGCTATGCACTTCGCAGACGTCTCCTCGCACACTTTTATATCATCAGGGTGCATCGTTATGTGGTAGGGCTTCCCCACCAGCGTATCTGCCACGTACTGGAAAGAGCGACCGTAGTTCCGGTTCACATAGCTGTAGTTGCCATCGAGGCTGGTGCAGATAATATAGTAAAACAAAGAGTTTTCAAACAACTCGATGGTTGGCAGAAACTTTTTCATTGTATAAACAGGTTAGTAAAATGCCGCACGTGGTCCTGCTTTGCAGTCCAAAAAAGAGAAGCGAAGACCGGTTAGCTTTCCTGTGGGGTAGCTTCATCCGCCAGCATTTCTTTTATCCAGGTCATCGTTACCGAAAGAGGCTTTTCCAGAAATCTTTCCACCAGCGGGTGCTGGTTCGCCCGCTTCTTTTCGGCAGGGTCTATCGACGAAGAAAGCATAAATACCGTAAGGCGTTCCTTTGCATAGGCGGGCAAACAGTTCAGCCGGTCCAATACATCCCAGCCCTTCAGCACCGGCATATTGATGTCTAAAAACAACACCATTCTCTCGTCATTGTCTTCCAGCAGGGTGTGGGTTAGATAGCTGACACCTTCTTCCGGCAACGTAAAGTCGGTAACATGTGGCACCAACGGCCGGCACATCTTATTCAGTAGAATTTTGAAAATCTTGTTGTTGGCAGGGTCATCGTCTATCAATACCACTTTCCGGTTTACGTTTTTCATCCTTGCACTGTTATTAGTTAATATACGTTCTACAAAGTTATTCTTCTCTCCATCTACAATTACGCGTTCCGGGAATTCTAATTTTATTTTAATCCGCCCTTTTTTAACCAAAAAAGTACACAACCAGCAAAGGAAAACAGGCACGAGTAAATAATGGTAAAAGCAAAGCACTGTTCACAACTCCGCCTGTTTACTTATGCTGCCTGAACAGCCAATCCATCAGGTGTTCATCACTATACGCTGCAATCCACGAAAAATGCCCTGTTTCCGGATAAATGGTAAGACCAGGGTGCGCCCCGGCTTTCATGAGCGCCGCATTCATCTCTACTGAGTTGGCAGTGTTCACCGCCGGGTCTTCCGCGCCATGAAACAGCCACATCGGCACGTGGGCAATGGAGGCAGATTTCGATACATCGCCACCGCCGCAAACCGGCACTGCCGCGGCAAACAGGTGCGGGTAGCGCTCTACCGCGTCGAATGTGCCATAGCCACCCATTGATAGACCGGTAATGTAAATCCGGTTCGTATCTACCGGCATTTTCGCCATTGTTTGTTTTATTAGTTCCATTAGCAGCTGCATCGGTTTACTCGGCGTAGGCTGTAGCTCCATTGCGGTACTGTTGGGTGTGCGCTTCGTGTTCGACCAGGTTTGCGTCAGCGGGCATTGCGGCGCTATCACGATAGCAGGATGCGCCACCATATTCTTGTCGGTCGCAAAGTTTTGAACGCCCCATTTTAGCTGCGCTTCATTATCGCTGCCCCGCTCGCCCGAGCCATGCAGAAAAATAACCAGCGGGTATTTGCGCAGCGTATCCGCATCCGGGTACAACAGCCGGTAGTTCAGCGTATCGCCATGGCTGATGTATTGGCTTTTAGCAAACCGTTCCATTTGCGCAACAGCGCGGGTCTGCAAGAACAAGGTAGCAAAGAGGAAAAAGAAAACAGAGATCTTCATATGGCTTTTTAAAAATTGAAAGTACTACAAAAGCGGCATCCGTATACCCGCTTGCCCGGAATGATTAAAAACTCTCATTCCTACACATCCCGGCACCCGCACCTAATCTCATCTTTCCAACCTCAGTCTCCAAAACATTCCGCCACGCCTCGCGGCATCATTTTCGCCTCTGCCAAGAGGCATATGACATCACCAGCCACTATACTACCGCTCCGCACACTCACGCCCGACAGAGCAGCGCTCCTTCGCCGCTTCTACGCCCCGCAGTCAGTGGGCTTGTTCCTGGCGCTTTTCCTGCCGCTTACCGTCGGCATGTCGCTAGGCGGCGCTTTCTTCAGCCTGGCGTCCGGGCTTATCACCGGCTCTATACTGTCTGCCCTCTGGCTGGCGCTACGCTACCTGCGCTACCGCAGCCGTGTGCAAAAGGCAGTCTATGTGTATGAGTATGGTGGCGAGGAAGAGCTACGCTTCGGCGGCATCCGTTCCAACTACGGCTATAAGGTCAATGGTGCCCCACAGCAGGTGCTTACCGTTCTGCACAATGGCAAGCCGGTCGACATTAAAACCTTCAACCCCAATATTATTACCGTCTACAGCCTGCCACAGCAGGTTGCTTACACCCACCCGCGCTACCCCGGCATCATCGTGCCATCTGGTTTGTTTAGCCTCGTTTGGACGAAGAGAACCCCCGGCGCCCGGCTTGGACAGGCGCTTCTCTGGCTCATTCCCTTCGGCTTTGCCGGCGGGCTGATGTATGTTATCAACCACGAGATGGACAGCCACAGTGAGACTTACCTGCAGCCCGATGCACGCGTTTACCACCAGGGCGGCAGGCTTGTGCTTGCCTCCGTACTCACTGGCTTCAAGCCCTACGAGGTAAGCAACAAAGGCGTTTATGGAACCGATTATTTCTATGCTGAAGCCCTCGACCTCTCTACCGGTAAGCCCCTCTGGAAAACCCAACTGGCGGGCAGTGGCGCCGCCCGGCTTTTAGGGCAGTCCCCTTCTTATCTCTTCTTCCTGCGGAGCGGGTTGTGGGTTATTGATAAAGCCACCGGCAAGGTCGTGCAGGGCAACAAAGACTTTCCTGCCCTGGCGGCAAAAATGTCTACTGAAAGCATCAGCAGCTACACTGAAGACGCCTCCTATACCTGGAGCGACAGCCTGAACAGCATAGTGGTAAAAGGTACCGATGGGCTGTACTACACCATCGATGGAGCTACCCTCCGCACCGGCACCATCGACCTCCCCACGGGCGATACCTTCTTCACCAACCCCTACCAGTGGGGAAACAACTATGAAGACCAGATAAACCAGGTGTGGGACAATGGCAGCCAGTGCTATGCCCTGCTCGACGCACAGGATACCGTACTGCTGGCGCACAATTCCTATGGTGTGCAGGACCGCCCGCGCGATCAGTCGGTACGCCGCCGCCTCTACCGCTGCTCCTCGCTTTCGCTCAGCGACAACTGGGCGCCGCTGGGCGATAGCGTCTATCTTTTCGGCGGTCTGCTCACCGATGCCACACAGACCTACCGGCAGCCCGACGATACCATATCGCACTACGCCTCTTATGCTTCACTGGCGGCGCGCTACAATGGCACCCACCCGCCCCTGCGCACCGCCGCCGGCAGCCTGCTTGTTCTCCACAAAACCACCATAGAGCCATCGGCTACGCTGGTGCTCTCGGCAGTATCCCCACAGGGCAAAACCCTGTGGCAGGTGCGAACCGGGCTAGGCTCCGTACCGTTCCTATATCACGATACGGAAGCGAACAAGCTTTACCTCTTTGGCGATGGCACCGGCACGGTAAGCGACCAACTCACCGAAGGATTGTGCATCGATCTGGGAACGGGAAAAGTGGATAAGATTGAGGTGGAGTGAGGGGAGGAATAATGTTTGTCATCCGCCTCCTGCATTAGCCTGTTGCCGATGGTAAACTTGCATCGCCAGTGCTGTTAGAGGTTGCTGCCTGCCTGTGCAGGCGTTTTACTATTTATTCTGCTCTTTATCACGTAAAGCAAACGGATGATGGCATACGCTGGCTTACTTATCAGAAGAAGTCATTGCTGTTTACTGTATCGGCTGTTGGCCAGACTGGCTTTTGCGACGGTTGGTGATGGAGAGATTTTGCCGATTAAAAAAGGATAAAATACAGCTTAGAAGCGATCTGTTTATTATTTTTGCACTGTCCAATACAACACTTTTCTTTCCGGCAGTTTGCCTCCCTTTATCTCTCCTTTCTACTATCTAAAAGACGAACCATGAACGAAGGATGAGCGTACCATGATCGAAGGAAAGATGGAGTTAGTAAGAGCAAGACTACAACCAAATACGAATATGGCAAGAATAGACAGTAAGCTATTACAGAACCTGCGAGGTGGCGTAGGGAAACAACTTGTGTTTAAACAATATGGTGATAAGACCGTCGTGACAGGCTACCCCAATATGAGCGGAGTGAAACCCAGCGAGCAACAGAAGGATGGACGCAAACTGTTTGCAGAAGCAGCGGTTTATGCCAGTGCTATTAACCGGAACCCGGAGCAGAAAGCAGTCTATGCAAAGAAGCTGAAACCCGGTGAAAGCGTGTATCACTTTGCCCTGAAGGAATATTTAGCGCAGCATAAGAAATAGGGTGTGGTTTGGTGGGGGTGGTACTGTGACCCTTTGGGAGAGGGTGTTGAGGTGACGGGCGATACTCCGTAAATGCCTTTGTCGCGAGTCGGCACTCTTAGGTTTTTGAGAGGGTTTATTCGGAATCTGCTGATGATACAGTAAGCCGGTTATGTTTGGGAAATAGGTTTACAGAAAAGATTCAGTTTCATTCACAATCAGCGGATCCGTATAAAGCCGCCTGTTGATTTGATTATTATTTGACCATCGTGTTGGCGGCATGGCGCTAAAGACGCCCCAGAATTTGCGGAATGACGCTTTGGTTTGACCCTTACGGCTCGCTGCTTGTTTTGCCGTAGCGGAGATAGCATTCCGTCAGCTCAAATGTAGGGAGAAAGATGAAAAGAGAGGTGATACTGAATGGCTTCCATCGACCGCTATAGCAACAAGCATCATGTTAGGCGAATATTAGTCAATCATTATTGTTGTGTCAAACAGATCCTGTCTGTGCTGAATGATAGAATCAATATTATTTGTCTTGATTATTTCTTCAGACGGAGTGAAGCAGGTTTCCTTATCATTATACAGCTCTATTATTTTATCACGGATAGTTGTGTCTTTTGTAAGAATATATTGTTCGCATAAACAAAGAGCCAGCTTTCTCTGTGCAGCTTCCAATTCCATTTCATCAGTCATATAGTGACCTGCATATAATTTATACTTACCTCCACTGTATAGTTGGTATGTCACCTGGCAACCTTTAAATGAAAGCGTTTCTGTTCTGTCTCCACACGAACAGAAAAAGCTACAGACTAAAA
Organism: Ilyomonas sp.; assembly: GCA_964658445.1. Lineage (GTDB taxonomy): Bacteria > Bacteroidota > Bacteroidia > Chitinophagales > Chitinophagaceae > Ilyomonas. The sequence goes on from CAZZZH010000038.1 coordinate 9,231, forward strand.
GTAAAGTCAAAATATAAAACCTGAAAGAAAGACTGTTCATAAAGTTTGACCTTTACTCTTTAATAAACCTTAGTGTGGCAGTGTTGTTTCCGTTTTTTATCGTGATGTAAAAAGTGCCAGCCGGTAAGGCATGGATATCTAAGCGACAAACGGAACCCATGACCTGTTTCGCCGCTACTGTTTTACCATTCATATCTACGATCCTGATGTCGGATAAACCCTTTGCGGACAGCCCACGAATGAACACCGCGTCTTTTGCCGGGTTGGGATACAGGGACACACTGTTCGCCAATGCAGCCACGTCGTTTGTACTCATTTCTTCCCTTGTGCCGGTGGCGTCATCATCTATGATGGTACAGGTGGCAGTTGGCTTTACACCCGGCGCCGCATTTTTTGCACTCTGCAATTGCAGGTAAAACTTCTCATTGGTTTCCTTCAGCTTGTCGCCAATTACATTCACTTTTATTGTTTGGGTAGTTTGCCCGGGCATGAATACCAGCTTGCCCGAAGTCGCTACATAATCTTTACCTGCCAGTGCGGTACCATCGGCGGTAGCATAGTTAACAAAAACCGTATCGAAGGAGAGAGTGCCAAGCACCACAGTAAAGATAGCCGCCGTGTTGCCGCTGTTGCCTTCCTGCACGGAGATATTTTGCTTTATACTGACCAATGGCAGATCGCCTTTAAAGCGGGTAAGAATGGAATAGGGCGACGCATGTGTGAGTACTTTACCGTCGGGCAACAAGAGGGCAGACTGCGGGTAGGGAGTATTGTAAGTTTTGCCGTTTGTACCGTAGGCGGAATCGATCCTGCCGTTTGGCAAAAGCCTGCCCACATACCCATTGGAAAAGATAATCTTCCCATCGGGCTGTACCAGCACACGGGGATAGGTATAGCTTCCCAGGACGGGCGACAGGATACCATTGTTGCCAAACGAAGCATCCAGCGTACCGTTGTTTTTATATTTTACCAGTGCATCGGTGGTTTGGGTAACCCCTGCCTGCAGGATATCGCCATTGTCGAGCAACGCAATAGAAGTGGGAAAATCGTGCCCCCCGGTACCGGTAATGCTGGTAGTGACGGAGCCAAAATAGCCAAAGGTATCATCCATATCGCCGTTTGGCAACAGCCTGTTTACCCGAAACATATTGTAGTTGGTTACGGGTTCGACATAATCGGTAGAGGTATAGATTTTACCATCTTTTGCAATGGCTACCTCGGTAATACTTCCCCACTCGCCGGAATGGCTGATGATACCATTAACGCCAAAGGAGGAATCCATACTGCCATTGGGGAGACAGCGCGCAATGGCAAAGCCATCGTTGCTGCCGACGGCAACAATCTTTCCATCGTCCTGTATGGCGAGCTGATTAAGCGACACTTCCCCGGCGTCGATAAAACGGATTTTGGCAACGCCATTTACACCAAAGGCTGCATCTGTTTTGCCATTCGGTAAGTACCTGGATAAATAAAATGCAAAATCGGCAACGCTATAAGAACCCGTAACAATCTTACCATCTTTTTGTACCGCAACAGCACTTAAGGAAGGATATGTGGGAGAAGGCATAGGTGATAACACCAGACCTTTGTTGCCAAACTTCAGGTCGGGGCTGCCATCTATGTTGTAGCGCAGCAATGCAAAAGAAACATGGTTATTGGCGCTCACCGAGTCTCCACACAGGATTATCTTCCCGTCTTTTTGCAAGGCGATGAGATGGCCAAACGTATGGTAGGGATAGCCCAATTGGGATACGATCTTGCCCCCGCCGGCAAAATTGCTATCGATGGTTCCGGGCTGGCTGTAGGCAGAACCTACGCAGAGAATAAGGCTTGCTAACAACGCCGATTGAAAGAGTCTCATAAAAGCAGTGTATGGGCTGCAAGATAAGGCAGACGGAAATCAGTTGGTGGTTTGTGTCTGATTGATGTTGGGTACCTGTTGTTTGCTTTGCAAAGGATGATGGCAGATGTGCGTGGTAAGGAAGTGAGAAGCTATACTATGAGCCGGATAAAGAGGAAGAATGGGAAGCCCCCACTGCGGGTGCGTGCCTTTCTTCCTGCCCACCACTTTTGAAAACAGGCGGGGACATAGCTGGCTTACTCTTTTCGGAAAGAGGTAGAAAGAGAAGGCTATTGTACTGCAATGGGTGCTGTCCATTGGAAGGTGCCCCATTCCATCACCAGGGTTCCCTCTTTTTGATCTATGGGAATAAGGGAAATGGTAAACGCTTCTACCGGCGTGGTGAGCGGGGCGCTCTTCATTGTTGCGGTGCCGAGGTTTTGCGAAGCATCGTATTCGGTGCCCCAGATGCCGGCTTCTTTATTTACAATCAAATCAACACTCCCGATATGGGGAACCGTCCATAAGGTGTAGGTTCCGGCAGGTACTTTGATGCCAGCCAGTGTAATAGGCGCCGAGGTGGTAAACTGCGTTGCCGCATTCGCGCCGATTCGCCACACGGCATCATAAGGAATGACATTACCCAGCAACTTACGCCCGCGCATCAGGGGACGGCCATAGTCAACCATAAGGGCTGCCTTGCCTATCTCTGCCCGCACCGTATCCCGCACGCTCATCTGCTTTACCCCGCCCCCTTTTGTTTCCAACGCTTCAAACCGGTCAGCAACGCTTTTTACATCGGGTGGTGATGCCAGGCGGCTTACTTCTACCTTATAGGTGGTGCGGGCACCGGAATAGCTCAGCAGGTGGCAGGCGGAATCTATCGTCGCTTCGCCGGTACCGGAGAGCCAGTCATGCTGAATCTCCATCCTGCCGCCTCCCATTGGTCGCACCGTTACTTCACCCAGCGGGAAGCGGTCGAACTCGCGGTCGATATAAAACTGCCGCATCGCTACGGGCTTGCCTGCCGCGGATGGTGAGGCAGCATCGTGCCTGGCTGCCGCGGCAAAGTAAAGCTCGTAGAGGCTGTACATCTGCTCAATATGCGCGACTACGATACTGCCGCCCCTGGCAAAGTGGCGCTGCAGGGTGCCGGTGCTATCGGTTTTAGAGATGAGCACAGAGTCTTTGGTGACATCGCCAACCACTTTGCACTCCCGCGCTTTTGCCGGCGCGCTGGGCGTATGGATATCCATCACCAGGTGGCGGATGCTGCCATTTGAATCCAGCTGTATCTCGGTATGCCGAAGCCGCAGACGGGGAAAGCGGTCTACCTCATCGCTGGTTAGGGTATTGCCCTGCCGGGTTACGCTTTCGAGGGAAAGGGTATCGTTGCCGAGCCGTGCAACAAATCCATAGTGTTCTGCCGGCGGCGTGTTGCTGCAGGATGCCAGTAACAACAAGGCGCTCATGAAAAATGGAATGACAAACGGGCTGATGAAATAGGCATGGCGTGACGGGATAGATATCTTATACATGGCAGTCCATTTTGTTTACTGTGGTAGCTACTAATGTAATGAATGGGTCTGTATGATTCCCGGGTAAACGGAACAGTTAACAACTCTTTTTTTTGAAAGGTGTATAAATGGGTTGGACGGTGATGTAAGAAGAAAACAACCAGACAGACATAGTGTTTATCAGACGTCCACAGAGCGGTGGAAACCCTAAAGAAGGTGTGGAGAAAGATAGGTACACTAAAAAGGCTTAACTTTATATGCCATCGGGTTCACCAGAAGCAGGTGAAGCGCCAGACGTTCCGCTATTTATATTTGTATCTCCGGTTTTTCCATCGCTATTCTGATATTTTGGAAAATAGATATCATTTAATTTTTTAAGATCACTCTCGGTTTTTAGATAGCTTACATTCTCAACCTTATGAAAGTTGAAACCCTTTTCGAAATATTCATCGTAGACAAATTCGGTGACATAGCCAATCAATTCAAATCCAGCCCTTTTTATAATAGCCGTTTTTTCATAGTCCGTTAAAGAATCATATTCCGGAAGTTGAAGAAAGTCCACTAATGAATTTATAGTTTCCTCTATAAAACTTCGTATGCTAGTCGCGTTCTTATACTGATGAGAATAAACAAATTTATAAGCATCTTCATAAGCATTGATATATTCCTCTGCCATATTATATTGTTATTTTGGACGTTGAAATTATAGCCTGAGAAAAAATAATAGAGACTGAAGAATCTGGTTCTAAAGCCCATCGGGCTCTCCTTGATCCATTCCATAAGGATGATAATTACCTGAATCAAATGGTGGAGGTGGAGGGGAAGGTTTGCTGCCAGCTTCATCAGATTCATTGCTTAAAGCAATTTCTTTTATATCCTCAAAATCTTGAATTACTTCCTCCTCAGTAAGGACGCCTATGTCCTTGAAGCTATCAAAATTTTTGAAAGTCAACGCAGGTAAATTCGATAATGTTTGATAAACAACAGTAGTTACAATGGTAAACTTTTCATCGTCGCTTAATTCTGAATACTCTTCGTGTTTCAAAGAATTAATCACAGCGTGTGTAGCTAGAAAAACAAATTGACGTATATTTCTTGCACTTCCCGCAGGCTGATAATTATAAAACGTAAATAACGCGCTTTCTAATGCTTCTTCGTATGTTTTCATTGGCATCTTGTTATTTTAATTTTAATAGAATTTCGGAATCACTGGTTGATATTTCGAATGTGTCCTTACTTTTTATGACCACAGTTTTATTGCCTTTTGTTAATGGGACAATTACTGGTTTTTGATTTTCGAGAACAAGGTTATAGCTGATAAAGATACCAAAGCACAAAAGACCAAGCACAAAACAAGTAATCGCTCCTAGCCTCATGTTCTTGAGCAAGCTCTTCACATCGTAAAGTAGTTTATTGGTTTCTGTTTTTATCGTGTCCGAATCTTCATCAGTGACAAAAGCGTTGTCTAAAAACAATTGTTTTTGAATCATGAAATCGTCAACTGTTTTCCAGAGTTTATTACTTGCATTTACTGAGACTAAAAATGCATACATAATAATGGCTACCGCTGATGCCATCAAGAGCCAGGAAACAATCAGGACGGCTAAGATTTTTGCAGAATCGATTTTTACAATATCCTTTATAAATGTGATCGAGACAGTAAATGTTCCAGCTGAGATTAACAGAAAGTTCTTTTCGAATTCGGCTAAATCACTTGACAAACCGCTATAAAGACTCGTCTTATATTTTTTAAGATCTTCGACCGTCAAAGGGGTATAAATTTTATATCTAAGGTAAGGCAAATCTTAAATCAGATATTTTTTATTCGATTATCAAGAATATTTTCATTATTCATGATCTACCAAGAACATAAAAAGAGACTGCGGCGGTTTAAGAACTTATTAAAACTAATCTTTGGGTACACGAGGCTAACACATATAAGAAAGGGAAAAAATCTATGAACAGGAAAGGGAGGTATTTACATGTTGTTTGCCTTTAGTAGTATCGGCAGATATGAATAGCAAGGAAGTGAGAAGCTATAACATGAGCCGTATTAAGGGTAAGAATATCTATTGACCCAAACAACTATTGGTTCGTTTTTAAGACAAGATTCCTACCTTCCCCACCCATTCCAAAAGGTTATGAAAGAAGGGCAACGGCTCCGGACACGCGACGAACTAATACTCACCATCAACCTCTATTGCAAGCTGCCCTTTGGTAAAATGCACGCCAACAATCCCGAGATGAAAGAGTTAGCTAGTCTTATTGATAGAACGCCCCCTTCTGTCGCTTTGAAGCTTGGCAACTTAGCCAGTTTCGATCCAACCTTACAAGCCCGCGGAATTAAAGGTGCGAGCAATGCCAGTAAGTTGGATAAAAGCATATGGGATGAATTCTATAACAATTGAAATGCGGCATTGCTAGAAAGTGAAAAGCTATTGGCCAAAGCAAAGCATACGAGCATTGAACAGCTGGACCAAGTTGATGTTGAAACAACATTGAAGGAAGGGTTAACCAAAGAACGATTGGTAAAAGCGCGGGTGAATCAGTCTCTGTTTCAAAAGATGATTTTGGCGGCTTATAACCATACTTGTTGCATAACTAAAATTAGCAATAGTGACTTGCTGATTGCCAGCCATATTATACCGTGGAGTGAAGATGAAAAGAACCGTTTGAACCCAGCCAATGGGTTGTGCCTGAATGCGCTGCACGATAGAGCTTTCGATAAACATCTCATCACCATCTCTGCCGACGATTATACCATTCACATCTCCTCTAAACTCAAGAGCAAATACATCACCGAAAGCATAACGATCAACTTTTGGAAGTTGGAAGGCGGGATGATTGTATTGCCCGATAAGTTCCTGCCGGGTAAAAAGTTTTTGAAGCGGCATAATGAGCGGTTTGAGTTAAGGAAGGTAGTTGGAAGCTACATCAGAAGAACAGCGTAGATGCAATCTACGCTGAGTGGAGCTGTACAAGGGGGCAAACGGGAAATTGATAAGAGGGTGGCAGAGTAAGAGGAGGAGTAACCTTATTCTGGCAATGACAGCCAAAGACGGTTTGAAAATAGGCTCCCGGTGCCAAAGCAAATGAGGCGGGCGGGTATAGAAAAGGCGGCTATCGTGTACACG
>CAZZZH010000038.1:15731-22995 GCA_964658445.1 Ilyomonas sp.
CGATAGCCGCCTTGCGGATAAGGTAACCTCAGACCGGTTAGTAAAATATAGTGTGGCTTTGCCCTTCGGTGTTGAAGTCTTCGAGCAGCAGCTTTTTACTGGTAACGCTGTTGGTGAGCTTTACATTATCTACTACGGCAGAGCCTTTGCCATCTACATGAATCTCATTTATGCGCCCCAGGTTGTTGGCAGCGGTGTATTTAAAACTACTCAGCAGCTTGTTGTTCAGGTACACAGCGGTTTTACCTTTCTTGTTCACAAGCTTTACCGTCTGGAAATTGCTGAAGCTTTGCACCAGCGCCGGAAGGTTGGTATGGCTAAGGGTGCCCAGCGTATAGGCGGTGGAAGACTGGTAGGCTTTATCGGATACGAAATGCACTTGGGCCGTATTCTTTTCTCCTACCAGCGTCAGCAATACGTCGTACCCGGCAATGCCACCACTGCCGCTTCCGTTTTTCACCACCACTTCGTAAATGATACTATCTCCGGGCAGGTTGTATTGGCTGGGTATAGAAAAGTAGATAGAGGAAAAGAAGGAAGACATACCACTTTCCCAGGGAAGCGTAGCTACGCCGCCGCTGATAAACTGGTAGTCGTAAAGCTCTATCATGTCGGGGTCGCCGCCGGGGAGCTGGTTGCCCTGCAGATCAATCTCGTTGTAGTATTTGCCATACCAATGCGCATCTGATACGGTGCCGGTATGGAGCGAGGCAATGGCGGCTGTTTTGTCGGCAGTTGTAGCGCCGCTGGTGGCGGTACCGGGTACGGCGAGTTCTGTTTTCTGGCAACTGCTTAGGAAAAAGAGGACAACGGTAAGCAAAGACAATAATGGTTTGGTCATCGTGATCAGGTTGTTTGGTTTTGTGTGTCGGGAACAAATATAAGGCAGTACGGAAGAAGGAAAGACGGTTAGAAAGAAATTTCTTTCTTTAGCGGGGTGGTAATTTAAGAGAGGAAGGATAGTGGGAATAATGACGGAAAGCCGGGTGAAACTCTTTTTCTGTTGGGTGGAAGTATAGGGGGTTGGAAAGGTTGTTCAGGAGGCTTTGTGGAGTATGGGTTACGCCTGATGGACAGAGGAGATTGTTTGCATGTTCTTTGCCTTACCTGTTATGTATGTCAGATGTGCATAGTAAGGAAGTGAGAAGCTATAATATGAGCCGGATTAAGGGCAAGAATACGAAGCCCGAAATGCTGGTGCGTACCTTTCTGCATGCGCATGGGTTTCGCTATCGGCTGCATGTGAAAGACCTGCCGGGAAAACCGGATATTGTATTGCCAAAATATAAGATGGTGATATTTGTTCATGGCTGCTTCTGGCATGGACATGAAGGATGTAAATATTATGTGGTTCCTAAAACCAAAACGGAATGGTGGCTGAATAAAATCAATGGCAATATTGCTAATGATGATAAAAACATAAAAGCTTTGGAAGCAGCGGGATGGAAAATTATTACGCTTTGGGAATGTGAGTTAAAGCCTAAAACTTTTGAACAAACACTTGATCATTTATTGCAGACTTTTACAAACTTTAGATAGGTGACTTAAAAGCAATTGTTTATCAAAAATGTGACTTAAAAGCAATTGTGACTTATAAGACACAAAGATAGTTTCGCTTAATGGAAATTAAGCGGTTGGTTGCTGATAGGATTAAAGAGCTGAGACAAGCTAAAAACTTATCTCAGGAGTCTGTCGCCTATACTGCTGAAATAGACAGAACTTTCATGACCCATGTAGAAAATGGGAGAAGAAATGTATCTGTTGAAACTTTAGAAAAAATATTAAAAGCCCTCAATATCTCTTTTGCTGAATTTTTTAATAATGAAAAATTCGGCAAAATATGAGCTTAAACTATATTGATTTATTTGCTGGAGCAGGTGGACTATCAGAAGGCTTTATAAGGTCTGGCTATAATCCAATAGCACATGTTGAAATAGATGAAGCTGCATGTTATACTTTGAAGACAAGAACAGCTTATCACTTTTTAAAATCTCATAATCAATATGAGATTTATATTTCTTATCTAAAAGGCGAAATAAGCCGATCTAAACTGTATCAATATATTCCTCCTGAATTACTAAACAGTGTAATTAATGCTCCGATTGGAGAAGACGGTAACCGTTTTATTCATTCTGCTATTTCATCAATCTTAAGTCCCATACAAGAAGTTGATCTTATTATCGGCGGACCTCCCTGTCAGGCATACTCATTAGTTGGACGCGCGAGAAGTTTAGATGGAATGAAAACCGACTCGCGCAATTTTTTATATGTTCAATATGGCAAATACTTAGAGAAGTATCAGCCTAAAATGTTCGTTTTTGAAAACGTGCTTGGTTTGAAATCAGCAAAAAAAGGCCAACTGCTGCAAAACATGGAAAAGCTCTTTTTGAAAAGAGGTTATAAAATACATGTCTTTACTGTTGAGGCAAACAATTTTAATGTTCTTCAAAAGAGGAAACGGATTATAATAATCGGGTGGAGAAATGATTTCACACCTAATCTTCCTGACTTGGAAGCTATCAGAGTAAAAAAGCAATTTTCAGTAAATGATATATTTTCCGATTTGCCCAATTTACAGGCAGGCCAAGGGGTTGATAAATTTGAAAAATATTGTACGAAAACCAATGAGTATTTGAAAGCTTCATCTATACGGAATGGAATAAAAGAGTTAACCCAGCATATTGCACGACCGCATAATGACTCAGATAAGGAAATATATAAACTCGCGATAGACAAATGGAACGATCTTAATGAAAGAATTCATTACAATGAATTACCAGAATTCTTAAAAACCCATAATAATCGTAAATCTTTTTTTGATCGTTTTAAAGTCGTTGCCGGAAATTTACCATACTCTCAAACAGTAGTAGCACATATTGCTAAAGATGGTCATTACTATATTCATCCTGATATAGAACAAAACCGCTCAATAACTGTTCGGGAGGCTGCGCGTTTGCAGTCTTTTCCTGATGATTTTTATTTTGAAGGTGTAAAAGAAGGAAAAAACAGAACAGCAGCATTTAAGCAAATTGGTAATGCGGTGCCACCGTTAATGGCTAATGCAATTTCACTAATTATAAAAGAAGTTCTCAATGGAATATAAATCAAAAAGTGTTTTTAAACCACGAGCCAGACTTCTTTTACAACTTGGTGATCAGCTTATAAAAAACGAAAACGTCGCGGTTCTTGAACTAGTGAAAAACTCTTACGATGCTGACGCACGCAATGTTGTCATTAAAATGAATAACGTTAATGACAAGAAGTTTGGAGTAATTGAAATAAGGGATGATGGAATTGGCATGGACGATTATGTAATCAAAAACGCATGGTTAGAACCGGGAAGTGACTTTAAAGAAGGGCAGTATAAAAATAAAGAGCGGTCTAAACAATACAACAGATTACCGATTGGAGAAAAAGGAATTGGTAGGTTCGGAGTTCATAAATTAGGAGAGAAAATTGAATTAATAACTAGGCAAAAAGATCAGGATGAGTTTGTAGTTGATATTGATTGGAAAGAATTTGCGAAACAGAAATATCTGGAAAAGGCAGAGTTTGATGTTATCGGTAGAACTCCTCAATATTTCAAACATAGCCGACATGGAACCAAAATTATAATTACGGAGTTAAGAACAGAATGGGATAGAAGAATGGTTCGGGATCTCTACAGAGCACTCTTCACTTTATCTTCTCCTTTTAAAACTGTTGACCATTTTACTATAAAGTTTGAAATTGATAAGGTTGAATGGATAGAGGACTTGATTGATTGGGATGAAGTCAAAGACTTCGCTTTATATTACTTTAAGGTGAAAATTAAAGGCACTGAAATTAAGGAGTTTACCTATAAATTTATGCCTTGGGATCAAATGGATAGTATAAAGGCAAAACAAATAACCCTTGAAGACCAATATATACAAGACCACCAAACGATAGAAGTTTCTTCCGCAGAAGACAAAAAAGAGAAGGTCATCATTAATTTGGATAAGCATAATATTGGAGAAATAGATTTTGAAGGTTACATATTTGACCGGGACTTAAAGGTGTTAAATCTAACTGATGAGCAGAATGCAAGACAAATAAAAAGGTATTTAGACGAAAACGGCGGAATTCGTGTTTATCGAGATAATTTACGAATTAATGAATACGGCGAAAAAAGTAATGATTGGTTAAGCCTTGATTTGCGGAGGGTAAATTTACCTACGAAAAGAATTAGCAACAATATTATTTTATCAGTTATAAATTTAAAAAGAGAAGATAGTTCAGGCTTAATTGAAAAGACAAACAGAGAAGGATTTGTTGAAAATGAAGCTTATAATGATTTCAAGGCTGCCGTACTTTATGTAATTGGATTAGTCGAGAAACTCAGGCAAGTAGATAAAGCAGAATTGCGGGACAAGTATAGTCCTACAGAACAGGAAGAACCTGTTCTGCACTTAACTAACGAGCTGAAAACTTACATTGAAAAGAATATCAAAGAAGAGCCGGTTCGCGAAAGAGTTAAAAGTTATATTAATGACATTGAAAGGGACTATGAAGAAATAAATAAAATACTGCTTACCAGTGCTGGAGCGGGTTTGACATTTGGTGTGGGTATTCATGAAATTGAAAAATTGGTGAAGGAGCTTGTACTTGTAGCAAAAGATGAAAAAGTACAAGGAAAAGCAAGTGATTTAATTAAAGATATTCAAACAACTGTCAATAATTATTTAGGTCTACTTAAACAGAATGACAACGAAGATTATAAGATTAAGAAACTTATTAGTAGCGCCTTATCAAATGTTGAATATAGATTGAAAGTTCATAAAGTAGAAGTAATTAAAGCTTTTGAACAATTCAATGAAGATTTGCTTATACGATGCTCTAAGCGATTTTTTCTGAGTGCTATATTAAACCTAATAGACAATTCTATATACTGGTTGGAAAAGAAATTTAGAAATTTGAAAAAAACTGATCAGTCCTTTTCAAAAAGAATTTTCATTAATTTATACAAAGAAAAAAATGATGTATTAACTCTTATAGTAGCCGATAACGGTAACGGTTTTACACTGCCTACGTCTAAAATCATAAAACCTTTTATTACAGCGAAAGATGAAGGAATGGGTTTGGGATTACACATTACAAGTCAGATCTTGAAAGTAATGAAAGCTGAAATGATTTTTCCTGAAAAAAATGAGTTTGAACTCCCTGAAGAATTTGCAAATGGTGCTATTATAGGATTAAAATTTAAAACAATTGATGAATGATACTCCCCAATAATGGCAAAGTTATTATTATAGATGACAACCCTGATGATGTCAAAAACCTTGCTGCTGCACTTACCAGAGAAAAAATGCCTTTTCTTTTTTTTAAAGAAATTGACATGGATGATTTACCTGAAACACCCATCGATAATGTAAGATTAGTTTTTTTAGATTTTGACTTAGGTTTAGGTACAACTGGAATTGATACAATAAGATTACTTCAACAAAGATTGGTTAGACTTATCACTAAATGTACGCCTTATGTCCTTGTAATATGGAGTGCACATGAAGACAAATATGCTCAAATGCTACAATCGGAGTTTGACAACGACTTTGGGGACTATAACCCAATTACTACATGTAGTTTACAGAAAGAAGAGCTTCAAAAGTATGGTGCTGATCAGGCCGCTACAGTAATTAAAATCATTCGTGAAAGACTGAAAGAACAATTTTCAAAATTTAGTTCATTTAACGCGTTTTTACTTTGGGAATCACTTGTAAATAATTCTGCCGGAAGTGTTACAAATAAGATAACAAGTTTTTACCGTAATGAAAATGTCAATTGGAATGATACAACAAAATTCTTGTTGCATAAGCTGGCAAAAGCATATTCAGGAATCGCCGGAGAAGGATATGATGGCTTAACCAGACTCAAAAATGCGTTATATACTTTAAGCAATCCATTAATTGATGACATTGATATTTGTATAAACAAAACGACAGACGAGTTATTTAATGATTTAGTATCTAAAGATGAGGTAAAGGTCGCAAACTTCAATTCGATGCTCAATAAAACATTATTGGTAAGTTATCAAATTGATGACATTCTTCAACCCGGAAATGTTTATTTACAATTGAATGAATTAAATCTAAGACAAGAAGAAATTAATAATACTTGGAAAAACAAATTAGTTGTTCTTGAAAGCGTCCCGGCTGAAAAGATGTCTGCAGAGAAGAAAGGCGAAGCTAAAGAGAGTATTGATAAAAAATACAATGTTTTTTTATCAGAAATAAAAGCTCTAATCATCGACATAAAAAAGGATGCAAATAATTTGATTAATGGTTGCTTAAACACAATTAAGTTAGAAGCTGAAAAAGAAACAAGGAAAAGGATATTTGATGAATCGATATATGTAGATTTAAATGTTACTCCAATATGTGATTTTGCACAAAAGAAAACTTCCGTTTATCGTTTTTTACCTGGCATCTTAGTAAAAGAAGAATTCAAGGAATACCTTATAACAGGAACCGCTTATCTATATATAAGTGATCCTGTGGTCCATGTTTTAGGTGATAATTACATTTTTGTATTCGATTTCAGGTTTCTACATTCTATAAGAGATCAAGATGTACAATATCAGAAGCCGGAATTTAGATTAAAGCACCAACTCATATCAGATATTCAAGTCAAACTAAGTTCACATGTAAGTCGTTCCGGTATTTATTTCATTGACTAAATTATAGCCGTGAACTATTTTAGTCATCGATTTCTTTCCTTGTTAACCATTTCCTGCCAATTACTTTATACCATTTTCACTTTAAAATTTACAAACAGATTACTTCGCTAATTTCTTTACGCCAAAACTGTGGAAAAAAATAGAATTGATAATTTAAAAAAGATTTTTGAACATAATACTGCTATTTTTTGCGGTGCTGGAATTTCTTATAATTCAGGATTACCATTAGCTAATAATTTAGTCAAAAAAATTCTTGAAGTTCTTGACTTAAAAGAATCTGATGCATCAATTATATTAAACTCAAACATTCCTTTTGAATTCTTCATTCAGACAATAAAAAATGAAGTTGATATTGATGAAATTATTGACATATTTAATTACGGTAAGCCAAACACGAATCACGAATTAATTGCGGAGTTGGTGTATGCAGGTTTAATAAAAACTATTATTACTACAAATTTCGATTTGCTTATTGAAAAAGCATTACTCAATAAAGGATTCCATAAAGGAGCAGATTTTGAAATATTCTCATCAGAGAAAGAATTTGGGCAAATAAACTGGAACAACGAA